>JBBALZ010000001.1:0-56685 GCA_040402735.1 Bdellovibrionota bacterium
GCTTTCGAGTATCTGCACCATTTTCATCCTCCTTAACTGCCGAATTTAGGTTTAAGTGTCATCCATCACTATATGACAGATTTGCGCTGATCTAGATATCCCTAAAATGAGGTGCTAACGAAATACTTGCAACTACTCGGCACAAAGTGCTGAGTAGTTACCGAGAACGATACTTGGGAACGCCAAAAAAGGACCGTTCATAAACGATTATTCAGGGAGAAATAGCGTCGGGATGCGAATCGGGAACCGTTGCCTGCGGATTAACGAGGAATCCCCATCCTCATACTAGTCGCCATAGTTATCGTCGTGGGAATGCAAGAGGGGTAGCTATTTAAGAGCGCAAAGGGCTTTTACCCTAACAAGAGCAGCTAAGGCGAATGGGAATTGTGCAGACTCTAAAAAGCAAAAAAGGGGGGTTCACTTTTCGGAGGCGCAACCCTGGCACCGTCAGGGTGAGCATCGAAAATTAAAAAACAGAAGTGATTTTGGGCAGCTGCGCCATTTTTCAGACCCGCAACTGCCATCGTCAGGGTTACGGCTGCTAAGACTTGAAGCCCCGCCGCCTACTCAACCCTTATATTTCAGCTTCATTCAACATGCGCTTGCACTCCTTCGATCAGCAGCGTTGCCCCCTCCTACCGCATCACAAAGAACCTACCGCACTACCAAACTCTGCGCCGCGTCTCTTACAATCACGAGTAGGTTCTCGGGCAAAGCACCAAAAACAACTACTGCTACCGCGCAAAGACCGATAGCCAGTGTAGCCTGTACCGGCACACGCAACGGCTCACCGATGTCATCCCTTGTTGAAAGAATCGCCACGGGCACTCGAAAATAGTACGCGCATGCTAGGGCAGAATTCAATGCCGCGATGATCGCAAGGCCAAAAAATTCAGCAGACAAAGCTGACGAGAAAAGATAGACCTTACCCATAAGTCCAGCCAGACTCGGAGGTAGTCCAGCTAGTGCCAAGAAAAACAGGGTCATGCACACCGCTAAGAATGGGCTACGTTTCCCAAGCCCCTTGAGATCATCGATTGAATCAGCATCTGGACCAATCGCTGACAGCACGGCGAACGCCCCAATAGTCATCGCGCAGTAAACGATAACATAGTACAAGGTCGCCCCGATCGCCTCGGCAGCCGATCCAGCAACCACTAGGCCGATCATCATGTATCCAGCCTGCGCTACGCTGGAATACGCCAGCATGCGCTTTATACTCCTTTGCTGTAGCGCAGCTAGGTTCCCTACCGTCATAGCCAATACGCTTAAGATCCATAACGGCCCAACCGTCCAAAGCTCGGTAAAGCCAAACGAACTGGCAAGCACTCGCACAAGCGTCGCCACAGCAGCAACTTTTACAACACAACTCATAAAGGTTGTGACCGAAGTTGGCGCTCCCTGGTAAACATCCGGAACCCAGAAGTGAAACGGTGCGAGTCCGATCTTAAACGCCACGCCAACCAAAATCATCAGAAATGATAACGCCACTATAGGCGCATTCACTGCAACTGTACCTCCCGCGCTGAGCGCCAATGAACCCGTCGCACCGTACCATAACGCTATCCCGTACAGTAGAAAGCCAGAACTAAAGCAGCCTAACAGAAAATACTTCATTGAGGCTTCCGATGAGCGCCTTTCATCTACACGCGCAGCACAGAGACAATACAAGGCAAGCGATGCAACCTCGACTCCGATAAACAGGGTCAGGAAATCTGCCGCAAACACCATAATCAGCGCGCCACACAACGATGTAAGCATCAGATAGTAATACTCACTAAGCATCGCCACCTTCTCACCTTCTAGCGACCCAGAAGTTGCTACGATGCTGACCAGACCTGCGATACAGGTTACAACAGCTAGGATTCGGGTGCCTGAGTTCACGACGATTCCAAACCCTGCTGCCGCTGCCGTATCACTCAACCCCAGTGTGCACCACACCGCAATCGCTATCAGAGAAACGGCAAATAGTGCAGACGCTCGTACGTTCTCAATCGCACGCCCTCCAAGGAGGTATCCGAGGCTACCGACCGATAGTACAAGAATAGGAGCAAACGAAGCTATGGCATTCATAAACACACACCTAATGATCTAAAACGTATTCCATAGCAGCATCGCGATTGACAGGCATGGATACCGTCTGAGCTGCCACACTAGATAACGATGGCTGCGCATCATCCTCCACCCCCCGCCGTTGACCCGCTTGCGAGCCCTTAGCCGATCCAGAGGGCCCCCTAGTCTCAATCTGTAAAGTGACCGCGGGCTCAACAACAGAAAGAACCCGCGAGGGTATCAAACCTAAACCAACAACCGCGAGCGCTAGAGCAGACATGACAACCAAATCTCCTCCACTGATATCTGAGCGCCGTAGCGGAACCGTATCGGAAGCTGGTCCAAACATAGTCTTTAAGTAGGCAGTTAGGGTATAGACCGCCCCTACAACGACTCCCGCCATGGCAACTACGGTCCACTGCGGATAATTAGTCCACGAGCCCATTAAAATTAAAAACTCACCGACAAAGCTACTGGTAAGTGGAAGAGCCACAGCCGCTAAGCTAAAAATCATCAGGAAGAAAGCTGTGACCGGGAGCTTTGCGGCGAGGCCTCCAAGACTCTCAAAATCACTTGCACCTTCGCGCTCTATAATCGTTCCGAAGAGCAGAAACAGCGCTGCCGTCACCAACCCGTGGCTAACAGCCTGAAAAACAGCTCCCGTTACCGACATCTGGCTCATTGCGGCGATACCGAGGATGCAGAACCCCAGGTGCGACAGTGACGAGTACGCGAGAAGTGAGCGTATCTCACGCTGGGTCAACGCAATCACTCCACCGTATACAACCCCCACAGCTCCTACCGCCGCGATGTAGGGCCCAAACACAGCGAGCGCATCGGGAAATAGCGGCACCACAAAGCGAATCACTCCGTAGAGACCTACTTTACCCAGGAGCGCTGCGGTGAACGCCGCCATCCCGTATGGTGCTTCACGATACGTATCGGCTAACCATCCATGCAGCGGAACCGCCGGTATCTTTACGCCAAAGGCGACAAGAAAACAGAGACAGAGCAGAATCTGCTCATTAAGCGCCAAACGGGGCATAGAACTTAGCGTTGCGATCTCAAATCCAAACGAGCTCATTCCCGAGTGCTGTTGCATCGTTTGAACCCCTTGCCATCCCAGATATAGGATCGCAATAAACATAAATACCGAGCCAAACATCGTATAGAGCAGAAACTTTAAAGCTGCCTGCATCCTGCGGACACCTCCCCACAGGACCATGGCAACCAAAACCGGGATCAACATCAACTCATACAAAACGTAAAACAGCACCAGGTCAGTCGCCAGAAAAGCTCCAGTAACCGCAGACTGACCAAGTAACAAAAGAGCGTACCAGGCTGGCCCCGCAGCCGCAGGCTTGCTCGACCACCCAATAACCGCAAAGGTTATTACGCAGGTTAAAAGAGCAAAGACGAACGAGATCCCATCAAGGGTCAGATGAAATGAAACACCCCACGAGGGTATCCACGGAAGCGACTCCTCAACTCGCAAAAAGCTCTGTGGGTTCGATAGACCTGCCCCGGCGATCGACATCAGCAGGACCAGTGTAGTTAAACATCCTAATAGCGCCCAGATGCGGCAGAGCCGCCCGTTGGTATCCCGCTCACGAGCAAACCACGGTCCCATAGCTAGAAGAGCTACAAGAGCTGGGACGATAATAACCGAACTAAGTGGTGGCCACGCTGCTACCATCGCACTACCTCACCTCAAACAAATAGACGTAAAAGCACAGCGATTGCGCCGAACATAATTAACACATATGTCGCCACCTGGCCGGTAGTTACTCGGCAGGTCAACTCTCCCACAGCACTGGTCACAACGCCGATAGCTCCACCACTGCCCTCAACCACCGTCTGGTTGATGGTCCGCGAAACTATCCGCGAGATCGCCGCAACCGGAGCGATAATCGCTCGGTCGTACAGCTCATCGATGAAGTACTTACCAGAGAACAACTTCTCAAAGGGCCAGGCGAACTTCCGTATCGTTTTTGTAAGAGAAGGAGCGATCAGATACAGCCAAACAGCCAATCCGATTCCAACGATGCCTGGCACTGAGCCTATCAAGTAACCTAAAATGCCTGGAGCTGCCTCGTGCAGCGCTGTTGGGGGCAACGGCCCGGTAACATACGTGGGCAATGAATGGTGCAGCAACAAACCACCAACGACCGAAAGGGCCGCAAGCACAAATACCGGTGCAGTCATCACTAGCGGCGCCTCATGTGGGTGCTCTGAGCCTCGGTAGCTACCGAGAAAGGTAAGGATAAACGAGCGCCCCATATAAAGTGCAGTACACACAGCGACCGATGTAGCTATAAATCCGATAAGGGGAAGCTGTGCGGTGAGATATGGATTACTGATCTCATGAATCGATTCGAAGATCGCGTGCTTTGAAAAGTACCCAGCAAACGGGGCAATTCCGGCAATCGCTAAAGTGGCTACGCCGTACGACACGCAAGTAAGCGGCATCTTAGCCGCCAATCCTCCCATGCGCTGCATATCTTGCTCGTGGTGGCAGCCGTGAATAACCGAGCCAGCACTCAAGAACAAGCAAGCCTTAAAGAACGCGTGTGTGACAACATGGAACAGTGCCACGCCGTAACATCCAGCCCCCACCGCTACAAACATAAAACCTAGTTGGCTTACCGTTGAGTACGCCAAGACCTTCTTTATATCGTTCTGAACCAACGCCACCGTAGCTGCTAGCGCTGCCGTAGCAAGTGCCACCCACATGATCGTTGCCGGCACTGCTGGATCGAACTCAAGCACTCCATGCATCCGCCCCATCAAGTATATCCCCGCTGTGACCATAGTAGCAGCGTGGATGAGCGCTGAAACCGGAGTGGGGCCAGCCATGGCATCAGGTAGCCAGGTAAAGAGCGGCAGTTGCGCCGACTTTCCAGTTGCCGCAAAAAACAACATTAAACCAGCAATAAGCCCCATATCGGCTGGTAACTTTGCGAGCATCTGAGGAGTATTCAAGTTGACAACATCGAGCGTGCCGCAGTACTGGAGCAAAATAGCCATGGCGACCAAGAATCCAACGTCCCCGATCCGGTTCATCACAAAAGCCTTTCTTCCTGCGCTTGCGTAGTCACGATTGGAGTACCAAAAGCCTATCAGCAGGTATGAACAGAGCCCTACCCCCTCCCAGCCGATAAACACAACCGGCAGCGACTTACCCAACACCAGTATGAGCATCGCTGCGACAAACAGATTTAAGTAAGCAAAAAAACGCGGTCGGCTTGGATCGTGGGCCATGTAACCCGTTGCGTAGAGATGAATGAGGGAACCGATCCCAGTAATAACCAGACACATAACGGCAGAGAGTCTATCAAAGTAGAGCTCCAGGGGCAGCGAGAAGCTCCCGAACGACAACCACGAGCCAAGAGATACAGTAACCGATTCGGCCCCTACCCCGATTCCGCGCCACAACGAAACGGTGCATCCGAACGCGGCGACGACAGCAAGGGTAGCGATAAACCCGGAAAGAGCTGGCAGCCGCCGACCGATACCATAGGTCAAAGCCGAGCCTAGAGCTGGGATAAGAACGAGAAGGGTTAACAATCCTTGCGAGCTTTGCATACCATCTAACCTTTAATCTGCCTGGCTACCACTTAAGCTGCCCAGCGTCGGTAGTTTCAACCGACTCAATGTTACGAAAGACTGAGAGGATTATCGCCAGTCCGATCGCTGATTCCGCTGCGGCTATAACCATCACAAAAAAAACTGCTACCTGCCCATCGAGGTTCCCATGCAGCTTGCTAAACGCAACAAACGCCAGGTTTACCGCGTTGAGCATCATCTCGATGCACATGAAAACTACGATTGCATTGCGTCTGAGACAGACACCTACGGCGCCGATAACAAACAACACCATCGATAACCCAACGTAAGTGAGAACAGAACTCATTTACTTGCTCCCTCCAACTAAACCACCTGGGCGGGGCGCCAGTTCGACGTTCTTGCGCTTGGCGAGCATCACAGCCCCTACTATCCCGATTAACAACACAAGAGACGCCAACTCGAATTGGGCTACATACTTTGTGTAGAGCTCTCTACCAATAGCCTGCACCGTTCCAACAGAGCTCATCATATTGTCACTTACTGTGCTTGATGACATACCCGAAAAATGTGCTAAAATTGGCGGGAGCGCCGACATTACCACCATACACCCGACCACCAGCGCTGTAGCACACCGAACGAACCCCAGTCTCCTTCCTGACTCAGACTTTAAGTTGAGCAACATCAGCACAAACAGTACTAGCACCATAATTGCGCCTGCATACACAACCACCTGCGAAACCGCTAGAAAGTGCGCATCGAGCGAAGCATAGAGACCAGCAACGGCCAGCAGATTGACCACCAACGCGAAGGCGCTAAAGAGCGGGTTGCGTAACCCAACAACGCAGATACCTGAGACCACAGCGGTCATTCCTATTAAGAAGCTAATCACATTCATGCCAGCACCTTTACAATCGCGGTCAACACCAAGTTCGCCAAGCTAACCGGAAGCAACAGCTTCCACCCTAAATTCATCAATTGGTCGTAGCGAAACCTGGGCAAGGTCCAGCGAATAACGATCTGCAGAACGCAAAAGAATACTACCTTAGTCATGAGCACAAAGTGCCCGAGCAACGCAGCCCACCAGACACCTTCGGGAAGCTGCACCCAAGGTATCTGCCATCCGCCGAAAAACAGCAGCGCCAACAAAAGAGCAAAGAGCGCTATCTCGCAGAACTCTCCCAACCAGAAGAGCAGGAACTTCATTCCTGAGTACTCTGTAAAGTAGCCCGCTGCTAACTCCGACTCGGCTTCCGGTAGGTCAAACGGCCCACGCTTGGTCTCAGCCATACCGGCCAGTAACAGCACTACAAAGCCAACGGGCTGCATGAACACACCCCACTTAGGCAGAAATCCCAAGACAAGGTCTCCCTGCTGCTCAACGATTGAGTATACATCAAGGGTTCCATACACCACGATAAGCGCCACGAACACGAGTCCCATAGGTAACTCATACGAGATCATCTGCGCAGCTGCGCGCAATGCCCCAAGAAGCGAGAACTTATTGTTTCCTGTCCAGCCAGCGATTGCGACTCCATACACCGCTACCGAACCCATCGCCAGAACGAACAGCAATCCAGCATCGATTGGAGCTACTCGCGGGTGAATACGATAACCGAAAAGATAGAAATCCGGAGCCAACGGAAGCACAGCAAACGCCAACATGATCGGCATAACCGCAATTATTGGCGCTACCGCGTGCAGGAATTTTGAGGTTCCTTCGGGTACGAAATCTTCCTTCCACAACCCTTTTAGCGAATCACACAGAAGCGTATTGATCACCCCTAACCACCCCATCATTCTAATAACGGGAAGAATCGGCTTTAGGTACCACCGGTCAGACTCAACGAAAGCCCCTGCACGGTTGGCTCCCACACGGTCCTGAATTAACGCTGAACCCTTGCGCTCAAGCCAGGTACAGAGAGACCCAAGCACAAGGGCTATATTAAGAACAAATCCGACTTTAATCAGTAAAACGAGTAGCTCAAACATAACCCACTATGCCGCCGATGGCGCTCCCTGCGAAAGTGTTGTCAAAGCCTCATTACCTGTGGTCTTTGTTGGCGCCTGGAGTTGCACACCACCGTTCTTGATAGTCTGAATCGTTAATGCCTGTGCGGCCAAGACGGTATCTGTCGCCAGATACCAGCGAGTCAGGTCACGATCGCTCATCGCCTTGAGGTCCCCAGGGATTAACTTTATGCCAGCAGCATCGGCCAGCATCGCCAGAAAGCGCCATTCCGGAAACGTACCATCGCGAAGCGACACAACATTCTGAGTATACTGTAAGCGCATCTGGCGATTCAGCAGTAATCCAGATTTCTCGAGGATTGTGCGTCCCGGAACCACAAACGAGGCCACACCAGCAAGAGGCGATTCGCCATCTCCTATCACTGCCACCGATACCTTGGCAGCTCTAATCCCATCTAACAACGCGGCATCGATATCCTGTGCAGCTATCGCGCGATCCCCCAGGATCAAGACATTCTCAATCTCCTTGCGACGAATCTTACCCAAAACATCCTGGTACTCACTGTCGGGCAGCTCGCCGATAAGCCCTGTCAGTTGCGCGCCGCGGAAATTAGCCGCGTAATCAGGGCTGACTAGAAGCTCCTCAACCGGCGTCAAGCCACGCCCGCAGTAAGCTATAACAGCACGGCTCACCGAGGCTGCGCGTAACAAGAGTTGGCGCAGGATATAGTACTCCTCAAGCAACAGGTCAGGCCCAGCTAGCACTGTGAGTGTTTTAAGGTTGCCTTTGAGAGCTGCAAATACATCCATTATTGTGGAGGCCGCTACTACACCGCTCTTGTTCGCAACAACTTCGGTAATACGCTGCTTTGGGAGGAAGCGCTCAAAGCCGTATCGCCCCTCATCACACAACCACTCTTTGTTTACGGCATCGTTACGACGGCCCTTAACCTGCACAACCTGTCCATCGCGCTCAGCAACCTTGACGTTACACCCCGTTGAACAACCGGGGCAGATACTCTCAGTCTGCTTGGTAAACCATATGCGGGTGTTAAAACGCCACTTACGGTGCGTCAGAGCACCCACTGGGCAGAGATCTACTACGGAGCCAGAGAGCGGATTGTTAAGCTCCTTACCTGGGCTAGTCGCTATCACCGACTGATCACCCCGGTTGAGCATCCCCAACTCGGATGTCTTAGTTACCTCATCGCAGAATCGGATACACCGCGTACACATGATGCAGCGCTCGCCGTCAAGCATCACCGTTGGTCCTAGCGGGAGAGCTTTGACCTTGTGGACCTTCTCCTCTAAGAAACGGCTTGAACGCGCATTGTACTCGAAGTGGTAGTCTTGCAACTTACAGTGCCCTGCCTGATCACACACGGTGCAATCAAGAGGATGGTTAATCAGGATAAATTCGAGCACCGCTGCCTGCGAATCGGCTACATCCTTGCTCGTAAGGTGGGTTGCAACTTCCATGCCTTCAGCCACGTTTGTGTTGCAGGCGATCGTCATCTTTGGCTGCCCCTTAACTGACACCTGACACATCCGGCAGTTACCAGCAACCGATAGGTGCGGATGGTAACAGTAGTGCGGGACCTCAATGCCAGCAGTCTTTGCAGCCTCGATAAGATTCGTGCCCTTAGGAACCTGAACTGGCTTGCCATCAATCGTCAATGTGACCATCTCAGGCGCCTTGGGAGTTGCTGTATCAGCCATTACATCACTCGCTTTTCACACAATAATCATTTACCGAATCTCGGACTTGGGACAACCCGACAACCCAGCTCCCAACTCATCGCGCACCGTTGAGAAACGCAGATCAGGTCGCTCTTTGTCGATCCTCGCAATAATCGTGTCCAGTTTGGACTCAGTCAGATTCTCAAAAAACACGTCGTTAATCTGGCACATCGGCGCTGTACCGCACGATCCGAGACACTCAACCTCTTCGAAGCTCCACAAACCGTCGGCACTGACCTCACCCGGCTTCAAGTCAAACTTCTTGTGCAGGTACTCTGAAACCATCTTCGCACCACGCAGCGCACACGGCAGCGTTCGACAAACCTGAAAGTGATACTTTCCTACCGGCTTCTTGTAGTACATCGTGTAGAAGGTAGCGACCTCCCACACCTGTACCGGAGCGATCGATAACTTGTCAGCTACCCACTCGACGGCTTCCTGAGAGATATACCCCAATTCATCCTGAGCGATGTACAGCAGCGGCATAATCGCCGACCTGCTCTGCGGGTAACGCGGAATAATCTCCGTTGCCCTCTTCTCTGCCGCTGCAGAGAGAACCACCTTCTTCGTCACCGGAGCAATCTTCTTCGTGCCTATGTGAAAAACCTGTCCGCTATCGGTCACACTCACCACCTATCATATTAATCATACCAAACGTTGGGATGAGGTCGGAGATATTAGCCCCCAACAACATCTTTCGCATCGAACCCATATGAATAAAGCTCGGAGCTCTCACGTGTGCTCGGTAAGGCTTGCCGCTTCCATCCGAAACAACATAGAACCCAAGCTCTCCGTTACCACCTTCAATCGCCTGGTAAACCGAACCTACCGGCGGCTTTACACCGTACATTACAAGCTCAAAATGGTTAATCATCCCATCAATTGACCTGTAGACCTCATCTTTAGGCATAAGTGCTATGTGCGGATCGGCAACGATAATCGGACCATCCGGCAAGCGAGCTATCGCCTGTTCACAAATGCGCAACGACTGCTCCATCTCATAAAAACGAACGAGGAAGCGATCGTAATTATCGCCCTTACTACCAACTGGAACTTCAAAATCAAACTCGTCGTAGCTTGAGTAAGGAAACGTCTTGCGAATATCGTACGACACTCCCGATCCCCGCAGCATCGGTCCTGTCAGGCTGTAGCTTATCGCTTCATCTGACGTTAGCACCGCTACATCACACATGCGCTCAATAAAGATACGGTTACGTGTCAGGAGTCGGTCACAGTTGACCAGGTGATCGCGCACACCTTTGAAGGCCGCCTTCATCTTCTCGGCGAAACCAGTGGTTAAATCATCCTTGATACCTCCGACTCGACCGAACGAAACCGTAAGGCGAGCACCCGTAACCTCCTCAAGGAGATCCCAGAGGTACTCACGCGCCTCCATCATGTACAGCATTACCGTAAATGCACCCAACTCCATGGCTGACGCGCCAAGGCAGGTAAGATGATCGCACACTCGCGATATCTCAGAGAGTATCACCCGAATGTATTGAGCGCGCTTTGGAGCCTCGATCTCGAGCAATTTCTCAATTGTTAAGCACCAGCCAAAGTTATTGATAATCGGCGAAACGTAGTTCAAACGATCGGTATACGGCATCACCTGATTATAATCGACCGTTTCGCACATCTTCTCGAAACCGCGATGGAGGTATCCAACATCGACATCGGCATCAACTATCTTTTCACCAGAGAGCTCTGCCACGATGCGAATTGTTCCGTGCGTTGCAGGATGCGCAGGCCCTAGATTGACGATCATCGTCTCAGAGTGGAGGTCATCGCCGAGCTCGCGCGGGCGTGCTTGCGTTGTAATTCCCCCAACGCCTACGTCGATCTCGAGCAATTTCTTCGTGTTCTCACCCGTCATCGCTTATGCTCCCTGCCGTTTATCTGCTGTGGCCTCGCCCTTCTTGGCTCGGATCGTAACGAGATCCCCACGCTGCATCTTGCGCGCTGTATTTTCTAGCTCTGGAGAACGTAGCTGCACTCGTGGTTGTTTTCCCTGGACCGGATAGTCTTTACGCAACGGATGTCCAACGAATTCTTCGTACATCAGGATTCGGCGAAGATCTGGATGGCCCTCGAAACGAATCCCGAACATATCCCACACTTCACGCTCTAAAAAGTTAGCGCCTCTCCAAAGGGCCGTCGCCGTCACGACCTCAGGTCGATCCTCTCCAAGTGGAACTTTAATCGTCAGGCGCTGCGTTTTAGTGAGGCTCAGAAGTTGATATACTACCTCGAATCGTTTCTCGCGCGCATCAAGCCAATCAACAGCGGTGATATCTACTAGCATTTCAAAAGCAAGCTGCGGAGACTCCTTACAGCTCTTGAGTACTGCAGCGAGAGCTGCTGGCTGAACGGTAACCACGAGGTCTCCACGCTCAATAACTAGCTCTCCTACCCCCTCGCCACAGATCGCCACGAGCGATTCCTTGAGCGCCTCGACCCTATTCACCATTTCCTGTTCCATATTCGCTGGTTGTATCGTAACCGCGAGTAACTAGCAACCGCACAACGCACTAATAGGATTGTGCTTTTTGCACGAGGGCCGCATTTGCATAACTTGGTGCATCCGAGTATACTCAAGGCTCGTCGGTATCCCTATCACCACCTCTATTCGGAGCTCGTAATGGAATCAACCTCAGGCACAAAGAAGAAGCGCCTCTCCCCTTCATCGATCAGTCAAATTCAGATCCTTAACGCTTTAGCCAACGGAGCAACGGGTGGTTCCAATGACCGTGGCAGGTTAGAGATTACAGAGATAGCTGAGCGCAGCGGTTTACGTGATGAGAAGGAGACCCAACGTTTTCTATTTATCCTAGAGGGTCAGAAACTTGTATCGCCCTGCCCAGAGGGGGATTTCACATCAAAGATATGGCAGATAACCAGTCAAGGCGTGCAGACGCTGCGGCAGATATCTTCGGTGATGGCGAATTAACCACTCAGACCTGCGTGACCATCAAAGAGAACGCGGCATCCTTGTGAAATACAACACCTAAAACTGGATATACATCCAGAGGGGCCTAGTTTAGAGAGGGATACCGCTACCCATTCGGAGTCGCCATCACCTAACTTTTGCGTGACGCCGTCCGTACAAGAAATAGATTACCAAACCAAGCCCCATCCAAATCAGCAACCGTAACCAAGTATCCCAGGGCAGCGAGAGCATCTGGGCCAGAGCACTTAGAGCGCCGCAGATCGATACGGGGACGACAAACGGCGCGCGAAACGGGCGGTGCGCATCCGGCTCAACCACTCGTAAGACAAGAACTCCAATACACACCAATACAAACGCCAATAAGGTGCCGATAGATACTAGCTCTCCTAAAACCCCGATTGGAAACAGCCCAGCAACGAGTCCAGCTAAGAGGCCCGTTACGAGCGTTGATACGTACGGGGTTTTGTACTTGGGATGAATTTTAGCAGACGCGGCGGGAAGTAGCCCATCACGAGCCATACTAAAGAGTATGCGCGGCTGGGCCATAAGCAACACTAACACCACAGAGCTTAGTCCAGCTATCGCACCTATCTTGATAAAGGGCCTAAGCCACTTAAGACCAGCCCCTGCCGCATTAACAGCCACTGCGATCGGATCCGGAACATTCAATTGATCGTAGCGCACTATCCCTGTGAGCACCAAGGAGACCATGATGTAGACAACTGTGCACGCAAGGAGTGCTCCAATAATCCCAAAAGGCATATCGCGCTGTGGGTTCTTAGTCTCTTGAGCCAACGCTGAAACAGAATCGAAACCGATGTAGGCGAAAAAGATAACCCCTGCTCCACGAAAGATCCCGCTCCATCCAAAGTGACCGAATTCACCGGTATTCTGCGGGATAAATGGCATCCAATTGTCCGGCACAACCTGCATCGCTCCAAAGACAACAAAAAGCGCGAGCACCGTCAACTTAACGACAACGATAGCGTTATTGAATTTGGCTGACTCCTTAATCCCCACATAGAGAAGCCAAGTACACAATCCGACTATAATCATCGCCGGAAGGTTGATTACGCTTCCTGTAGCGACCCAACCAGAGCCATGCACGAAATTAAACGGCGCGCTACTAAGAGCGGCCGGAATCTGAATTCCGAAATCTTTCAGGAAACTTACAACATACCCAGACCATCCCACCGCCACGGTCGAAGAACCAAAGAGGTACTCAAGGATAAGATCCCAGCCGATAATCCACGCCACAAGCTGGCCTAGAGTTGCGTATGTGTAGGTGTAAGCACTACCCGATATCGGTATCATCGCCGCCAATTCAGCGTAGCAAAGCGCCGCAAAGATGCACGCTATCCCTGAGAGCACAAACGATAGCGCGATCGCTGGGCCAGCATACTGCGCAGCTGCCTGACCTGTTAAGACGAATATCCCAGCGCCGATAACGCCGCCGATCCCCAGTAAGAGCAGGTTCCAACCGGTCAGCGAGCGCTGGAAGCCTCGCGACTCATCGCCTGCTTCCTCTTGTATTAGTGCGAGCGGCTTTCGGGCAAAGATACTTAGCAGCATAGGTCTCCTCTTGGTTTGGTCACGATATCCGCTAAACACATCCTTGGCCAAGGGGAAAAGATATCATCGCGCTTTCGGGCCGCATCGAACCAACTCGAACCAAAGCGGACCGCGAACTTTTTAGTTCGCTGCACCTGCCCATATAAGGTAACGAAGGGTATAAGGGTTGCGAAGGTCTCAGCCTCTGCAAACTCCGGCCCTACGACGCGATTCCAACACGGCGAACTTCCAGTCCGCCCTCCATACGTCGCGGGGCTGGTGCGCTTGGCCGCGGATTTTGATCCCTATCTGAAATGAGTAATACTAAAGCAGTATGCCATCACATCACGTCTGCTATAGTGCGGACTTGAGGAGACACTCCATGAATCTGCGCCCCTTGACTGCCTATTTCCTTGCCACGCCCCTACTCGCCGCTACGGCCCTTGCACCACTCCCAGCATACACAGCTCCCTCTCCACCATCAGAAGAGATCCGTATCGGCGTCATGGCGCCTCTTACGGGCGATTACGCCTCAGCTGGTGAAGAGATTCAGCGAGGTATTAGCCTCGCCTCAGAGCAACTTGCATCGGCAGGCATCAAAGTAAAGGTGACCTTCGAGAACGCCTGTCTTCCAGCGCAAGGTGTGGCGGCCTTGCGCAAGATGGTCGATCGCGACTCAATCGATGCGATCGCATCAAACTATTGTGTTATAACTCTTAACGCAATTCGACCGATAATTGAGAAGCTAAACCTCATCACCTTCCAGAATTCGAGCATCGCCGAGCAGCTCGTTGAGACCTCTCCGTTCATTTACACGACGTGGCCCTCGATCGAGCAGGAGGTCGCAGCGATCGCTCAAGCTATGGGAGATTCCGCCATCCAGCACCCTGCGCTGATCTACCTAGAGTCGCCTTGGGGAGATGGATATGCTCAAGCGTTTCGCAATCTGCTATCTCAGAGGGGGATCAAACTCGGCGTCGATCTCTCTCAAAGTTTTGATGTTCACGATTTTCGCTCCGAGGTGACTAAGATCCAGGCCACCAAAAGCTCTAGCGCTCTTGTCGCTCACACGGGTTCCGTCATGGCCAGCTTTCTGAAGCAGGCTGCCGCAATGAGCATTCCCGGCAGCATGATATTCGTCCCGAGCGACAACGATGATCAATCGATTGTAGACGCCGCTGGTCGCGCAGCTGAAGGGGTCTCTCTCTTTTCGACTGAGGGTCCGTCGGAAACTCCTGGTCGCGCGATATTTCGAGCCGCCTACGAAAAGCGATTCAATCGCGCCCCGGACCCTCTGAGCAGACACGCCCACGACCAGTTGATGATCCTAGTACGCGCCTTACACTCCTGCAAAAAAGATGTCGCATGCACGCGCTCGTATATCTCCGGAGTTAAGGATTTTAAGGGTGCCAGCGGCAGTTTCTCTATGAATCCTCGGCGAATCCCTGCGCGTTCCCTCTATCGAAAACAGGTCAAGGACGGAGCGTTTAGATTGGTCGACACTACAAGCAAGTAAAGGGAGTAAAGGGTCGTCTTAATCCGCCCCTAGCTACTGCGCTGCAATCCGCCGTACAACTACTAGAAGTTTCAACCTAAATTCAGCAGTTAAGGAGGATGAAAATGGTGCAGATGCTCAAAGCACGAAGGATTTTGTAAGACGTTAGCAGTTTGCCGAACCCGCATAGAGTGCTGGACTCTGGCCAAATGCGCAGGAATGGCAGTTTTTATTGAGTTTTGCGTCTAATCAAGATAGAATGTTCAACTGATATTCCACAAAACATAATGAACCTCACCGAACTAAAAGATATTCTAAACAGCAACCCAACATCCCCAATCCGCTTCCGTCTCCCGAACGGAAGCCTAAGCGCTCCACACGCGCATATCACAGAAGTCGGACTCGTGACCAAGTCGTTTATCGATTGCGGTGGAACGATTCGTAGCACCTCGTACTGCTTGCTTCAGTCCTGGGTCGCCGATGATGTCGACCACCGCCTTCACGCTGGAAAACTTCTGTCGATTATAGAGAAAGCTAGCCCGCTCCTAGGAACTCAAGACCTCTCAGTAGAGCTGGAGCACCAACTCGAACACGCAACACAGTTTTCTGTGATAGCGGCTACCGTTCAGGGAGGAGAGGTTGTTGTGCAGCTTGCTGGAAAGCAGACCGCATGCCTGGCTCCAGAGATCTGTTGCCCAACACCTCCAGCTGAAACTACCGTGTCTCTTTCTCGTCGGCGCTAATACTATGGCTAAGCAACGCGTATTATTCGTTTGTATTCACAACAGCGCTCGTAGTCAGATGGCAGAGGCATGGCTACGGCACCTCGCTCCGGAACGATTTGATGTTGAGAGCGCCGGGCTAGAGCCTGGCAAACTCAACCCCTTCGCCATGCGTGCTATGCAGGAGTGTAAGATCGATATGTCCTCGCACTATCCAAAGAGCGTTGACGAAATAGCAGCAACGGGGCGCTCTTTCGACTACGTAATTGCTGTCTGTGACCGAGAGGCGGCAGAACGATGCCCAATCGTTCCTGGCGGAGGTGAAAAGCTGCACTGGAACTTCCCCGATCCCTCGTCTGCGCAAGGAACAGATGACGAAAAATTCAAGTTTACCTGCAAGGTACGCGATCTGATCAAAGACGCCATCGTCACGTGGATTGCACAGCGCTGATACGTTATGCACAGGCCTAGCGCCGTTTAGATCTAGAAGTTACACTTCTAAAAACAGCCCATACTCACTATTTACTGCTCGCCGCGAACTAATCCAACCTTTATCGCTTGTCCTTCGATATCGAAGGTGCGCTCGATAAGCGGTTTGGACAACTCGGTGACTATCGACACGCACAGAGTTTCAGACTGAATGTACGCGGCATGTACTCCGAGGATATCCTGCGCTCCTTGTAGTGTTAGTTTGATACGGTCAGCGATATGCAGGTCTGCCTCTTTGCGCATGTCTTGAATCTCGCGCACGAGATCACGTGCCTTGCCTTCGAGTGCCAACTCTGGCGTAACAGCAGTATCAAGCGCTATCACAAAACCTGCTCCCGACTCTACTGCGAGACCGGGCTTACCACTCAATCCCACCTCAACTTCACCAGCAGCAAGTGTTATATCTCCCACCTGCACTCCACCATCGCTCAGCACCTGGAACTCGCCACTACGAACCTTCTGGATAACCTCCTGTACTCGACCCCCGAGACGCGGTCCGAGAACGCGAGCGTTCACTTTTGCACTAACCGTGGCAATCGACGAGGAATCAGCTAGGAATTCGATCCGCTTAACATTGAGCTCTCCGCAAAGCACCGGTATGTATGCATCGAGGTCTTTAGCTGCACCTTGCTTCACCGCCAGCTTTGCTGATGCCAGCGGTAGTCGCACTCTCAGCTTTTCACGAGCTCGAATCGCCAAACCAGCCGACACCATCTCGCGCACAGTACGTATCTCTGCTGATAACTTGTCATCGATCAGCTGCTCTCGCGTTGCTGGCCACTCGGTGAGGTGCACGCTGTCATTACACCCAAGCCGCTCCCATACCAGTTCTGAGATGAAGGGACAGAGCGGAGCTATCATCTGCACGGTACGTGTCAACACATCGTACAAGGTCGCATAGAATGACATCTTCTCTGGAGCGCGCGGATCGTCGGACCATACACGTTCACGGCTGCGGCGTATGTACCAGTTGTTGAGCGTATCGAGAAACGGCGCAAAAAGCCGCATCGCTTCGTTGATCCGGTACCCTTCCAGGTACTCAGTCACTGAGCGATTGAGGATCTCCACCTCCGACAGGATAAAGCGATCAAGCTCTCCAAGCTCACAGGCACTACGCGACAGCTCATCGCTCCTTACCTGGTCTACATCGGTGTACGCCGTGAAGAACGAGAGCGCATTCCAGATCGGCAAGAGGATCGATTTCACCATCCCCTCTACCCCCTCATCCTTAAATACGAGATCCTCGATTCCAACCGCGGGAGACGCAAAAAGATAAGCTCGCAGCGCATCCGCTCCGTACTTATCCATTAGCTCAAGTGGATCGGTGTAGTTCTTTAAACTCTTAGACATCTTCTTGCCATCAGAGGCCAAGAGCGTTCCGTGCACCATGCAGTTCTTAAAGGAAGGCTTCCCAAAGAGTGCCGTCGATAGTACGTGCAGATAATAGAACCAGCAGCGGATCTGTCCCGTGTATTCGACGATAAAATCAGCGGGAAAATGCCCGCGGAAGTGCTCGGCGTTCTCAAATGGATAGTGGTATTGACCATAGGGCATCGAGCCCGATTCAAACCAACAATCAAGAACCTCTGGTACTCGATGCATCGAAGAGCCGCATGAGCACGGCACTACAACTTGGTCGAGGAACTCCTTGTGGAGGTCCGCGAGAGCATGGCCGGCTACCTGCTCAATCTCTGCGGCGGATGAAAATACCTTGTGGGAACCGCAATCCTCACACTCCCACACAGGGATCGGCGTAGCCCAGTAGCGACTCCGAGAGATGTTCCAATCACGAGCATTCTCTAGCCAGTTCCCGAAGCGTCCGTATTTAACAGTGTCTGGGTGCCATGCTATCTCGTGGTTAGCGTGAAGCAGCTCCTCACGAATCGCCTCTACCTTGAAATACCAGGCATCGAGTGCCCGATAGATGAGCGGCGTACGACATCGCCAGCAATGCGGGTAGTTGTGCTCAATTGTTTCATCGCGTACGACGACGTCACGCGATTTGAGTAGCTTGATGACGGCCGGGTTCGCATCATGAACATTCTGTCCAGCAAAATCCGAAACCTGCGCGGTAAAGCACCCTGCAGTATCCACCGGATTGACCACCTCGATGTCACTCTTTCGGCACGTCCAATAGTCATCCTCACCAAAGGCTGGCGCTGCATGAACGATACCCGTTCCATCCTCTGTTGAAACAAAGTCAGCTTCTAGAACCATAAATCCTTTGTGGTCCTCAAAGTATGGGAAGATCGGCTCATAGGTGAGCTTCATATCGAGGAGCTGCTGCCCGGTGTACGTGGCAACTACCTGTGCATCCTTACCCAACTCCCGCTCGTAGCGCTTGATAGCTTTCTGGGCAAGCAACACTCTGCCAACCTGCGAATCGACGACTGCATAGTCTATCTCTTTGCCGATCACGAGCGCTAGATTTGAGGGAAGCGTCCATGGAGTTGTTGTCCATGCTAATGCAGAGGTCCCCTCAAGCTCCTTGAGAGCGAACTTCACAGTAATGGCGCGATCCTGTTTCGGCCGAGTAGCGTCGTCAGTTCGGATCTCGGAGAGCGCTAAAGAAGTCTCACATCGATAGCAGTATGGAGCTACGCGATAGTCCTTGTAGATCAGCCCCTTCTTGTGCGCCTCGGCGAAGGCCCAGATAACCGACTCCATAAAAGAGCGATCGAGCGTACGATACGGACTCTCCATATCTACCCAGCGACCGATGCGGTCGATGTATACTCGCCAATTCTGATCAAAATTAGAAACGATCCGTCGGCACTCGTTGTTAAAAGCACTAACACCGATAGTACCCTCAATCTCACTCTTGTCCTTAAGGCCCAGGTTCTTCTCGGCGATAGTTTCTATCGGCAATCCGTGACAATCCCAGCCCCATGCTCGTGGTACATGGTAGCCACGCATCGATTTGTAGCGGCACACAACATCTTTTAGAGCTGAGATAAATATCGTGCCGTGATGGGGGCTGCCGGTAGCAAACGGAGGTCCATCGTAGAGGATAAACTCTGGCTTAGCAGCGCTCCGTTCAAGACATCGTTTAAAGGTCTTTTCCTCCTTCCACCGCTCTACAACCCCCCTCTCCAGCCCAGGAAAATGTGGTCGGGCCTCTACTTTTTTGAATGCTTGTAAACCTGTCATAACCTAACATTATTGACCTATTTAGGGTGGGGAGTAAACACGGGGTCAGGAAGGATTTGGATCTGGCCCTCGAATCCGTATCCGGCAACTTTGTAATGGTCACAAACACGAGCAACAATCTTATACGCAGTAAAGCGCCGCCGGCGTTTTGTTCGGGAGTTCAGCAGATTACCAGAATACTGCGAAGAGGCGACGTTTCAGCATTTGAATCGTGCCCGGATTGCCGCTTTATAGTAAGCCGGCGTGGCTATAACCGAGACGCTCGCAACACGCAGGTTCTGAAGGTAGGTTCACTCGCAGTACCTCTCTATTTTATCCGCCGGGGAGATCGCACCAATATCGGAGATTCGAGACCGCGACTCCTATCCAGATCTAGCGGTAGCACAATACACAACCGGGACTATCGGAGTCTTTTTGGCGAAGCCAAATCCTTCACCCTGAATTATGCTCCCAACTGCTGAACTCGATACCGACTTTTAATTACAAAGCCTCAAGACGCCCTTATAGCGCACCTACAGAGGGCTGTCCTGTGCGAGTTTTTGCCTTCTGAGGAATTGCTGCTTGCTTCCCTCCGCGTACCTCGAAAGCAAAATCCATAATCTTCTCCAACAGCTCGGTTGGATACAGAGGCACTTTCTCTGCCAATCCCTGGTGATAAAAGACGGTAGAGCCTGTGAGTCCAGGTAGGGTATTTGCCTCGATTACTATTACTTCACCGGTCAGGCGATTGATAAAAGCATCGATACGCGAGTATCCTTCAATGCCGAGCGCGTTACCAGCAATCTCGATTGCCTTCTTAACTTTAGCGCATACACTTGGAGATACAAACTTGGGCGGAGGCGGCGTAATATTGACTCCGGTTCCACCCTGGAACTTCTCCTCCAAACTCAAAATATTGCCGCTGGCGACAGTAATGCTGGGGTTCATCGCCCGCAGTTTACCTTTGAAGCCTAAAACACCAACTGTTACCTCGACTATATCCGAGACCCGCTTCCATAGAAGCTGATTATCAACTACTGAGACCCGGTCGCTTTCAATAAACGGCTCACAGATCAGGTAATCAACCCGCTCCGATGGCATCTCTACCATCGCCACCTGGTCAGTTAAGGTATTAGGAGGAATTACCTGATCCCGATGCAAGACGAAAGCGCAGTATCTCTTAAAATCATCGCTCGTAAAGAGTCGCACGATCCCCGCTGAACAACCATCTCCTCGAGGCTTGACGATCACTGTCTTAGAGCCAAGCTCCTTAACTAATTTATTCCAAACGTCACCCCAATCTGATTTGCCAATCTCTGCGATCTCATCGAACGCAAAAAGCTTCTTCGGTGCCGAGATTACTGCCCTATTCTTAAGATTTGAAATCACCCGGCCTGTCTCATATTTATCCATACAGAGCCGAGATGCTGCGGCGCCACAACCATTGTAGACCACCCCAGCCTCCTCACACAGGCCCTGGATGACGCCATTTTCACCGATGCCACCATGAACAGTGTTAAAGATAGCGGGTGACGATTTAATAAAGTCCTTTAGGGACATCGCCTTTGTTCGCGTGAAGGTCTCTGTTGCCTCGCCCGGTCTCAGCGCCAGCTGCCGAGCCACTGGCACAAGCATGGAATTCAATTTCTGCTCGACTTCTAGTTGCGTATTGCAGAGCTCCTGAATCTCCTCAACCGTGTGGCGTAACGTAAAATGATACGGCAATCGCCACACATTGTGATCACTATCGAGAAGAAACGGGATCGGTTCGTACTTCTTTGAGCGCCTCAATTTAAGCCAAACATTAGTACCACTCATGAGAGATACTTGACGTTCTGCCGTTGTCCCTCCAAATAAAACGTGGACGCGGCGCTTCTTGGAGCCGCTTGACATCTCGCTGGATTCCTTCCATTCCAATCCGTGGCGCCGGCACGCCGAACGCACGACGAATCTCACCGCATCCCGGTGACTCATTCCCAACTGAGAGCAACCGATAAAGAAGAAACTATTCTGCTCCATACCACTGATCGGGTTGATGTCGGAGAACAGAATTTCTCCACTGTCTAAAATCCAACCGTCAATTCTCAGAAAGTCGCGGAAACCAAACAACGAGAAAATCTGCTCTGCTTGGCTTCGAATAGAGTCAGTTACCTCAGCTGAAAATCGTGGGGGCATATGGTAGGCGACTTGATTCGACGCCAGATACTTCCTGCGGTAATCAAGAATCTCGCCCTTTTGATAATTGGCCTCTATATCTATCGGCAAAAGTGAGACGGCTTGGCCGAAGCGATTTTGTAAAATAACTGTCGTGAATTCCACTCCAGAGCAAAATGGCTCGACCAAAACCTCTTTAAAGTATCTTCCCGCAAATAGCGTATTAATAGCCTGCACTGCTTCTTGCGCGGAGCCCACGACATGAACTCCTATGCTCGATCCTCCCTGCACAGGTTTCACAACGGCTTTGCCTTTGCATTCCTTGACAAGAAACTGAGAGATCGCTCGATGATCGAGTTTCTGTCCCTTTTTAAAGTGCAGCGCTGGGAGTGTGTAAAAACCCTCTTTCGCAAGACGTTGGCGCGCCGTGATCTTATGCCAGGCCTGACTACATGCATTCGAGCTGGGGCCAACGGTTTTAACCCCCCATTTCTCAAGCAACCCTATCAGCTGGCCGTCATCCCCAAACGCGCCGTGAATCAAGGGAAACGCGAGATCAACCTTTTTTAGCTCGCGCTCGAGACCAGCCATCGAAAGGGGGCGAGCTGAGTGCGATAGCTTAAAGTCGAAATCCGATGGAGTATTAGAGTACAGCTGTGCCCGCGAAACCTGGTAAGGTTTACATGCGTAATCGAAATAAAACGGAACTACATCGACATCGGAGCCAGAGAGATGGTCGCAGACGGATCGAGCCGAGTTAAGAGATATTCCACGCTCGGGTGAAGGACCGCCACACAGTAGCGCCACAGTGAGTCTCTTTTGCTTCATAGCTTTCCTTGTGGGAGGCTGCTTAGCCTCTTGCATAATTTTGGTTGCAGATTAGGCTCTTATCGGAGTAGCTTCGTTTGGAGACTCCGAGCATCGAAATCGTGTCTAATGTTAGGCTATTATGGGGTACTTCGCCAGTGGCATGGACACGCCGAAAGAGCCTGAGCTGTGGTTTTTTCTGCATCCGGCAATCACACTGAGAAACGAGAGGAGGGTAAGATGCTTTCTTTAACAAAGACCGAGGTCGTCCGAATTCTCGGCGGAGAGGCCCTCACGCCAGGGGGCGAGATCGCCATTGAAGGGGTTGAGTTCGACAGTCGATTAGTTCGAAAAGGGGTTCTTTTCGTGGCCCTTCCAGGAGAGAAGGTCCACGGACACGCCTTCATTGAGGATGCGGTATCAAAAGGGGCATCTCTCTGCCTAGTAGAGGACCGTACGTTACTAGAAACGAGCCCGGTGGCCGAACGACTGGTAGCTGTCCCAAACTCACTTGAAGGGCTGCAAGCGCTCGGAAAGTACGCAAGAAATCTTTTTAGGGGGCCTGTCATCGGGATTACCGGCACGATCGGCAAGACAACTACCCGCAACATCCTAGCTGGCATCTTAGCCGTAAAAGGCGCTGGGAAAAGGGGTGTGAATGCCTCAAAAAAGTCGTTCAATAATCACATCGGAGTGCCTTATACCCTTAGCAATTCAGATAAAGATGCTGCATATACCGTTCTCGAAATGGGCATGAATCACCCTGGCGAACTGACAGCTCTGTCGAAAATCGCTCAGCCGGATGTCGCCATCATTACAAATGTAACCCCCGTTCATATGGAGTTCTTTAGAGACCTCCATGAAGTTGCGGCTGCTAAGTGTGAGATATTCTCTAACCTTAGGCCTGGTGGAACGAGAATTATCAACATCGATGTTCCCGAACTGGTGCGTGGATTATCTCAGTTAGACCAGACCTCCCAGGCTATACCGAACCAAGGAGTCAGGACTTTCACACTTGGTACGAGCGATGCTGCCGACTATCGAATTACGAAAGTAGTTGACGAACTCACTGACGGATTTTCACTGGAGATGAAACTAGGAGCCAAAGCGATACGGGTGCAGGTGCCCATGATCGGGGACTACAACGCTATTAATGTCGCCGCCGCCATAGCATGTGCAGCGCATGTAGCTCCCGATCTGACTCAGGATGAGATTCAAAGTGCCTTGGATACAATTCAGCCAGAGGCGCACCGCCTTAATCTGATTGAACTCAGCTCGGGGAAGGATATCCTCGATGATTGCTATAACTCCAGTCCAGCTGCCATGCTCAGCGTTCTCGGACTCCTCTCCAAGTGCAAAGCTCGTGGAAAGTCAGTTGGATTGGTGTTGGGGGGTATGCATGAGCTGGGCGAACACGCTGAACACTATCACCAACGCATCTCCAGAGAGATTCTTACACTAGCGCCTGCATTCTGCTTTATCGTTGGAGATATTGGTAAGCACTTCCTATCAACGCTTAACCAAGCAGACTTCCCAGTGAAATGGTTTGCTAGTCCTGCTGAAGTAGTCGAGCCGGTTCTAACAAGCGCCTTTGATCTGGCGTTAATTAAAGGCTCACGTGGCGTACGACTCGATATATTGATTGATGCGTTGATTCAAAAGTAGCTCGTATACCCCTCTGAGAATCATGGCATCTCAAGGGCCCGGAAACCTACGCCCCTTTGAGCAACTCGCGTGCAATCACTACCCTCTGTATCTGACTAGTCCCTTCGTATATCTGCAATAACTTTGCATCACGCATGAGCTTCTCGACCGGATACTCCTTGGTATAACCGTATCCGCCATAGATCTGCACAGCATCGGTAGCTACACTCATCGCGGTATCCGCTGAGACTCTCTTGGCCATACTCGACTCAATCGATGCGGATTTGCCCTGGTCAAGTAACCATGCAGCACGCCAGGTGAGCAGCCTCGCTGAATCTACCCCAGTTGCCATATCAGCCAACATAAATTGAATGCCTTGGAACGTCGATATCGCTGCCCCGAACTGCTTCCGCTCCTTAGCATACTGCACCGCGTGTTCACACGCTGCACGACCGATACCCACTGCAATCGCCGCTGTCATCGGCCTGCTGGCATCGAGGGTCTTCATGGCGATCGCAAACCCCTCACCCACCGCTCCTATCATGTGATCCTTAGGAACTCTAACTGCATCAAACGTAACTCGACACGTATCCGAGCAGCGCTGCCCCATCTTATTCTCGTGATTTCCGACCGAAACTCCTGGTGTTCCCTTAGGGACAACTAGACAACATATCCCTTTATGCTTCTTTGACTTATCGGCCGTTGCAAACACAGTGAATTGAGAAGCATAACCCGCGTTGGTGATCCACTGCTTGGAGCCATTTATAATCCAGCAGTCACCCCCGTCCTCCACAGTTGTCTGCAACCCAGCGGCATCGGAGCCTGCGCCTGGCTCTGTGAGACAGAATGATGCTAAAGCACCCGACTCAGCGAGCGGTTTGATAAAACGCTCCATCTGCTCCTTGGTTCCACCGATTCGAATCGGCGTTAACGCCAGGTCGTTTGCCACCATCGATGTTGCAAATCCTGAGCAACCCCAGGCGATCTCCTCTATAACAAGACAGGCATCAAAGATCGACAAGCCTGAACCGCCACACTCTACGGGCAGAGTAAGATTAATCAAACCTAGGGAATGCCCCTCTTTAATAAGCGACAACGGAAACTCAGCCCGATCATCAAGCTCTGGAGCCTTAGGGCGAATTTTATCAGCTGCAAACCGATATGCTATATCACGTAATGAATCTTGTTCCGATGAAAGTCCTGCTAAGGGGATCATTTGTGCTCTTAGAAATATCAGCCCTAATCTATTGGCCCTCTAAACAAAAGAGGCGCTACTAGCGCAGCGCCTCTTTCCTCGACAGTACAAATGACCCGCACCTACTTTGAGCTGCGAGTGGCCATTGATACGGAGTTAGTCGTTGATGTCGTTGCACCAGCCGGCAACTGTGTTGAGGTTGACGCTGATTGAGATGTAACCACCTCTTTCTCAATCGCAGCAGCGCTTGAATTCTTGCCTGCCCCCAGAGCGATTGAAAGCCTATGAGCTGCCTCTTCTATCTTCGGGATCAAAGCGTCAATCTTAGCCCTATACAGCGGCACTAGGACCTCTATCGCACCAACAACCTCGTTATTATTACCTCTTACTATTCGGCATATAGAGACAACGTCAGCTTCAATAGCTCCGCGATCTACGATCATTCCTGAGCTTCTAAGCTCAGCAAGTTGAGTCTTAATCGCAACATCTTGAACTGTGTTCGAGGCTAATATCTCAGCTAGAATTGGATCCGGTAATTGAGCTGTTAGGAGTCGCCCTGCTGCGTTAAGCTTGGCCGGAAAGGACACCGCAACTCTTGGCGCAACTTTGACCGGTCGCTTAGACTCGATACTGATTGGAAACTGGACATTGCTACCCTGCAAAATTACCAGACTTACCGTCTCACCTATTGCATCAGCAAGCTCCTTCAATATTGGAGTCGCACGACTAACAAGGGTGCTCTGAAACAGGTACGACTGACCCATCTGCAGCACCTTAACTCCCAATCTGTAGTCCTCTGTTTCTTTGTTCTGCTCTACATACCCTCGGAGCTCAAGCGTAGCTAGCAAGCGAAAAACGTTATTCTTGTGAAGCTTAAGGCGCTTAGATAACTCAGTAACTCCGACCTCGCCATTTTCTTTGCACAGCTCTTCGATTACTTCTAGTGCATGCGAAACTGACTGGATCATGTAATTCGATTTCTCGCGCTTCATACCTAACGTCCTTTAGACTATTTTACCTAACAGTGGACTATTTTTCCCACTGTAGCTCTCTTAATACTTGACTTTTACTGCTCTACTACAGGGCTTATAACAGGGGGGCTACTAAAACGCAACGCACTATTTTTACGGAGGTATTTATCAGGCTGCCATAAGCTCAAGAGCCGAGTAAACACCCGTGGGCATTCCCAAGAGTTTAAAAGCTAAGGCAACTGCCCCCTGGCCAAACACAGACCGACTGCTGACACGGTGAGTAACCTCAAGGCGCTCGCCGTTTCCTAAAAAAAATACAGTGTGGTCACCAACCACATCGCCCCCACGAAGCGCTACCACCCCGATCTCTCCTGGGTTACGCTGCCCCTCTCGGCCAAATACGACCTGTTGAGACTCATTAGCTAATACCTCCATAACCGAACGTGCAGTTCCTGATGGCGCATCCCTCTTCATACGGTGGTGGATATCTAGCACCTCTATATCAAACGATCCCCCGAGTAACCCTTTGGCCTCTGCTGCGAGCTTACCTAGTACAGCCGCCCCTAGTGATGTATTTGGCGTAATGCCAAGCGCCGTCTGAATGCCGCAACTTTCCAACGCCCTACGCTGCTCAGCCGAATGCCCGGTAGTCGCTATCAATACGGGGACCTTGTGACTAGCACACCACTGGGCAACTCGCAGCGAGGTTTCGGCGTTAGTAAACTCAATGACGACATCGGCACCACCTAGCGCATCGAGCTCGCCAGAATACCGCAGTCCTGTGCCTACGACATCATGCCCCACGCTTGCAGATCTAAGGGAAACAACCGCCGCGTGAAGGATTGAATCATCACGCCCCTGTAGCGCCTCAACGACGTAACGCCCCGTGCGGCCCGTGGCGCCGACCACACCGACTCGAATCATAACTTAAACTCCGCCTTGATCATCTCTAACGAAGTTGGTGACACCTCAACAAGGGGCAGCCTGACCGTTGCATGAGCGATTACACCTTTTAACGCTAGCACTGTCTTTACTGGCACAGGGTTGGTTTCGATGAATAGTGCTCGCAAGCGACCTAAGATATCTAGCTGCACCCGTTTGGCCTGCTCGGGATTACCATCCTGCCAGGCACGCACTAATGCAGACATCTCTGCCGGAAGTGCGTTAGCTGCTGCTGAGATCGCACCGACACCACCGTATGCCAAGACCGCCAGGGTAAGAGAATCATCACCCGTAACAATCTGGCAATCAGGACTAACACGGACCACCGTATCGGCTAGCGCATCTATTGAGCCTGATGACTCCTTAATACCGATAATTAAACCCTCATGGCTAAGGATGCCACAAGTCGCCGGAGCTATCGCTACTCCGCTTCTCCCTGGGATGTTGTACCCAACTATCGGCAGCGAAGTAGCCCGCCGTATTGCCCGAAAGTGCTCTATGATACCAGCCTGTGAGGGTTTGCTATAAGGAGGTGTCGCTACCAGCACACCATCGCACCCCACCTCTTCAGCGTAGCGCGCGAGCTCTACCGCCCTTGCAGTTGAACTGACTGAAATACCACTCACACACGGCATTACTCCCTGGGTACGCTCCCGCACAAACCGCACCACCTGAGCATACTCTGCATCGCCTAGTGTTGCCGCCTCCCCTGTTGAGCCACAAACTACTACCCCGGCGACACGGCCTGCGCGCTGGCACTGAAGCAACGAATCGAGTGCGGCATAATCCACAGCGCTGCCGTCCTTACTAAACGGAGTAACTAGAGCTGTGTAGACTCCATGCAGATTAAGTGAATTTTTACTCATAGACTCCCTTAAATCACTCGCACAGGGTTTGCAAACTTACTGCGGCGCCGCAAGCAGAGCCTGCTGGTTCATAATCTCCTCTGATAGATTCAGAACGATTGTGCTTTTCTCTCCCTGGAAAATCACCTTGACAACTTGTCCGACCTGCCCCTCAACACCTCCTTGGTTCTGGGGCACGATCTGATAGACATACGTCTTACCAATCACCGGGGTCGAGTCCGTAAAAGTAAACTTCATCTTCTCCTCCGGAGCTTTTACTGTCCTTCCGATCTTACCTGCAGCACGAGCCTCTTCACGCAGCTGCTCCCGAACCTCTACATGCGTGTCTTTTAAAAAACCAAGCTTCTCATATTCCACCTCCGGATCGGTCTCATCTCCACGATGTACCAGCTCCTTCCTCTCGACTGAGTAACCCTCAGCAGACTTAAGCTCCTTGCCCCTGCGATCCTTATCCGACGCAACCCAGGTGAACATTACGCTCTTGTCTGTTGTAGTAACCACTAGGCCCTCTACAGCCGCTGGGGCAAGTTCCTCAGGAGTCAGTGGAGCTTGATAACGACCACAGGCACTAAGGCTTATAAGTATCATCCAGCAAGCTAGTGTCAGAGAGCTAGTAAACCTGCTTGTTGGAGCCGCACCTGTACGACCCGTGCCAGCAGAACTGAGAAATAAATTACAGATACCCATCAACTTTCTCCATCCTGCGAGCTCTCACTGTCACGCTTGCTAAACACTACTTATCCATAAAGCCGCGCAAACGCTTGCTGCGGCTCGGGTGGCGCAGCTTTCGTAACGCTTTAGCCTCGATTTGCCGGATACGTTCACGTGTAACGTCAAAGTTCTGACCTACCTCTTCTAGTGTATGATCACTCTTCTCGCCGATACCAAAGCGCATACGGAGAACCTTCTCCTCACGTGGAGTAAGGGTAGCCAGAACCTTTCTGGTCTGCTCCTGCAAGTTCATATTCACGACAGCGTTCGCCGGGGACACCACACGTTTGTCCTCGATAAAGTCTCCGAGGTGAGAATCCTCCTCCTCTCCGATCGGCGTTTCGAGCGAGATCGGCTCCTTGGCGATCTTCAAGACCTTGCGAACCTTGTCGATCGGGATCTCCATCTTCTCGGCGATCTCTTCCGGTGTTGGCTCGCGCCCCAGATCTTGAACAAGTTGGCGCGAGGTACGCACTAACTTATTTATCGTTTCTATCATGTGCACCGGGATACGGATGATGCGCGCCTGGTCAGCAATAGCACGAGTAATCGCCTGACGTATCCACCACGTGGCATAAGTTGAAAACTTGTAGCCACGTTGATATTCGAACTTATCTACGGCCTTCATCAATCCGATATTGCCTTCCTGAATAAGATCCAGGAACTGCAATCCACGATTGGTATACTTTTTGGCGATCGAAACAACGAGCCGCAAGTTAGCTTCAATTAACTGATCCTTGGCTATGCGCGCACGGACTTCTCCATCCTTGAGGATCCGCACTGAATCGGCGAAACGATTAGCACTCATCATCGACCGTTCCTCAAGACCTTGAATCACCTCGTAGGCGCGACGAATAGGTTCCGTCCAGTGCTTAAGATCAGTGCTCTTCAGCTTGAGGCGCTTACCTGCGCGCTTAACGGCGACTTGATCCGAAGATAGCAGCTCATTAAGAGAATCTACGAGATCCTCGACATTCGTTCCGAGCTTGCGAGCTGGCGTATCTAGATTTCTGAACACCTCACGACGCTCATCATCAGCAGTCTTGACCAACTCGATCATTCTATTAAACTGCTTCTGGTTGAGGTTTAACTCCTCTACCTTGGTTGCGTTCTTCGTCAACTGCTTAAAGAACTTCTTCTCGCGATCTGAGCCTACGCGCTTTTCAAGCGGCAGTTCCATCAATTGCTCATAAAGCGTTCGAGTATCCTTAAGAGACTTGCGGTACGGCGTAGCCTTGGCGAGGAACTTCTTTTTCTGCTCCTCGTCTTCTTGGCTTTGAAGAGTTGGCTTTGGAGCTATCTCCTGTCCGTCCTCATCAAATTTAGGCTCCTCCTCTTCCTCTTCCTCTTTTTCAGAATCTTGCTCGGTATCGTCCTCGGCAAAGAGATCTCTTAAACGGATCTCATCGCCCTTTACCTTTTCGAAGAGACTCACAACGTAATCTAGCGCTATTGGTTGCTGAAGTAGCTGCTCGCGAATGGCTAGCAAGCCCGACTCAATACGCTTAGCTATCTCAACCTCACCCTCTCGTGTGAGCAGACTGACGTTACCCATCTCGCGCAGGTACTGACGCACCGGATCAGTGCTACGACCAAGCGATCCTGGCTCTAGGACCTCAGGCGCAGCATCGAGCCCAACACCCCCATCTCCGGCCTCCTCCTGAGGCTCTGCGGGTTGCTCGATGATATCGATATCATGCTCGCCGAAACGAGCAACAACTTCATCGACCTGTTCCTCGGACATTACTTCACCGGCTAAGGCCTCATTGACCTCATCCATGGTGATGTAACCCTTCTCTTTGCCGATCTCGATTAAGCGACTCACGCGGGTTTCAATATCCCCCCGTTCCGCAATATCAATAGCACTGTCGATATCTGCAAGCTCGGCTTCTACTCCGACCTCAAAGCCAGTAAGCTCTTGCAACCCATCATCGAGATCTCCAACGATGATATCTCGGTCAATCGCCAACGCCTCTTTATCCGCGTCGAGGGCTTTCTTAGGCTCTTTGGTGAGAGGCTTCGTCAGTGGCTTGGCGATCTCTGTAACCTTTTCAGCAACTGGGGCAAGCTTCTTGGCTGCTGACCCAACTTGAGCTACTGCTGCCGACTTAACAATCGGCTCTTTGGTAGGAACGATTTTCCTCGGCGCAACTTTCGGCTGTGGCTTCCTCAGAGCCTCCTTTGCGAGAGCAATCGGCTTTGTAGACTTCTTTGCCGCGCCTGCAGCTGATGCTTGGCGCTTGAGTCGCTCTCGTGCCGCCGCCTTAAGTGTTGAATTTTTTTTGAGCGTTACGCGCGCTCGCTTTTTTCCTCGGTCCTTGAGCTTCTTAGCAGCTCCAGTCGATTTTAACTTAGGCTTTACCTTCTTACTCGGCTTAATTTTGCGAAGACTTTTACCGCTAACAGCTCCGCTCTTTTTTCGCACCACGCTCACACTCCAGAAGAGAAACGCTCCGGCATTGGACTTACGCCGAAGAACTAATTGACATCAAATCATCCGCATCATCGCACCATCAACACTGAGCAATTAGTTCGATCGATTAAATCAAACCATCCCCGGATGCAGAAGTGCTATAGATAGCGGATCGCGCAATACTAGCGATTTGAAGGGCTGAGGTCTACCCCCTGACCATACTGTCAAGTTGACTTTTTAACGAGCGGATTCGCCCAAAAATCTCGGCCTGACGCTGGGGCTCGTCGGCACACGAGGCCAGCTCTTGCTGCGAATCCCTTATCAGGGTTGAAAGCTTCTCACGCCTAAAGCCGCTAATCGTCTTTTCGTACACCGACTCAGGTGTTTCATCACTCATTGAGAGCATAGTGTGGGCCTCTTTCCAGAGCAATACCCATTCAGATCCAAGCGACTGTAAATACTGCTTAATTTCGGACTTTACCTGCTCCTCATTAAGCTCATCTTGGTGTACAATATCGTTTAGGCCCAAGATAAATCTCATCGACTCAGGCTGCAACATTTCGCACACATCAACGTTGCTGATAACTTGGGAGATAATCGCCTCGCGCAGAACCATCACTACCCGTAGAAGGGCCAAATCAGATTTGGGAAGTAGTCGGGGTGGTCGGTCAGATTGCTGCGTACTACCGCTCTTAGTGGCGTCTGGGCCCTGATCCGCAACAGCTCCTGCGCCCCCTACCACATTTCTCCAAGGCTCATCACTTTCCCTCCGTGCTACTGGACGGGATGACGCTGTAGTTGCTCCATCTGCCCGCCCCGCATCACCTCTATAACGCTCTATCAATTTTTCCAGTTGTGCTGTCTCAACCTTTAATCGTCGTGCGACACGAGTTACGAGGGACGCTCTTACCACTTCGCGCTGAACCAGGGCCAGCGCCTTGGCAACTTCATCGCACACCTTTCCTAAGAGATTGGGGCCTAGCCCATCGTTTGATGTACCACCAAGCTTTCTCACAACCCCATCAACGAATGAATCTATCAATAGAGCTTTAGGTAGCTCAGTTAACGCCTGTGCTGTTCGCTCTCCGTTCAACGCTGCAAAATCATCGGGGTCTGTGTCCTCTGGCAAAAAACAAGCAGTAAGATCAAGCTCAGCGTTGCGCGCTACCGGAAACGATTTTGCAGCCGCATTCTTTCCGGCTTCATCACCATCAAAAAGGAGATGCACGCGGCTACACAGCCCCGACAAGCGCTTTATATGCTGCTCGGTCAACGCCGTACCGCAACACGCCACTGCGTTGTGCACACCACGCATAGCTAACCCGATTACATCCATGTAGCCTTCAACGATATAGACCTCACCGCTCTGACGCATGGCACCCATCGCCTGCGGCAAACCGTAAAATGTCTTACTCTTCTGATAGATCGGGGTCTCTGGTGAGTTGACGTACTTGGGTGACTGCTGCTCTAAAGAGGGTTCAAGCAACCCGGGAATGATGCGCCCACCAAAACCTGCAATTCGCTTCGGGTCGATAAAGATCGGGAAAATTAACCGACCACGAAAGAGCTCGTAGGTTTCTCCAGATGCCGATCGGCGCGCGAGTCCCGAAAGGAGGATCGTCTCTCGGTCATATCCAGCCTTAGTTAACTCATCGATTAACACACCTCTTTGGTTCGGCGCATAACCGATCCCAAAAGTGTTGATCGCCTCTGCTGTTAGACCTCTCTTTTTTAGGTACTCGCCGACCTTGCGATACTCTCCCTGCCCGCTCTTTACCTGCATTAGGGAGCGCCGAAAAAACAGATGCGCTGTCTGGCACAGCGCAAACAGTTTCTCGCGATCGATCTTAGGCCCAGCAGCACGACCTGATTCATATTTTAGTTCGATACCGAAGCGGCTCGCTAAAAACTCGACGGCATCCGGGAAACTTAGCGCCCGCGTCATCATTACAAATGAGATCACATTCCCCGATGCCCCGCATCCAAAGCAGTGGTAACCGTTGTTACTCTCTCGCACCGAAAAGGAAGGCGAGCGCTCTGAATGAAATGGACAAAGCCCTGTGTAATTAGCCCCCGACCTGCGCAACTTTACGGTCTCTGACACCACCTCAACGATAGAAGCTTCATTTCTGACTCGGTCGATACTCTCTCGTGAAATCACGACGGTAGGCTACCATAGAGACAATTAAGAGCAAACGTAACTACTCTTACCACCTACAAATTCTCCTCTGTCTCCTCATAAATAACCGAGAGCTCTACTATCTCGTACTCACGAGCCCCGCCAGGGAGAGCAACTTTGACAACATCCCCCAACTCCTTGCCGATTAGGCCCTTACCGAGCGGGGCTTCGTAAGAGATCCACCCCTTATCAACGTCGGATTCCTCAGCTCCATAGATACTGATGACTCGTCGCTCGCCACTATCGACATCCTCTATGGTTACCGTTGCACCAAATATCACCCGATCTGAAATATTCAGTTTTCGGGGATCAATCACCTCGGCCATAGCTAGCCGTGTTTCAATATCACGGATCTTAGCTTCGACCATGCCCGACTTCTCTTTTGCAGCATCATAGTCGCCGTTCTCAGAGAGATCCCCGTGCCCACGAGCCACCTCGATTGCACGAGCAAGCTCCGGGCGCATAGCCTTTAATTTCATCAATTCTGAACGAAGCGCGGCATAGCCACGCGGAGTCATAGGACGCTTCATGGATGACCTCCTAACGATACATGCGAGAATGGACCTCGCAAGGCGGGCCCGTTACGCCCGACTCTGATACTCTCCGGTGTCTGTGTTAATGATGACCTTATCACCGATGTTAACGAACTGTGGCACTGAAACCTGCAGACCAGTCTCCGTCTTGGCTGGCTTTGGTGAGTTAGTTGCCGTGGCCCCCTTCATACCTGGCTCTGTATCAACTATCTCAAGAGTTACTGTCTGTGGAAGCTGGATGCCGATCGGGTTCTCTTCGTACATTGAGAGCTGCACCTGCATACCCTCCTGGACAAAATACTTGCCCATACCGATCATCTCATCTGTGATTGTGACCTCCTCGTAGGTCTCACTATTCATAAAGTGAAATCCATTCTGATCTGCATAAAGAAATGTTGCTGGCTGATTGAATACATCTGCCGTCTCAATCTCTTCGGTAGAGCTAAACCGATGCTCAGTCTGCTTACCATCGTATAGATTACGCAGCTTCATCTGCACCATCGCGCGAAGATTGCCCGGGGTGTGATGATGAAAATCCATCACGCTGTAGAGGCTATTCTTAAACTTTAAAACCGTTCCTCGTCTTACATCTTTTGCTTTCATTACATCACCTTTAACAGAACAATGGCTTCCGCGATGCGGGATAATACCCTATCACGACCCAAAACCGCAAACGACTCAAAGAGTGGCGGGGTGACGGTCTTCCCGGTCACAGCCACCCGAAGCACTGCAAAAGCAGGTCCCGGCTTAAAGCCTAATTCCACAGCAACTCCCCGCAATGCCTGATCTATTTGCGTTACAGAGAACTCCTTAAGCTGCTCCAAGCAAGCCTTTGACCGGGTTAATATCTCGGAAGCCTTAGCCACGTCGATACCTTTCTGAAACATCGCATCGATCTGCCTTTCCAAGGGTTTATCCATTAGGAACTCAACCATAGGAGGCACCTCTGTGAGCAACTTCACCCGCTCCTGTACCAGAGGCGCTATCGCCGCAAACATCTCGTCGGGTATCACAACCTCTGCTGCCTTAAGGAATGGAGCCGTTCTTTTGATAAAGTCGGCAGTATCAAGATTTCGGATGTACAATCCGTTCATCCACTCCATCTTAATCATATCAAAGACACCACTTGCGGGATTAATCCCCTCAAGTGAGAACTTGGAGATCAGCTCATCGCGAGTAAATATCTCTTGATCGCTCCCCTCACCCGGTGCCCATCCGATAAGTGACACAAAATTGAGCACCGCCTCGGGAAGAAAGCCTTTTTCGCGAGCATCACGCGACGTTGCCGCGCCGGTACGCTTTGATAGCTTCTTGCCATCTGGGCCATTTACTACTGGGAAATGGGCTATAATCGGCGGCTCCCAGCCAAGAGCTTCGTACACCAGGAGATGGATCGGAGTTGATGAGAGCCACTCGACTCCTCGTAGCACGTGGCTAATCTTCATATCGTGATCATCCACTACCACCGCCAAATGATACGTAGGCGAGCCGTCACTCTTGAGGAGTACTGTATCTCGCAACTGAATCTGTTCCCACGTAACCTTACCTCGGACTCCATCATTAAAACTAATCGCCCGCTTCTGCGGTATCTTGAGCCGCACTACGTGCGGGGCATCGGCCGATACGTTGCGGGTACGACAGTATCCTGAGTAGCCCGGCAACTCCTTCCGAGCCATTTGCTCATTACGCTCACGCTCAAGCATCTGAGGAGTGCAATCACAACGATAGGCAAATCCTTTAGCGATTAATTCCTCGGCAACCTCTCGGTAGCGCACCATGCGCAAACTCTGGATGTATGGCCCGCACGGCCCACCGATATCGGGAGCCCCTTCCCAGGACTCTCCGATCTGCTCAAGCTCAGCCTTGCTAGGCCCCTCATCAGGTTGGATGCCGAACCATGCTAGCTCCTCGAGAATGAAGCGTATCGCCCCTGGGACACTGCGCTCACGATCGGTATCTTCGATGCGTAGCAGAAACTCTCCGCCATGACGCTTTGCTAGGAGCCAGGCGAAAAACGCGGTGCGAAAACCACCAAGGTGCTGAAAGCCAGTAGGAGAAGGAGCGAAACGGGTTCTAACGTGGGACATAATTCAAATATTGATAAGACTGCTTATTTTAAGGAGAAAGAGATTTGCTTGCCCTGCAGCCCAGCGAACTAAAGAGCACCTTAACCTAAAACTGATTAAGCACCGTAAACCTGCCGAGTATAATCAACTACTTTGATAGTTGCAAAAGGTTTAGGCGAATGCCAGTGCATCGCAATCCTCCGGCTATCTACTCGAAAGAGCTGGCATTTATAATAAGGATACAAATGCGCGGCCCGAACGGATGCAGCGCTTTAAGAGCCGCGACTGGTCTTTTTAGCCTCATCCTTCACGCAACTTTTTTCCCAATTCTCCGAACAATGTATAGGGCATCGCAATTCTCCCGCTATCTACCGGAAAGGACCGGCATTCCTGATAGGGATAAAAATGCGCGGCTAAATACCGATAAACTCATTAAATACAGTAGGTTCCGCGCATTTTTGGCCCCATTTTAGAGAAGAGAATTGCGACGCCCTAAACTATGTATAGGTCGATTGATTTTCTGGAGGATGCAGATTATGGATATTTCAACACTACGCAGAGGTGACCCGGTAGAGCTATTGATTGACGCTAACGCAATACCAGCAGGTTGCTACCGCTTCCTTGAACACTACGGAGAGATGTGCGTTTTTACACTCGGGGAAGAGGTGATCATCGGCCTTGCTGCCGATTTCTGGACAAAGTTTATGCGGCCCGCCCGAGAATCTGGTGCACGGCTCACAAGCGAAGCTTATTTTGCCAAAGCTTATAGTCGCCTCTATCGCGGCCTACGAAGAAAAAGAACTATTCCTGATCCAACTCGTTTGACCTTCTGTTTCATTAGCCCGCGCATGCTTCGGCTTGGCGCCAGAGGCATGAAGGCAGAGATCTACCCGTTTCAGGCCTCCGAGCTTTTTAGCTGAGTCCGCCTTCCAACAGCCCTATCAGCTCTGCCTCCGAAATAACCGCGACCCCGAGTTTTTCCGCGGTGTCGAGCTTCGAGCCAGGGCTGTCGCCAGCTACTACGTAGTTTGTCTTCTTGCTCACTGAACCCGAAACCTTGCCACCCCACTCAAGGATCCTCTCCTCAGCCTGCTTACGACTCATAGTTGAAAAGGTTCCGGTAAGAACAAATGTAGCACCTGCTAACTTTTGCGCTTTACTACGGTCTACTACCACGGGTTCTGGATGTACTCCGTGCATGATAAGACTTCGCACAATAGCGACCTGAGCGTCATCTTTTAAAAATGAAGCGATCGATGCGGCAGTTTCTGGCCCCACCTCGTCAATACCGAGCAATTCATCTTGAGTAACCTCAAGAAAACGCTCAATCGTACCGAAGTGACGCGCAAGCACTAGCCCTGTCTTGCTGCCTACGTGACGGATACCGAGGGCAAAAATAAATCTATCGAGTGCCCGCTTCTTACTCGCATGAATAGCCGAAACAAGATTTTTACTGGATAGCTCACCCATTCGCGGCAGCTCTTGTAGCTGCTCTACTGTAAGCTCGTAAATAGCAGGGAGATCTTGAATCAGGTTGTGCTCTAAGAGTAGCGCAACCATCTTATCACCGAGACCTTCGATATCCATCGCGTCACGGGAAGCGTAATGTAAGATACGATTGTGCAGCTTAGCGGGGCACTGCGCATTAGGACAACGCACCACTGCCTCACCAGGCATGCGCTCAACCGGGGTGTCACACTCTGGACAGGTGCTGGGAAAAGAAAATTCACGCTCAGCACCGGTACGCGCCGCCGTTACGACCGCCACTACTGCAGGAATCACGTCACCCTGACGGCGTACTACAACACGATCGCCTATGCGAATACCTTTTCGCTCAATCTCATCTTGATTGTGCAACGTAGCTCGAGACACGACTACCCCACCGACTTTTACCGGAGCAAGCATTGCAACAGGCGTGAGTGCACCAGTTCGTCCAACCTGAACAGTAATATCTTCAAGGGTTGTAATCGCCTCAACCGGCTTAAACTTCGCCGCAACTGCCCACCGCGGTGAACGCTGTCGAAACCCGAGCCGCTGCTGTAGCGCAGGCTCGTTTACCTTAATCACCAAACCATCTACCTCAAACGGTAGACTCTCACGGTCATGCTCTGCCTTCTGGTATGCATCAAGAATACCCGAGCTGCCAGTAGCGATACGAAAGCCGGGTGAGATTGAAAATCCAAAATCAGCTACTGCGCGCATGACCTGATCAAGCGGGCGTGTCAATAGCGCTGCTATCTGTGGATCCTCACTCTCAACAACTCCAACTCCGTAGGCAAAAAACCAGAGCGGTCGCCTAGCCGTCTCGCGCGAGTCAAGCTGTCTTAAGCTCCCCGAAGCCGCATTACGCGGATTAGCAAAGCTCTCCTCGCCGCGCGCGATGCGCTCTTCGTTGAGGGCTTCAAACTCCTTTTTTCTAAATAGAACCTCCCCCCGGATCTCAAGCAATCCCTTAGGTCGTTGCGATCCACGTAGCTGTAACGGGATAGCCTTTATCGTTCTAACATTACTGGTAACATCCTCTCCCGTCGTGCCATCACCGCGAGTCGCTGCACGCTCAAGCATCCCATCACGATAAATAAGCGACACAGCGACACCATCAAACTTACACTCAACGGTGTAATCAACAGCGTCAAGCTGTAGGCCGTCCTTGGCTAAGAACCTACGCACCTGCTCATCAAACTCACGTACCTCATCCTCGTTCATGGCGTTGTCCAGAGAGAGCATCGGCACTGCGTGGCGCACAGCCTCAAATCCATCAAGCGGCTTGCCTCCAACTCGCTGTGTTGGCGAATCACCGCGCACGCACTCCGGATGAGCTGTTTCGAGCTGCTGCAATTCACGAAACAGCTGATCATACTCAGCATCACTAATTGTCGGCTGAGAGAGTACGTAATAGCGATAGGCATGATCATTAAGAGATTGAACGAGGGCATCAATCCTTTTGCGTGCCCCCTTCTCAGCCTCCTTTTCCGATGCTGCCGAACTCATTGCTCCTACCTTAAGGTCTCTGCCTTCCGTGTATACACATGAAACGTACAACCATCACCACTTCGTTCAGAAGTGTGCATAAAATCACTCTCAAATTCTGGCAGCCAGGCATCTCCATCGTGCTTACCGGCGACCACGGTTAGGTGCACTTCATCGCACACAGGTAAGAGCGCACGGTACAGCTCAGCGCCCCCGATAATCCAAACAGAAACACCCGCTTTAGCTGCCACATCGCGCGCCAACGCCACCCCTGCTTCCGGAGATCCGGCCCTTAAAACCCCCTCTGGCAGATTCAATTGCGAAGGTGTGCGCGAAATCACTATGTTGGTCCTAGCGGGAAGTGGACGGAACGCAGGTGGTAGTGAATCCCAGGTCTTTCGTCCCATGACAACCACATTGCCCGTTGTGAGCGTGCGGAAGTGGGCCATATCCGCCGGTATACGCCACGGAAGTGTCCCGTTAATACCGATTACTCGGGATTCATCCATAGCGACGATTGCCGCAACCTTGGGAGAATTACTCATACGGCGATATCGAAAACTATACGCTCATGGGGATTGTAATTCTCAAGGGTAAAGTCCGAGAAAGAGAACCCGAATATATCTTTAACTTCCGGGTTAATTCTCATCGTTGGCAGAGGCCTAGGGTCACGCTGTAGCTGAAGCTCTGCTCCTTCAACGTGATTTGAGTAGATGTGCACATCACCAAAAGTATGCACAAACTCATGCGGCCGAAGACCTGTAACCTGCGCTACCATCATCAAGAACAACGAATAGCTAGCTATATTGAACGGCACTCCCAGCATCAGGTCAGCCGAGCGTTGATAGAGCTGCAAACTTATTCGATCCCCCGAAACGTAAAATTGAAAAAGGGTGTGACAGGCCGGTGGTGCAACATCTGGGAGATCGGCAGGATTAAAAGACACAACAACTATGCGACGACTCATTGGATTGCTTTTGATTGTGTCAATCGCTCGCTGAATCTGATCGACTTTGCCACGCGGCCCCTCCCAAGAGCGCCACTGTTTACCGTACACCGGACCTAGCTCTCCATCTGAATTAGCCCACTCATCCCAGATTGATACGTTGTGCTCCTTGAGGTAACCGATATTTGTGTCTCCCTTCAGGAACCACAACAATTCGTGAATTATCGACTTGAGGTGCACCTTTTTTGTGGTAACAAGGGGAAATCCCTCATCCAGATTAAAGCGCATCTGCCGACCGAATACCGAGTATGTTCCAACACCGGTACGATCCGGGCGCACCAGCGCACCATTTTTCTCGACCCCAGCCTCAGGTTTACCGTTCTCAAGAACATCGCGAACTAAATCTAGGTATTGCTTCATAAACGCTAACTATCCCTTGTTTGACCCTCAGAGCATACTTCTAGCGGCTAGGTTACATCAAGATTGAGGTACTATCTTACATTAATTCTTTGTAACTACTCACCGGATTTTAAGATCGTCGCTGTAATTTGGCCGCTAAATGAGCTGATTTTGGCGGATAAATGGGCGGCTTTGCGGAGTAAAGCGGGGCGAACTTAAAATCAGGTGAGTAGTTACCAAGCTAGATTTAATTACAAAACTATCTTCGAGCAATAAATAACCTCCGGCCCCAATCCGACCATACAGGCAAATGAGAGGGTATCTGCCTGCGTAAAGACGTCTAAACACATCTGCTCAGCCATGCCATACGGCTGAACCTTAGGGAACCCCTCACCTACAACCACTTCAAGGTGCTGGAAAAGAAGGGTCTCATTCAGCGTTGTTAGGGGCCGCGAGAACGCGACTATGTAGTCACCTGGACGCAACGTAACCGACGCCACTTCAACATCGATAATAGAGTGCGAGCCGATAAAAGCCTGCCTCTGAGACGCCGGATCTGCCGAGTACTCGGCGATATCACCGACTATAGCGCGATCTACTCCATCACTACCGAAAAAAGGAAATAGCTGCCTATTTCGGAAAAGATAAACACTCCCCTGTCCGACACGAGCAGCGGCAAATCTCTGTTTATCGACTATAAATGCCAAGAGCGATGCCGCCATGCGGCCACCCGCTGCTAACTTATGACCGAATCCGTACACCGAAGAATTGGACAAACGAAAAGCTGCCTCTAGCACCTCCACAGCAAACTCTTCATCATCAGCAGGCTTAGCAGGCTTCTGCTCAAGTTGGGCTAAGTGAGTCACTACCCCTTCAACAAAGTAATCGATCGCCAAACGGTATGCTACCTGCGCCCCAACCCCTTGAATCGCCGCTGTCGATCCCGCAAACACCATCTGTGCCGGCCTCATCATCGGATTGAGCGCGACAAAAGCAGAGGCATCCGGCAGGGCCTCTGCTCCCCTAAAGATGTCACAATCTAGTCTGGTTAAACTCATCTGTTATTTCCGCTGCCCAATCTTCACTGGCGGCACACCTTGCGCATATTCGACCCCTGTCCTACTTAGAGTGCCCTTTTGTCCCAAATCCTGTATATGTCACCTCTCTTGGTTCCGGCTCGTCCAAGTTAGGAAAGCCCGTATCTGTCACTACGACAATTAACTCAGAGGGCACCCTAGAACGCAACCGCAATTTTGGGGCAATTTAGGCCTTCCTATGCAACGAGCTCTAAACGGCAGAATCTGCCTGCCTATCCGAAGGATTAGGGCTTCGCAATTCTCCGGCGATCTAGGGTTTGAGTTGTTAGGTCACTCAGGACGTAGTACGCTCGCTTTTAGGACGTCCTGTGCTTCTTTAGCAGGGATCCTATTTGACACCTATACTACCCTCGGAGCTACACCATGAGAACCGCCAGATATTCTGTTACCACACACCGCCTGATCCGCTCACTCGCTGCTCCAGCGATAGCCGCGGTATTGATGCTTGCCGGATGTACCGGAAAGGATAAAGGTGCCGCTCCCGTTGTCAAAACAACCAAGCAGTTGTCAAACGATCCACTGCTACAAAAGATCCCTACATCGACCGCTGCGTTTGCTGTTATGGATTTTTCCGGTGATGGATATAAAGCCTTCACCCAATCCCCATATTCAGGGAGCAAGAACGCCAAGAAATCTATCGATGGATTGATTGAGAAGATACGCCAATCAGGGTCTAGTGATGAATTGGCGACGATTATTCAACGTCTGTGGGATTCCGGATTGCAGCTCGGTATCGTTGCGCCTGACGGCTCATACACAGTTGATAAAGTTCTCGCTCGAAGCGTAGTTTTCGCTGGACCTGTAACAGGCAACCAACTTCCCGTTGACGCTGGTTTGTTCCTTAAAGGAGCAAATGGAGTAGCGATGACAGAGAAGCTAGAGATTATCCGGAAAGAACTATCTGAATCATCACTCAAGATAAGTGACGAGAGTATAGCGGGTGCATCAAAAGGATTCTCTATCGGCGTCTCAAGTGCTCCGGTAAGGGTATTCTTTGCTGCTAATGCCGAACTTCTTGGAGCAGCAACGAGCAAAGCAACTGTTGAGGGCCTTTTCTCTGCGACCAACACAGGTGCGATAGAGGCGATTCAAGCACTACCTGAGTACAAACAGGCCACTAGCCCTTGCGCTCCTATTGATAAAACCCTGGCATTTTCCTTTATATCGCTCTCGCGGCTCCGTCCACTCCTTGATGCTATTGCCAAGGCCGATGAGTCTGGAGAATTTAAGCCACAAGAGATTCCCTTCGATGCTTTGGCTATTCAGAGTAGCTTTCCGAAACAGTATGTTCATAATATCGGGCTCGCAGTAACGCCCAGAACAGAGACACAAACCAAGCTCTTTGAGGCGCTTCAAGGTAGCGCACTCTCTCCTGCCGCAAGCAAAGTGCCTGCTGATTCGGCTCTATCAATAGCTCTAGATACTCGCTTCTTGGGCAAGCTTGAACCGATGATAAAAAGCATAGAGCAAGGCTCACCGATAGGTTTAGCTGATCATGCTAAGAAGCTAGAGAGCTTTACGCTCGGCCTTCGCAACAACGCTGCCGGCTCTCCGCTTCCTGACATCTTCCTAATGTTAGAAAGCGCTGGTCGCGAGCAGCTTGGAAGCTTCCTTGAAAGCTCTCTAGGAATGGCGATGTCGCTAGCCGGACAAAATGCGAAATGGCAGACAAAGGAGATTGAGGGTACGCCCACAAAATACTTCACGACCCTTATCGGTGCCGGTGTATACATGAGCTCTCCAAGCAACACCAAGTCAGTGTTGATAGGCTCCTCTGACGCAGTCGTTAAGGATTTAATTACGGCTCAATCAGGCAAGAGTCCTGCTGCAGCGGCAGCGGTCCCAGAGGTTCTCAAGAGTCAGATCGCATCGGCTAACGTTGCTTCATTTTATTTTAATTTTACAAAGGTTGCTGATGTATTAGATTCAGCCAAAAATACACTAGCTATGTTCACAGGTGGGAACTCTGAGCTGAATAAAGTTCTTGAGTCAGCCAATATTCGGTCGTGGGGGATCTCTGCCGGAGGGATCTCGTATGCCCCTGGAGTACTTGCGATTAACTCAAGTTTTGAAGGAGTTACTAAGTAGTTTTGGGCCACTACGAGATCTTTTAGGAAACCTTGGGCCAGGGGCTTTCATCTTAATTTCCGAAGTAGCGAAACACGCTTCTGGAGAAAAAAACATGAATAGCCTTGCCCAGCTTCTTGAAATCGCTAGCAGAATTGACCACCTCGGTAGCTGTGCTGAGTGGATTGCCCGTGAGACCTGCCATACCGACAACTCTGTTTCACAGACCGGAACTCTTATATCAGTACTTGCTGAGGATATTCGTGAAAAGATTACAAATCTCGTCTCAGAGCTAGAGCACCTTGGTGAGCTAGAGGGTTCTCACTAGAGTTAGAGTCAAACGTGCTATAGAAGTGATGTGCGAAAATCCGCGTCAGTAAATCTGGCAAGGCTTGTACTGCACATCACTGGCATGTCGTTGTTTTTATTCCCATACGCGAATGGTTGGCATCGCCTCATTTAGCGACGAAATTGCAACGACGATCTTAAAATCCGGTGAGTAGTTACCTTTTGCCTGCACCCATATTAAAACTGAGCTACATTGTCTTAAGAATTAATCCTAAATTCTCGCCATTTACCCTGAAGCACAAGCGCCCTTAAGCCGGATATGGTATTGGTACTCGACCCCAGCTAAGGGAATGTAACGATGACAAATGCAGCCCTGAAAATCACTACAAACGATAGACTCGATTCTTCGCGGCTATACCTGGTGCCAAAGAATGCAGCGGTGTCGAGGTCGCTTGAGCATGGGGCTTTTAGCCGGAGCCAGATCGCTTGGCTCACTGTTGTTTTAGTCGTCCTGCAGATACTAGATGGAATCCTAACCTACGCTGGCATGAGCACCTTTGGCCTGCGTGCCGAGGGCAACCCTCTTCTGCGCAGCCTTATGAGCATTGTTGGAATTATACCAGCTATCGCTATTACTAAGGCTTCGTGTATCGCTGTTATCATGGCACTGTGTGCTCAAGCGCATCGGATCTCCTGGCTACCTGTAGCGCTCACATTTATCGCTGGAATATATGCAGCGGCAGCGATAGTTCCGTGGTCCTGGCTTCTGATTGCTGAGTATTTTGCTTAAGTATTTTCGTAACACTCAGGGCCTCGCAATTCTCTTCTCTTAAATAGGGCCAAAAATGCGCGGAAGAAAAAAGATCCGCTAAAATCGGCTAATTTAGCGACTAAATTGCAGCGACGATCTTAAAATCTGGTGAGTAGTTACTTGTTTTTTTGTAACTACTCAGCAAATTCTGCCGCAGTAACGTCAGCCCCTATTAAGGGGCGGCTTTGCGGAGCAAAGCGGGGTGGAGATAATAACTACTCACCAAAAAAGGCACCCCCGACTAGGGGGTGGCAAGAAAAAGGACCCGCCAAAATCACCTCATTTAGCGACGAAATTGCAGCGACGATCTTAAAATCTGGTGAGTAGTTACGTTTTTTTAAGTTTAACGACACCTGGCCGCGCATTTTTATCCCTGTCAGGAATGCCAGTTTTTTCGAGTAGATAGCGGGAGAATTGCGAAGCCCTACCTTTACAGAGGCATATTTTGACCGTTGGCTATTTTATGATATTTTACATCTGCTATGCGTGTAACAAAGTGGGGCGAATGCGGTATTTTGTGCTCGGTGTACCTTGCTCAGAGGTACGGTGATGGCCCTGTAGGCGCGACAGAGATAGCACAGAGTCAGGGACTTGACGTGCAGTATACCCAGCAGATCCTCCAGAGACTGCGTCGGGGAGGTGTAATTGAAAGCGAGCGCGGTCCCCGTGGAGGATACCGTCTTTCGCGAACTCCAGAGGCGATCTCACTAAAAGATATCCTCTACGCAACCGAAGGCGATACGTTTCAGCTTATCTGCGAATACTCGCCACTCCATCCGAACCTTGAAGATCAATCAAAATGTGCCACCAAAGAGAACTGTGGTCTACACGGGGTGTGGCAAGATCTCCGCTTAGCTATTGATAAGCTACTCGAAAAACGCACACTAAAAGACCTTATTGCAATCAATACTGCAACGACACATCTGGTACAACTCGCTAGCCGGAAAAATGGCACTCTTTCCTAACGGCCTGAAACCGACGGCACAAATGTATACTTATGCAGCCGGGCCTCGCCCCCACGCCGAATCTCGATCGTTGCATCATTCTCACGCGCCAGTAGCTGTATAAAAGCCGGAAACTGCGCTGGATTCTTTATTAGGTAGCGATTTGCCGCAACTATGATGTCGGAATTCTCAAGCCCTAGCAGTCCATAAACACTATCCTGATTGATATCAAATACTCGGTACTCATAACTTTCAACAGATGATACGGATTGAAACACAGGAACAAGACGAATCGGATTCTCGCGAATCTTTGTTAGTGCCTCCTGAAGATCGCGCCTCTGAATGGTATACGAAATCACTCTTAGAGCTGGAGGAATCGGTCGAACATCATCGATAAACTTAGGACTCTTAACTGCTGGTGAAAAACAGCCCTGACAACCTAGCGCGACCACAAGTGATGCAAAATGCAGCAATATCCGACTTCTCTTACCCGCACTCTGATGTCTCATGGCGTTACCTCACAAAATTGCGTAACAGAATCTTTATCAATTCGCAGGTAGCGCGACCGCTCAGCCAACACTATCGCCCTGACCTGGTCGTATGTTGATTCAAGCTCCCGATTCACTACAAGATAGTCGATCATCGCCCCCTGCCCATGCAACTTCAACAACGCTTCGTATTCACTCTTAGCTGTAGCAAATCTTCGCTGCAGCTCTGCTGAATCCACCGTTCCGCGAAGCTCGAGGCGACTACGAAGCTCTTTAAATGATGGCGGCACGAGAAAAATCGTAACTGTATTATCCGGAAACTGGCGTTTAAAATTGAGCGCTCCACGTACATCGATCTGAAAGACAAGATCTCTCCCACTCTCAATACCTTCAATCAACGCAGCCTGCAGCGTTCCGTACAGGTTGCCGTGGATCTCCTCCCACTCAAAGAACTCACCACGCTCACGCCGCGCCAGAAACTCTTCTCTCGTCATAAAATGGTAACTCTTTCCAGTCTCCTCGTTAGATCGCGGCGGACGAGATGTAGCCGAAGTTGAATAACGTAACCCTTCGGGAAACTCTGCGACCAGTCGCTCACAAAAGGTGCTCTTCCCTGAGCCAGTCGGACCGATAAGAACGAACAGGATACCTTTTCTGATCAAACTTTTGTGTGCTGAACTCATCATAAACTACTCGATATTCTGAACCTGTTCTCGGATTCGCTCTAGCTCTGTCTTTGCTTCTACCACGATTCCCTGAACCTGCGCATCCTGAGCTTTTGAGCCGATTGTATTGAGTTCACGGCCTATCTCCTGAACTGTAAAGTCTAATTTCCTGCCGATTCCCTCACCAGACCCTTGCTGGAGAAGCTGCGTAAACTGAACCAGATGAATGCCTAGACGCGAAAGCTCCTCACTGACATCAACTCGGTCCGCTAATAACGCCACCTCAAGCGCCAAGCGCTCCGGATCAATGCGAACCTCAGGCTCTAAGCCAGCAAGACGCTCGGAGACACGATCACGAAAACGGTTGGAGTTGCCAGCTACACGCTCTGAGATCGACTCGCGCATCACTGTTATCGCAGCTACTCGCGGCTCGATATCCTTAACCAGCCCGGCACCTTCAACTTCACGATCTTCACAAAGCAATCGGCTGCATTCCGCCACGAGATCTTTAATTACTTTCAACTCACTCTCTGAGATCTCGTTTACATCCCCCAGCGAAGTAACATCACGTAACACAAGCTCACTAATAAAGTGGGGAAGCCCCTCCGCCCCCAGCCCATACCTCTTACAAGCCGCAGCATACGATGCCACCGCTCCATCAAACTTATCAGATTGGGCGCTCAATTCATCTTGGGCTGATGCTGCTCTGGGGCTTGTTGCTCGAACGCGCCTTGAGACCAAGACCTCAAAGCGCCCACGACGGTGCTCTCTCTGAAGAGTAGTCCGAAAATCACGCTCTAATTCAACGATGCTGCGCGGCCCACGAACCGCGACTTCAAAAAATCGATGGTTAACCGAGCGAATCTCGACCCCTAGATCAACGTCCGTGTACGAGCTAGCAACCCGAGCAAAGCCGGTCATGCTTTTAACCGCGCAACGCTCAACTCTCGGGCTCATCGGTCGTTATATCTCCCACTTTTCTACCTGTTCACGTAACTTCTCGAGTTTGATAGCCGCGGTTCCAACTTCAGAAACAACGATACCCGCTGCTATATTAGCCAGAATACCAGCATTTACTGGGCCTGCCCCTACCGCTAGCGCAGCAGTAAAGACCGCCGTCACTGTATCACCAGCGCCGCTCACATCAAACACCTCGCGCGCCATCGTTTCCAGGTGCAGGCCATCAGAGCTATCAGCACGGCGGACTACCATACCGCCCTCTCCGAGCGTAATAACCATTATCTCGGCACCCCACTTTTTGAGCAATATCCGGGCTGCATCGAAAGCATCCTCAACCCCCTTTATGCTCCTACCTGACGCCGCTTCTGCCTCTTTTCGATTCGGTTTAGCAACACTCATGCCCTTATAACGGTCGTAGTTGCGTGGATGCGGATCAACAAAGAGAGGTCGCGACGTAAGTCCCAACGTACCCTGAGCGTAGGCATCAGTAAGCGCCTGCAACACATCAACCGTTACAGCACTCTTACCATAGTCAGAGAGAATCACTCCCTGTGAGCCCTCAATCCTCTCTTGGACGAGCTGCTTGAGCTGTCTCGATACATCGGCCCCGGCCGGATCGAGAACCTCACGATCAATCCGCACCACCTGTTGAGTAGCCGCGATAACCCGACTCTTGAGAACCGTAGGGCGAGATGAATCAACTAGTATCCCACTTGCATCTGCCCCTGCATCCTTAAAGAGGTCGATAATCACACGGCCATCGGCGTCATCACCTATGAGGCCTGTGACCGATACCTTTGCGCCTATATTGACCAAGTTACGAACCACATTACCCGCTCCGCCCAGACGGTCCTCCATGCGCACGACCTGAACCACCGGAACCGGTGCCTCAGGTGATATTCGCTCTACCTTACCCCAGGTGTAGCGATCAAGCAGGATATCGCCAACTACGAGTATCGGCACCCCAATCATCTTATCGAGTGTTTCTACGAGTTCGTGTTTAGTTCCTAATTTCATAAGCGATATATACCAAGAGCAACCATCTGGCGCCACTGATTTAGGGCGTCTAGGACATCGCTATTTTCTTGTCTTAGGTGGGGCCAAAAATGCATTGTGCAGGCTACACCAACTACACCTGCCGCATCTTCTCAAGCACCATTTCGGGCCGCAGCAGCTTCATGCACACCTTTCCGAGTCCGGGGCACACGCGGCGCTTACACGGAGCACACCCTACGTTAGCTGTCAGAGTTAGAGCCTCGCTGCCACGCGGAGCATTGCGAACACACGGCGTTGGACCAAATAGTGTAATGTGCGGGGTACCAACGGCACCCGCGATATGACCTGGCCCCGAGTCCGGCCCAACGAGTACCCGCGCGCCTTCAATCAAGGCTACAAGCTCCGCCAAACTGGTCTTACCGGCAAGATTCACTATCTTAGCCTTGGTAGCAATCTTCTCAAGGCGCTCTGCCATGGCTATCTTTGACTTATCAGCTAGAAAAACCACGGTGCCACCAGGTAACATAGAAAGCAACTCTTCATAGCCCTCAACCGGCCAGTCTTTCGAATCCCACGATGATCCTAGGATAAAACCGATATAAGGCTCCAAGCGCAGCTCATCTGCCCACGCGGCTGTCACCCCTTCCAGAGTAATCCCTTCAAGCCCAGATGACAGCTTTTCGGGCTGCGCTAACCCTAAATAAGTAAGAAACGTATGGTAGTGCTCAATTTTAGATATCGCCTCACCCTGCTGCGGCACATACTCAGTGTTAAAGATCCAGTTTCCCTCTTTGGCATCTTTACGGTGAAATCCTATACGCCGCGGCGAACCGGAAAACCAGGAAAACAGGCCGCTCTTGGCGTGTCTCTGCAGATCAAGTGTTACATCAAACGAGCGCTTGGCAAGCTCTCGACGAACCTCTAAAACACCACGTAGCCCCTGGGCTCGATTAAACACGAGGATCTCATCAATAGCCGGGTGTAGCTTTAGTATCCCCGAGCACGCTGGCTCTACTAACCAGGTGATATGAGCGTCAGGCTCGGCTGATTTTAGTGAATTAACAAGATACATCCCTCGAACAACATCTCCGAGCGCTCCCATTAAAATAAAAAGATACCGCCGTGAATTACTACTCACTGTAGCTCCGCAGCATTAATGACATTATCTCTGAAAGAACCGGAGACAGCCCATGCTTTATCACCGCTCTGCGCCACCTACGCAGGTACAGATCGCGTAATGCTGATGCTGGCCCCTTAAAGGTGTGTGCCTTGTCAAAATCAACTATATGCACACGTCCCGAAGCCGTTACAAGCACGTTTCCGGGATGAAGATCGATATGGAATATCCTATTACGAATTAGTATCACCATCTGCTCGCCCAACGCCGTCATTACGCGCTGGAGTCCATCAGGATCCTCTCTCTGGAGATCAACCAGATTTCTGGTATCAGCTAATTCCTCCATAACCAACCAAGTGCCGTAAACAAAAGAGCCCTTCTTAACAAAGGCATACGGTTGCGGCGCATTAACTCCGAGCTCTCTGACCTTCTCAAGCATCTCGAATTCAACACGTGCTCGCGGCACTCCGTAAGCTATAAAACGTCCGCCTGTTAGAGCCCTGAGTAGACCACCGTGAGAGTAGTGCTTTATAAACACGCGCCCCAAACCCTCAATTTGCATCACTGTCGAGCGACTTCGGCCTCCCAACGTTGATTGCGCACTCTCACCAGCAGCTCCTCGCAGCGCTCTAACCAGAGTAGTCGCACTATCATCTGTGAGCACCCCGCGACTAGAAAAAATAAAGGGGCCGCGCACGATATCACTAAAAGGCTTAACCAAAGATTCAGCACCACGCAAAAGAGACATAGTCATATACAAAAAGTCAATTACACCACGTGCAAACTCCCCACTCGGCGCGGCGTATCTCCGATCAGCAGATCATCAAAAGCCTTAATTACCATATTACTCGACACTCCATCCATGCAGGCGTTGGTGCCTGTTGGACATTTACGCGACCCGTGTCGTCTACATGGCTTGCAGAAGAGATCTGTCTTCTCTACAACGATGGCTCGATTCCTCCACGGCCCAAATCCAAACTGCGGCGAAGTTGCACAGAATACCGCAACTGTAGGTACCTTGGTAGCCGCAGCCAGATGCAACGCTAAACTGTCGTTACATACAACCGCCTTAGCCTTGCTGACGAGGTAGATTAGCTCATACAGTGACGTCTGCGCGCACATGCTTGTAATTGCAGATGGTGATAGTTGCGCTCCCTGGCACACCACTGCACACGCCGTCGAATCACTGGGCGAGCCCACTACCAGCACTCTATATCCTCTAATCAAAAGCCCTTCTGCTACTTCTCTAAAGCCACTCGGTCTCCAACGCTTTGTTTCCCACGCACTACCGGGAGATATGATTACAAATGGTTTTGCGTGTGCCAGATATTCACGTACCGGCTCAGAAAGATCCTCCTCAGATACGAGCGGCACACGGAGCGAAAAACGATCAGAAAGAGGAGTTGGCCCACTCTTTTTAAGCGCTTCAACATCCTCCTGCACCTCTGGGCTTAGGTCAGCATGCACCAACTCAAGATTGCGTAAAACCTCATGAAACCGCGGAGTCTTCCGCACCCTTCTAGTCGACAGCACTGACAGTACGGCATCTCCGTACCCGATACGTTCTGGAATCCGCGCTAGATATAACATAAGGCTCGTGCGCGGCGAGCGGTGAAACGAATATGCGCGATCAAATCCGTTGGACTTCAGCACCTCAATAAACCGCCGTAACCCCTGCCAACCAGGATACTCCTTGCGTCTATCAAAAACCAAAACCTCATTAACGAAGGGATCACGCCTCGCTAAATCAGCGGATTGCGGTGGTGCCAAGACAGTGATGTGACAACCTGGAGAGCTCTTCTTAATGGCCTCAAACACCGGCCCCGTTAGCAGCATATCGCCGAAATGGCCCTTGGGGATTATAAGAATCTTAACTGTCACGAAACTCTCGCTACGCGTCTCAATACCAGGCTCTATGCAGCTACCTGCTCTATCACTGGCAGACGTGAACCTTTCTTGGACTCAGTCGCCAACTGACCACACGCAGCCGCGATATCAGCGCCCTTTGACCAACGAATGAAAGCCTGAAGACCCTTTGAATTCAGGTAACGTTGCCACGTAAACACCCACTCCCGCGAAGGCGACTGAAATCCCAACCCCGCATTGTCGTTGTAAGGAATTAGGTTTACCTTGATCGGCAATCCACGCATCAACACCGCCAACCGCTCCATATCAGCCTGAGTATCGGTGATCCCACCCAGCATCACGTATTCGATGGTCACCTTCTTTCGCGGGCCAACTGGAAAAGATTTTACTGCATCGAGTAGCTCAGCGATAGGGAAGCGCAGATTTATCGGCATAATCTGCGAACGTACTTCGTCGGTAGTACCGTTGAGCGACACTGCAAGACTCACTGAGACATCACTAGCGGCGAGCTTACGAATAGCCGGAACGAGACCAACCGTCGAAACAGTTACTTTACGCGGTGACATGCCGTATCCACGACGGTCGGTTAGGTTACGCACAGCACGGGTCACCCCATCGTAGTTATGCAGAGGCTCGCCCATCCCCATAAAAACGATATTCTGGAACCCATCGCCGAATTCCTTCGCGTCTTCAATAACACCATTTACTTGACGCAGGATCTCGGAGGTAGAGAGGCTCCGCTTAAGACCCATGGTTCCGGTACGGCAGAACTTGCAGCCCATAGCACAACCCACCTGCGATGAGACACAGAGGGTCATGCGATTTGGCTGTTTAATCATCACCGATTCAACGAGATCACCACCCTCAACCTCAAACAGGTACTTACGAGTGCCATCGACACTAATTCTTCTCTCGGCGACTCGAGCCTTTGGGAATACGAAGGTATCAGCGAGCTTAGAACGGAGATCTCGGCTGATGTTTGTCATCAGATCAAAATCCGTTACACCCTTTCGATATACCCACTCAAAGAGCTGGGTAGCGCGAAACGAGGTTTCTGCGAACTCGGTCTGCATGAGATCTACGAGCTCAGAGTAACTGTAGTTATAAAAGTCTCTGCTCGGTTCACTCACAAAAGCACCACTAATGAGGGGAAACTAATTAAAGTTCCGGGAAAAAGAACTTAATCTCTGTAGCAGCATTCTCTGCACTATCAGATCCATGCACCGCATTTGCTGCGATACTTTCGGCGTACAGAGCACGAATAGTCCCTGCATCAGCTTTCTTAGGATCGGTTGCGCCCATAAGCTTGCGGTTCAGATTAACGGCATCCTCGCCCTCTAGTACGGATACGAGCACACGACCTGAGCACATGTAATCTATGAGTTCACCATAGAAAGGACGATCCTTGTGAATGATATAGAACTGCCCTGCCTCTTGCGGTGTCAAAGTTGCCATCTTAGCAGCAACAATAGTTAACCCTGCCTCCTCAAAGTGATTGAGGATCTTACCCACGAGGTTACGCGATGTAGCGTCTGGTTTAATGATTGATAAAGTTCTCTGCTTTGACATAATTACACTTCTTCCTTTGAGCTACTTGCAAAATTAAGCTTCGAGCTAGAATTGCGCGGTTGGGTTCCCTGCAACGCGGCGGACGAGACAAGATCGCAATTCGTAGCCGAAGAATAATTTTGCAAGCAGCTCCTTTTTTATTTCGCATGAGTATAGACCGGACGAGGCGCTAACTCAAGTTAGCTAGGCCTTATCGGGGCGTTGTTTTACCTAGTAAAACCAGCTTCTTAGCCAACGCCTTTTTAACCACCGGCGTTACCATCTCGGAGACATCGCCACCTAGCATCGCTACCTGCTTAACTATCGTAGAGCTTATGTAAGAATGCTCTTCACGCGCAGTGAGAAAGAAGGTCTCGATTGAAGGATCGAGCTTTCGGTTAATAAGTGACATCTGGGCTTCGTAATCGAAATCTGAGATAGCTCTTAAGCCCCTAATCACCACCCTACTCTTCACACTACGAACAAAGTCGACCAGGAGCCCTGAAAAGCTCACCACTGATATTTGGCCCTTGGAGCGACTAAATTGGCGCTCTATCAAAGCTATACGCTCAGACTCTGAGAAGAGGCTTTTCTTTGAAGGATTATTGAGCACACCAATTACCACGCGATCAAAGATCTCAAGAGCACGCTCGATAATATCCACGTGGCCCTTGGTTAAAGGATCAAAAGAACCGGGCACAACAGCTACCTGAGTTGCGAGGGGATTTTTAGTTGGCCTTTTTAGTGACATACACCGCAGAATTGTGTCTAAAAGCTTTCTATATTGCAACGCCCCTTTAGGGCTTCGCAATTCTCCCGCTATCTACTGGAAAGGAATGGCATTCCTGATAGGGATAAAAATGCGCGGCTAAATACCGTTAAACTCATTAAATGCACTAGGTTCCGCGCATTTTTGGCCCCATTTTAGAGAAGAGAATTGCGATGCCCTAACGCCCCTTTACGACAAGCAACAATTTGCGAGATAGTCTTAAGGCAAACTAGTCTCAGCGAGATCTACAGTTCCATGACTATCAACGGCGAAGCACAATTTAATCCGACAAAATCCATCCGTTCGCCACTTCGTGAACAGCGCGCATCGGTGCTGTTTATGTTGTTTTTACTGATTATCTCAGGAGTTACTGCCTCTGTAGTCGGGTACCGCGTCAAATCCGCCGATCTCGATAGGAAAGCCCAGCTCTTAAGAGCCTACGAAAGCTATGGTGGAAACTTCGAAAAGGCTCACACGCTTGGGATAAGTCTAATTGCCCCAACGCGCTCGACAACTGAAAACACATTTATCGCCGCCTATGAGATAAATTGCAGAGCTAGAGCTAACGGCCTTTACCGGGTGCTAGAGACCACACCAGCAGAAGTTATTCAGCAATCAGTGCAAAGCTTATTTACGATCGGTGCAACCGAGGCTGCTCGTAGCGCTGAGGACGCGCTACTAGCGTATCAGGCGCAGCTTATAACCAGAGACGATAAAGATAGTATTAAACCTAACTCAGCACCTAAAGCGATTCGTTTTGCTAAACAATACGATCGCTACCTAGCCCGAGACACAGAGGTGAAGCTCTTTCGCTATCTCCGCGAGCACTTACAGGGTAGCTAAGATTAACGGCAACTACTCACCAAAAAAGGCACCCTCCGACTAGGCGGTGGCAGGAAAAAGATCCGCCAAATCAGCTCATTTAGCGATGAAATTGCAGCGATGGCCTTAACAAGTGTTACCTGACTATTTAGTCTTCTTGGTAGTTGTTGTCTTTTTATTTGAGGCAGGCGTTTGCGCTGCAACCTTCTTAACACTCTCTACCTTAACACTCTCCACCCCTTGTGGACGAGCGTTACCGTATGAGCCTTTGAATGTCTTACCGCGACGCGTTCTTTTATCTCCTCTTCCCATAAACTCTCCTCGTAAAATCGGTGTACTGCTCACTCATTATTATTTTTTTGTTACTACTTCGCCAGATCTATTTGCAGGGCTTCGCTATTCTCTCTGCTTAAATGGGGCCAATAAAACCCGCCTCACAATTGAGCTTAACCGCTCTGGTAAGCTTTATCGTCCTATGCTTTATCGAGCTTTGTAAGCTCATCATGCGCATACGCTAGTAACTCTAATATCTCAAAATTAGCGGCTATTCTAAGAAACCGACGGATCCTCTCAATAAAGCCATCAAGCACCTGATACGCACTCGTATTTAAAGCCTCTGCCTGCTTAGCTGCCTGCTCCGGATTCGTAGCATGGTGGCTCTGGAGAGTTACGAGATTAGCCTGGATCCGCGCAGCCAGGGTGCCGGCTATCTGAATGAACATATCTGGATGCTGCGCGTGAAATTCAGGAAGTGACGACGTATCGAGTCGCAACAACGCGGTACCTGCCGTTGCAATCAGATCCGCTGTCCTTTTTCCCCTCAGGAAAGCTGATCATTAGTGCGTTCGAGCAAGGCAGCCAAGAAGCGATTGCAATTAATTCCAAACTCATACTCCTTGGCTAAAGCAAGAACTTTGTCAAAAGACAGCTCGGTCAACGGGTCTTCAGAGCTCACCGTCAGTGTGCACAACCTACGAGGCGCAGCCTCAACTCCCCCCAGAAAAAGTTCAAGACAACCAAGTAGAAGATCCTGCCCCTCAATCTCAACATCTGGCAGATGGGCACCTGTAACCGATACCTTACCGCTCTTTAGGAGAAACGCGGTCGAGGATGGCGAACCCTCTTCAAAAAGCACTCGCTGCGATGGTTGTGGCGCCATGAAAGTCTCCTACAAGCTTGATTAAAACTCTCCGGGGAGCATAGACTAAAACTGGCTAAACTAGGTAGCCCCGTAAAAGTTTAAGACTTTGGGGTAGCAAGAAAAAAGATCCGCCAAAATCAGCTCATTTAGCGACGAAATTGCAGCGACGATCTTAAAATCCGGCGAGTATTTACACAGCAGTAATTATGACCGACAGAAGCACCCCAAAAGAGATTAAGCGTATTGAGTCAAAGGGACTGCGGGTCACTTGGCAAGATGGCACTATCAATGAATTAACGAGCGAGACGCTGCGCAAAGGATGCCCTTGCGCAGAGTGTCGAGAGCTACGGGGAGACGAGTCACACGCAAAGCCGCTTACTGGACGGAAACGATCGCTGAGGATTGTACAGAATACTATCGATCAAGAGCTCTCGCTTGAAGAGATCTGGGGAGTTGGTCAATACGCTATAGGCATACGCTGGGCCGATGGGCACAATAGCGGGATTTATACGTTCGGTTACTTAAGAGAGCTAGTGCAATAGGGCTTCGCAACAGGGCATCGCAATTCTCTCTTCTTGAAATGGGGCCAAAATTGCGCGGAACCTACTGTATTTAATGAGTTTAACGGGATTTAGCCGCGCATTTTT
>JBBALZ010000002.1:0-30124 GCA_040402735.1 Bdellovibrionota bacterium
GCTATTCGGAGGAAAATGACATTTTGCTACTCAATGATTAGTGGGGAACTTTATTAAGAGAAAAGAATTGCGATGCCCTACTATCTACTCGAAAGGACTGGCATTCCTGACAGGGATAAAAATGCGCGGCTAAATCCCGTTAAACTCATTAAATACAGTAGGTTCCGCGCATTTTTGGCCCTATTTAAGAGAAGAGAATTGCGATGCCCTGCTAAATTCGGCAGTTGAAGAGGATGAAAATGGTGCAGGTACTCAAAAGCACGAAGGATTTTGAATTTTTCTGAGGCTTAAACCCTGGCACCGTCAGGGTGAGCACCGAAAATTCAAAAGCCTAAAGTGATTTTGAGTAGATGCGCCATTTTTAAGACCCGCAACTGCCGAATTTAGGTTTAAGGCTATCTGCCACTCTCCCCGGCTGTAAACACCTGATTAGGATGGTTGTACTCGGGAAAAGGGTTTAACCTATAGAGCATCGCTATTCTCCCGCTATCTACTTGAAAGTACTAGTATTCCCGATAAGGAGAAACATGCGCGGCTAAATCCCGTTAAACTCATTAAACCTAAATTCGGCAGTTAAGGAGGATGAAAATGGTGCAGATACTCGAAAGCACAAAGGATTTTGATATTTGCTGAGGCTTAAACCCTGGCACCGTCAGGGTGAGCACCGAAAATTCAAAAGCCTAAAGTGATTTTGAGTAGATGCGCCATTTTTAAGACCCGCAACTGCCGAATTTAGGTTTAAGGACTATTGAATTCCGAAGCCCTAATAAATTCATTCTTGGGGCGCTGCTTATATGTAGCCCACGGCATCTACACTCATGGTGTTTTTTTATTCTAACCTAAATTCGCCAGTTAAGGTGGATGAAAATGGTGCAGATACTCGAAAGCACAAATGATTTTGATATTTGCTGAGGCTTAAACACGGGCACCGTCAGGGTGAGCACCGAAAATTCAAAAGCCTGAAGTGATTTTGAGTAGATGCGCCATTTTAAGACCCGCAACTGCCGAATTTAGGTTAATCCTTTTCCCTGGCTCTCAAAAGAGGTTATTGAAGATGCAGACGGCAGCGACACATACCGGCCAATTTACGCGATTACCAATCTTTCTTACAATTGTTTGTGTAGTGCGTAATAGCGCCACTCTATTGCAGAATTGGGCGGAGCAGCTTGCAGCAGAAGCTCGGCCCCTCGTTAGGGACTATGATATATTGTTTGTTGACAATGCCTCCGAAGATGAGAGCCTAGCGGTGCTTGAAAAGATGACCGGAGTGGACGGCTTTGCAAATATACAGGTGTTTGGTCTTGCGACGAGAGTAGATCAAGATACTGCGGTGTGTGTAGGGCTAGAGAGCGCGCTGGGCGATTACGTTGCTGTGGTCGATCCACTGGCTGATGATATTAAGTTCTTAAAAGAGATGCTGTGCCAGGCTGTTCTTGGCGCGGATGTGGTGTTTGCAAAGAACTCTGAGCGAGCTCCTCAGACGTTTTTTTATACCTTTGCAAATGCCCTATTTAACCGAGTATACAAGCAGATAGGCGGAGTCGATTTAAATAATGAAGCACCACGCTACCGAGTTCTAGCTAGAAAAGTCATTAATTTTCTCCTCAAACATCCGCGCTCCTCAATCATGTATCGGCATTTACCAGTGACGGCTGGCTTTGTAAGGGTGAACCTATCTTACTCAAAAGCTCTTACTCATCTTCCAAAGAAGCGAATCATAAATGGCATCGATCGCGGGATGGAGATGCTTGTCTCGTCCACCCGCGCGCCGATGAGGTTAGTTACCGGCCTTTCACTATTTGGTGCTTACGCTAACCTTGTCTATTCGCTCTATGTAGTGGTGATAGCTCTCTTGAAAGAGGACGTGGCACCAGGATGGATAAGCATGTCTCTGCAACAGTCTGGTATGTTCTTTCTAATCTCTCTCGTCTTAATGGTGCTAGGAGAATATATACTCATGATGGTGAGTCTGTCTGGTAAAGGACCAACCTACCGTATAGCGCAAGAATTTACGAGCGCGCAAATGACACGCTGCAAGCAGTTAAACATAAGTTCTGCTGATATAGCAGAGTATCAGCAGCCGCTCGATGTTGATATTCAAAGCCGATCAACATGAGTCGCGCACGGGCTGACCATTTTAACGCGGTAGTTATAGGTGCCGGTTTTTATGGCTGTTTAGTCGCGCTGTACCTAATGCGAGAGCGAAAACTAAGGAGGGTGGCCATCATTGAGCGCGAGAAAAGCTTGATGAAGCGCGCCTCTTATAATAATCAAGCGCGAGTCCACAATGGGTATCACTATCCTCGGAGCTTTACAACGGCCTATCGTAGCAGATGTAGTCTTCCTCGATTTGTGAAGGATTGGCCAGACGCTATCTACCGCGATTTTTCTCATATCTATGCGATGGCGCGTGAGGGATCGCGTATTACTAGCGGGCAATTTAGGCATTTCTGTAAGGAGATAGGTGCGTCTATTGAGCCGGTCTCGTCTCAGATTAAGAGTTATTTTGAGCGTCGTTTGATCGAGGATGTATTTATAGCCGAAGAGCCTGCATTCGACTCAGCGAAGCTTGCTACTATCATTGCTCGTGAGTTGTATGAGACAGGCGTAGAGATGCTATATGATTCCACCGTTACCCATGTCCAGCTGGCGGGTACCGATGCATTGCGAGTGACTTTGGCAAGAGAGGGTCAGGTTGCTTCCAACTCATGCACTTATCTGTTCAACTGTGGTTATAGCGGACTAAGTCAAATTCAGGGAGTCTCCTCGCACGCCCGTGGGCTTCGTCATGAGATTGCAGAGCTGGCCCTTGTTCAAGTGCCGAAGCAGCTAACGAAGATCGGAGTGACCGTAATGGACGGACCGTTTTTCTCCTTGATGCCATTTCCATCGAAGGACTTACACACCTTGTCCCATGTTCGTTACACGCCTCATCGAAGTTTTATAGATAAAGAGGGTATGAATCCTTACGCAGCTCTGAATTCTTACAGTGGAGAGAGTCGATTCGAAAGGATGAAAAGGGACGCAGAGCGCTATATGCCGATTATCTCAGGAATCAGCTATCAGGAGTCGCTCCTTGAACTAAAAACTATCCTTGCGCAGAACGAAAGTGATGATGGTAGGCCAATCCTGTTTAAGCGGCACGAAGAGCTTCCTGGGATGTATTCAATCATGGGGGGAAAGATCGATAACGTGTACGACATCCTCGAGAGATTAGATCAGGAGCGCATCGTGCCAGGCGCTGCAAAAACGAATCGTTCAGCAACAGAATCAGCTTGATGCTAGCTAGTTTAATCCTAAATTCGGCATTTGCGGGTCTTAAAATGGCGCATCTACTCGAAATCACTGCGGCTTTTGAGCATCTGTACAATTTCATCCTCCTTAACTGCCGAATTTAGGATAATCTCTTACCCTACCATGAGGCACAAATAGAACTTTCAGATTCCTATCATGTGATCTCTCAACAACACTACCTTAGTAATAGCGACGGAGAGTGCGAGACCGGCTTTATTTTCAAGAATCTTGAGTGGTAATTAAACGAGGTATTAGTCATGATGCGGAATATTCTTTTCAACAGCCTAAGGTACATCATTTCACGTCCCAGCCAACTCTTTGGCTTTGCAATCTCCTTAACTGGCTACCTTGCCGCTCTTTTCACCATTTGGTTTGACATTAATTTCTTCGTTCACGTCAACGAGGCTCTTGCGGAGACACGCCACATTGATATTAAGCCGCACAAAGATGGCAATCGCGGCCAGATCGCGATCGTTAATCGTAATGGGCAAACAGAGATTCGGCTCAGAGGATTTAGCAAGCCTCGAACGCTATCGGTAAGCGCCGAGGGGGCAATTCTCGTATCAGACAGTGGAGATAGAGAGGTTACACTGGTTGGTCGTGAGGATGATCAATATGCCAGTCGTTACTCGTGGAAGCTTAGTCCTGATGTCTTAGAGCCAGTTGCAGTCTTGCCAGAGCCGAACAATTCACTGCTTGTTGTTGACCGAGGCGGTGCTGTGGTGCGACTAGATTCCAATTCCGTGTCACAGACACTGTCCAAAGCGCCCTCACCATCAGCCACGTTTACCTCCGCAGCCCCTCTCCAAGACGGAAGGGTTCTAATCGCCAAAGCAGACGGCACCTCGCCATCGACAAGTATAAAAATATTCGATTCGAAAGATACCTCGTGGACCAACCTATCAGTTCAAGAGATGCAAAATGAGGAGCGTGTTATCCCGACCTTTGTCGCAACTCTCGGCGCGTCTGTCTACCTTTGGAGGCCAGGAACCAATACCATTTTTCAGGGCAAGGTTGAGGGAACCACGTTTATTCCGAGCAAAGCATTCCACACCCAAGCCCCGTTCTTGGTTCTGCCCAACAACACTGGCGGCTTGTCGTACGTGACATTCGATGGAGCCATCATCCATCTCTCCAACTCAGAGCAGAAGCTTGGTGGCTTTCAGTTCATCAATCAGCCAAGCGCGGTCGGACTCACTCCAGATGCAAATCATCTGATCTTCGCGCACGAGTTCCCACAGTCAGTATCGTGGCCTGAGGTCGAGGACAAGCTTTTCAGTCATGCTAGAGTTGAGTTTAATTGGCAGCCTGTATTCATATTCTCTGGAATCGCTCTGATCACGACACTCGTGTGGCTCACGATTACACTGCGGCTCTCTCACTGCAAAAAAGTCAACATCACCACAAGCGATGTCTCCTTATGGGTCGAGAAAAAACGTGCCCCGTGGAAAAGGTATACGGCTCGAATCCTAGGTCTGATTACCACAACTGTTGGACTGTATCTGGCTACACTATCCCACCAGAAGCTACTCAATAACCAACCTCGTGCGAATTGGCTTCCAGGATACCTCTTGGGAGCCATCCTCGTCGCAATCGGAGTTGAAGTGTGGCGCAGACTCTTCCCTGGCTCTGACGAGCCAGAACGATTTGCTTCGATGATTCGGCGCCCAGCGCCTCGATTCTCCTGGAGCAATGCCATACCTCTCAGCGCCATCGTCTGTCTCGCGGTCTACATATATACGATGGGCGTGTCACGAACGTACATCGGTACCCGTGAGGGTGCGTTTTTTGCTGGACTAATCCTAGCATGCGGAGTCATCGCGCGTGAGACTATCGAGAATCGAAAGGCACTGCTTGCGTTTATTAGTGAGGAATCGGTATTTTTTGTACCTCCTCTTCTGGTGGGAGTTGTTACTTTTTTCTATAGACTCACCGAGATTCCGTACAACTGTCACTTTGATTACACCCTTAACGCCTTCTTCTCGGGCCAATTTTTAAAGGGGAAATTCTACGGATGGTGGGACTGGGGATACGTTCCCGCACCAGTTATAGGAACTATCCCCGAGATACTTGGCTTTATCCTTGCTGGATGGACACCTCTCGGCTACCGACTCGGCAACTCTCTCTTCAACATATCTGGAATCTTTGCAGTATATCTCCTAGGGCGTGTTTATCGAAATCCGCGGGTCGGATTTTGGGCCGCGTTAATACTTGCGGGAAATGTCCCTTTTATTCACTTTGGACGACTCCACGCGAATGGATCATCCGCCACAACTGCTCTCTGGGCTCTGGCGATGTTTGTCCTGGCTCTTAAACACAAACGCACATCTTTGTGGCTTCTAACCGGAATTGTGTGCGGATTCTCGTTCTATCAATGGCCAGTGGCAAGAGTTGGCCTTACGGCAGTTGGGTGTTTTTATCTCCTGCTACTGCTTCGCCATCCAATCACCCAGATCAAGCAGCTACCACACCTACTCTCCGGAGCAATCGGTTTCGGGCTGATGCTCGCGCCGTTCATAATTATGTGGCAGGTGTATCCGGAGAGACTCATGCCGCGTGCGGACGCGTCGATGACCGGTGTTAAGTGGGAAGGCACCTGGTTTAAAGTCGCGTCTGAGCACCCTACCGTACAACTTTTTTATCGCAGCCTTGGATGGATATTCAATGAGTTCGACCGTAGCTCTCAGGGGACGATATCTCCGGGATTTAACTCGGTAGAGGCCATCTTGTTCGCGTGCGGCCTAGCGATTATGTTTATCGAGGGACTCTCTCTTAACATCCTCCTCGCGATACTCCTAACAATTACCCTCTTGGTGTGTGGAGCTTTGGCAGTCGGACCACCCTGGTACACGCGCGTATTACCCACCGCCCCTGTGGCATGCATTATTATTGGAAGAGTTCTTGAGGGAGTTCACAATCTTCTCCGATTCGCCAATAAAAAAAACTTCTGGGCTATTTTCGCATTCTCGGCCTGCTGTCTCATCGTTGTGTCTCCTTACACTAACTTTCGTAATTACGTTAACTACGAATCAGCGGTTGGTCAGACTTACAGGGCTCACCCGATGGTCGCTATAGCCCGTTACCTCTACGCCCGAGGCCCGCAGTCACGCTACGTATGGCTCGCCGCTGGAGAACCACAGTGGCAATTTAGAAACGTACCCTCGTTCACCGTGATGCTTCCGTACATACACGGCCTGGTGATGAAGGAGGTCTACGCAATTAATGATGAGTTGCCAGTAAAGCCCGGCTCTCCAACGACGTTTCTAGTGCAATTAAAACGACGGAACCTTGACATTCCCGATATTCGCAAAGTGCATCCTGACGCGATTGTTGAGGATATTAAGGATATAAACGGCGAACTTGTGGCCATCGCGGTTAGAGTCCGGTAGGCTAATGAGCGTAAAATAAGGATTGCTCAGGCTAATTATCTGAACAAAACTATCACCTAAGATGAACATAAATTCGGCAGTTTAGTTCGATATTAATTCATGCAAAAGAGTCTCTTAGCCCTGCTACTAGCGGTTACCGGTTTACTGATGAGCTTCGCCTTTTCCCTCGCCCATCTAGACGAGCTCGCAGGCAATCGAAGCCTCTCCGCTCTAACTCCATATATGATATTCGTTGCCGAGAAGGGACGCTACCTAGCGACTCACGCACATGATCTTCTCATGTGGGCAGCCGGCATCGCGATCTCGACAGTTTTAATCTTTGCTGCGCTAAGCGCAGAACACTCTTATAGACTTTTTTTTATCGCAGTCGCAGCTGCCCTCCTGACTCAGCTTCTACTGGTCGACGAGAGCTATCGATTATGGCTCATATCCAGTGGCGGAATCGCACTAAATGGCGATGTATCACGCCAGGCGGCTCTGTACCTTGGCCTTGGGGGATATACCCTTGTATTCATTATTGTGTTGCTGGCCTACAGAGGAGCGGCAGCCCCGGATTTTGAGGAAGTGCGCCAGCGCCAGACGTGCTTTGGCCTAGTGGAGTTTTGTTGGCTATTCTTGATAGTCATCATAGGCACAGTATTCCGTACCTACGCCCTGAACCACCACCTAAACACATTCGAAGGTGAGCTTGCGTTATACTCAGCAGGAGCCACTTCTCCATCAGGAATTATCTATGCCAATCGTGGATACGCTGGCCCCTGGGCGCCGTTGGGAATTCTCTACTATTTGCCGATTTATTTAACTACGTCAATTTTAGGAACCAATCTTCTCGCGCTCAGACTCTCATCAGCGCTAGTTGGCATTTCAACTATTCCCTTGGTATACCTCCTCGCCAACAAGATAGCAGGCAGATCTGCAGCGATCTTCGCCTCAGCGCTTTTTTCGCTCGATTGCCTACACATCGGTTGGAGCCGTACCGATGTTCATCCACACGGGGTTACTACGTGGCCAACGCTCTTGATGTGTTTTTTCCTTTTGAGGGCGGCAGAAACTAAAAAGCTCTCATGGGCGATAGGAGTTGCTGCGATGATGGGACTCTCGTGGCATCAATACCCATCGGGACAATCCGCTGTTGCCATACCGCTCATTGCCGTAGCGCTGTCATTCGTTTTTAATCGAGGCACCCTACCTATTACATTTGGGCAGCTGTGCTTCATCGGAATCGGCGTAGTGTTGTGGATTATAGGACTACCTCTTAGCTACTATCCAGTCGATGGGCAGATAAAATTCCTTAATCCATTCACTCTTACAGGGCCTCGTGCTTTGTGGAGTTCGGATGGAACTATAGCCTCCGCGTGGGGCATGGCTCTCTTTGTGGTATTGAAGGCGCTCCAGCACTTATGGGATTTCATCCAGGGCATTTTCTTTCGTGTGCCCTACCTCTTTCACCAAGAGTGGTTGCCACATAATCAGCCACTTCTGCCGCGGTCTGTTCCGTGGTTTGTGGCTTCACTTTGTGTTGTCTCTGGCACTATTGTCATCAGACACATAAAGCGTTTTGAAAGCGCTGTTCTGTGTGGTTGGTTGATCGCAGCCGTGCTGCCGGGGATATTGTCCGAGCACGCGTATCCAAAGCGAATGTCGACTGTGTTTCCGCTTTTAGACATCCTGGCCGGCATCGCTATCGGGTTTATCTTTGCCAATCTGAGGCACTCCCGCCTTGCTTTCAGTCACCTTATAGCGAGGGCACTAGTAATAGTCACTCTCGTTTTACTTACAGCGTACTCGTGTTTTCTATGGTTCTCTGGAGACAACTTCAAATACGCTCCCGCTCCAGAGATCTCTATGGCTCGGCAACTTGAACAAGCAATAAGCGCTGACACGGTTGTTGTTGCAGGGCTTGGTGGTGGATACGAGCCAGGTAAATTCCTATACCTGATACTCGATCACTTAACGAGCCCGCTTAATCGCCCAAATCTTTATCTTCCGATCTCGAATAGTTTTTTAAGGCAATTCCTGACCAAACCCGAAATCAGCACCAAACAGCTCGGCACAAGTTTACCCTATACTTGGACCAAACTCGACAAGCAACTAGAGGAGACGTTAGCTGTTCAGCAGTGGAAATATCTGACCGTTTTTATATTGGATACGATGCACAATGCATCGCAGAATGAGGAATCTCTGACGCTGGCCTCAACTATGTGCGCTGCACCAGTAATTAAGCGAGTGAGCTCTTCAGCAAACACTAGAGAATGGAAGATGCTGTCTATAACGAGCTTTACGTGCCCAATTCCAGAGCTGAAGCAGCCTCTGGTCATCTCAAGACCACCCACAACGCACTAATCCAATTTGAGCATCTGCTGGAAAGCACAAAGGATTTTGATATTTGCTGATGCCTAAACCGTGGCGCCGTTAGGGTGAGCACAGAAAATTCAAAGGCGGAAAGTGATTTTGAGTAGATGCGCCATTTTCAGACCCGCAACTGCTGAATTTAGGATTATCTCCACCCCGCTTCGATACGTCTACTTTGCCAAGATTCATCAGACATGTTTTAAGTGCTATCTCTAGCTCAATTTTAGCGTCTTGTGGACTGCGGTAGCGTTCACTCGGATTAAACTGCAACATCTTTGACAAAACTGGCACAAAAGGCTCTAGAGCATTATTGTGCTGATCTAACAATAAATTCATATTGGCAGTTTGCCTCGATCTCAGGAAATTATCAGGATCGAGGGCCCCCTCGAATGGAAGCCTGCCTCCACTCAGTACCTTAAAAAACACTATCCCTAGCGAGTACAGATCTGTATTCATGTCATTTAGGTATCCACCTTGAATAGACGCAGCTGCTCGCTCGGGAGCCACATAAAGAATAGTAAACAATTTTTTGGAGGGTCTTTTCGAATCATGTCTGACTCTATCAACTGCGCCAAAATCTATTAACTTTGCTGTGTAATTTTTATCAAAGCAGATATTCGCGCATTTAATATCACCGTGAACTATGCCTCTTTTATTCATCTCAGATAAGAGATCTAGTAGAGGCAGCAGTTTTTCAAAAAGATATAATTTATCTGATAAACTAGCTCTTACCTGTGCGAGTCTAACGCTAAGATCACCACCAGTGAGGTATTCTAACTCTAAATGCGGCATACCATCAGAATTATCACATCCTAGACTACTCGATAGAATCTTAACCACATGAGGGTGTTCTCTCAATTCATTTAATGCTGCTATCTCGAGCTTAAACTGCTCTAGATTATCCAGATACTTTTCCGGCCCTACCTTTGAAGCAGGCCAAAGAATTCGAAACACACTTGGCGGATTACCAGTTTCAATAGTCAAAACTGGCTTACCGTACACGAGCCTAAGCGGCTCAAACAATCGGAAACTCTCAATCTTAAACCTATCAAGAATTGACTCTAAAATAGCTAAATTGCGCGGTTTCTCCTGGCACCGCACAAAACCACTCTTAGCTGATGGTAAAGTTGCCGCCGCAGCCCAAGGCTCATCAGCCCAAGACTCCTCCACGGTCATCTCTTGTTGCATACTGAATCACAAAAACTCTTTTCTGTAGCTCTTTTAGTAGCTCCTGGTCACCCTTAGCGCTACCCTACCACCAAACCATCTGGGTCGTTACTGTGCTCAATTACACCCTGCTCAACTTGATCGATGTTTTCAACTCTGGCTATTCCAGATGCAGCCTTCATCCCGCGCAATCTGGCAGAGATCGGCTTTAAAGGCGCGCTGTTTAGATCAAACGCAATCCAAGATAATAAAAGCTGCACACCTACAATCACCTGTACCGTTGCCAAAAGTACGGTTCCAGTTGGCGCCGCTACGTTTATCTGACTGTAGTGCACCCAATTAGTTAATCCAAAAACTAATCCGGATAGAGTTAGCACGACACCAACAATTAGCTCAATCGATGCTGCGTTAAAATCACGTAAGAAATAGGTATAAAATACTCGCTTAAAGAAACGGATCGCGTGTTGTAGCGGGAACTCAAACAAGACCTTACTGATCCGCAAGCTACTCTGCTCATCCCCGTACACCGCCTCCATCGGAATATCAATGATTGCTGCTTGCAGAGTACCAAGACGAAAGAGCATATCGCTCTCGAAGAAATAACGCGACGCTATCTTCTCGTACGGAAGCACCGATGCAACCCGCGCATCGATAGCCGTATACCCATTGGTTGGATCCATCACCTTCCAATAGCCACTTGAGAGCTTGGTAATAAAGGACAATCCGGCATTGCCGATTAAGCGCACAAGCGGCATACTGCGCAGCGATTCAAGATCAAAGAAGCGATTGCCCTTAGTATAATCAGCTTCACCTGCCAGTATCGGCGCGACAAATTGCTGTATAAGCTGGGGGTCCATCTGCCCATCGCCATCAAGCTTAACGATAACACCGGCTCCTTGCGCTATCGCTCGGCGATAGCCGGCAAGCACTGCCGCCCCCACTCCTAGATTTTTCGGCAGAAACTCTAACACCACACGCCGATCGCTACACCGAGCCTTAACCAGCTCTCCGCTCCTTTCGGGGCAGGCATCATCAACTACCACTATCAACCCAACCTCAGGGCCGATCCTCTCTATCACCGAGAGCACGTGATTAGAAACCCTGTAGCAGGGAATAACAACGGCAACTATAGGTCTTGCTAAGCTGTGAACAGATGACATCCCTCTATGATGCTATGAACTTAAATATTAGTCACGTCAGAGGGTTAACAAGTAGGGCATCGCAATTCTCTCGCTATCTACTTGAAAGGACTGGCATTCCTGATAGGGATACAAATGCGCCGCTAAATCCCGTTAAACTCATTAAATACAGTAGATGCCGCGCATTTTTGGCCCCATTTTAGAGAAGAGAATTGCGATGCCCTAGCTATGCCCCATTGCTGAGTAGTTATAGTTTACGAATCAATCGAAACTGCGTATCCTTAGACACCTATGCGGTCACTTCTTTTTGTTCCCTCTTGCCTACTGTGTCTTGTGCTTTTGTTTCCCCCTAGCTTTGGTAATTCTGAGGTTGCGCCTGAAACCCTCCCACCTGCTACCGAACTACAGGGGCAGATGGTGTCAATTACTGACTCCAGCCTAGAACCGAGCACACTCTCTATTAGCCGCCAAGAGCGCGTTGCTTTCTTTGTTAACAACTCAAAGGATTCACTCATTACACTACAAGTTGACTTCGGATCTAATACAACTCACTGCGCCTCTAAAAATCTTGAGATCAAAGAAAACGGCACGGTTGTTTCATCGAAACCGATTTCTCCCAAGGATTTCGCCACTACCTGCTTTCACGAAACCGGCACCTATCCATTTACCGTAAAAGGAGTTAGTGGTCATCCAGATGGTTTAAAAGGGATAATCGTAGTAGAATAAGTGCTAAGGTGCACCGTAAATCAGGTTCATACCCACTACAAGGAGGGCTCCGTGCAAATGCCGATAGAGATCACGCCAGCGGCTCTTGGATTGATATCGTTGTGGGCTAAAACAATCTGTAAGCTTTCAAGTTCTATAACTATTATTCTCCTAGTTTCTGGATGTGGTCCTACTATCCGCACTAAATTAGCGCCGAACACCGAGCTCCCAACGCATATAGCCCTCTTACCGGCTAACACCGCTATTGATATCCCTAAAGAGCGTATCGATCTCGTTCGTAACTCAGTACTAAGTGAGCTACGAAATCGTGGCTTTGTCGTAGCTGATGAAAAAGTGGTCTCTTCAATCTGCTCTACTCCTGCTTGCCCAGAGAGAACGCAGCTTTCTAAGGAGTACCTGATCGATGGATTCGCTAGCCTTTCTATTGATTCATTCTCAAAAAATAGTTTTCTAGCTGGCTACTATAATCAACTAGCCGGTTCTCTATCTGTAGTTGATCGAAATGGCAGAGAGCTCATCGCTATTGATCATACGGAATCAGAGCGCGGCGGACTTATTTTTAATTCGGGGCAGGTAATTCAAGGGATAATTTCTCAGGTCAACAACGCAGGCGACGCAGCGTACCGTGAGTTATCATCTCAATTTGCTAAAACGATAGTTTCGCAACTCCCAGCAGCTACAAATACTTCGAATACAGCCGAATCCGAGGCGCTCGAGGTAGTAATCCGCTCCGCCACAGCGCAGTGGAGCTCAGCAACAAGCTACACGGTTTGCCTTGTAGGAACCCCCAACTCAATCGCATCAGTTATAGTCGGCTCTCAACGCACATCGCTTCGAGAAACCAATCCGGGGCGTTATTGTGGGGCTTTTTCACCACTTGTTGCCGCGTCTACATCTGGCTCATCATTTGTTGAATTACGAACTGCGTACGGCAACTCAGTTCGCGAAGCGATTAATCTACCGAGCGCAGTCCCGTGCGAGCTTGAGAATCGATTGCTTTTTGCTCAAAACACCCTAAATGTGGCGTGCTCCTCAATCGGCGGAGATATATCTCGGGTTGATTCCGGTTGCTCTCAAAAAACCCCTCTCTGTAAAGCAGAGCGACTAGTTCTCTATACCGCCGACGCAAAATTAGGCGCGTACAAACGCGCTGCTGAGGCCCGTCAATCTTCAATAAGACTCCCTGAGCCTGGCGCTACCTATGAAGTAGTGGCGATGGGTATAGGAGGGATATCATCAACACCGGTACGATTTCCTGAGACGAAAGTTAACCAATAATAGTTGAGAAATATCACACCATGCGAGCACCTTTAGCCCTATTAATTGCAGTATGTGCGCTAGTATCCGGTTGTAGCTCAAGCTACAAACACGAGATGTATTTTAATCCCGGAGAACCGATCCGTATAGCAGTTTTACCATTTGCTCAGGTTGACCAAACCGGAACAATCGCCGATCAAGATCCAAATCTTCTGATCGATAATCTTGCTCTAGTTTCATCGAAGCTCAATCAACGCCCCGCGCAGTTTATGCAAGATCTCGTCCAATCAGAGTTAGCCCAGGCATCTCTTGATATCATTCCCCCACCAATAGTTGATGCGCTGCTGCACCACAGCCAGTACGAAGTTCCAGGAAGCAAGCCGCTGCGACTTGATACCAAGCGACTGTTCTCGGCGGATCCAAAGACCCTCTGCTCGACAATATTGTCGTGCGATGCCGTACTGTACGGCACAGTAACGCGCTGGGACCGCAGCTATTACGGAATAGAGTCGGTTGCTACTGTGGGCCTGGACTTAAAGCTAGTATCTGCCAAGACAGGAAACTTGCTCTTTAAGACCTCAGCGCGTGACTCGGATAGCCGCGGCCTCTCTAAGGGCCCAACTGGATTTTCTAACTTAGTAATTGAGCCGCTACAGGGACTCGATAACGAGATTATAACCGACCTAGCCCGCTCGATGGTTTCAAAGGCGTTAGCTCCACTTAGTGGTCGTGGCAGGCTTGAGTTTCTCTCCTCACCTGCGCCGGTTATCATCGCCGCGAGCCACAGCGCGCGCTCTGGTCAGATCTCAAAGAATGGCCGGTTAACCGTGGTAGTCTACGGCAGCCCCGGAATGACGGCTAACTTTGATATCGGCCAAACGATACAGGGCGTACCACTTGTTGAGCGCAGCACGGGGCACTACATCGGCGAGTTTATTCCGCTCTCTTCCGACACTTTTACAGACCAGATCGTTACTATATCGCTGCGCGACCAGGCGGGTCGAGTTACTACACATCGGCTTACGCGCAAGCCAGTTTCTTTAAGGTAAATACATTCAGGTAAAATAGCCCAGACTGACAGAGATAATCCGATGCGCTTGTTTATCACCATCCTCATAGCAGCACTCTATTTAGTGTCTTTGACCGCAAAGACTTGTGCCTTACCCGTTGATACGCGCTCTATTTCAAGCACTTCTTTTCAGATGGCGGATGGTGAGCGAGCCAAACTGAGTGATTTTCGGGGCAAAACAGTAGTTTTGCATTTTATGGCGTCATGGTGCGGCGAATGTATCCTTGAAGCTCCCTCACTAGAACGATTGGCGCGAGCGGTTTCAATTGATAGAGTTACCGTCCTTGGAGTAGCGATTAATGATACTCCAGAGGCTATCGCCGGTATTGTAAGGCGGCTCAAAATAGCGTATCCGATTATGATCGATAGTCTAAATAGCCTTAAAAGCTTCTTTGAAATTCGCGGCGTTCCAGTGACATACATACTAAGCTCAGATGGGAACTTAATGGCGTTTCGCGACCCAGACACCGGTCGCATGACATCACGGACAGTGGGCCCACGTCAGTGGGATAGTGATGAGGCTATCAAATCTGTAAAGGAGGCGGCCCGAGCATCTAACGAGGAAAATATTAATAGCACCGTTAGTGAGCGCCAAGCTGCGCTGCCTGCATTTAAGAGAAGAAATTTGCAAAGCTTAACCGAGGCTCTCTATTTTGTATTGGATGGTCAGCGAAATGGCTAAATCAGCGGGGCCTGTTAAACAAGAACGGCGTAGAACAGGAAGTGGTCTAGGGGAGAAATTGCCTCAATCTGAACTAGCTCCACCGAGAGCTCCTACATCCGGGCAGAAAACCAGCATTATATTTACTGGTCAGTATCAAGTTGCACTAAAAGACGACGATAGCTTTACTCTGCCTGATGAGATAGTCAGGCACCAGATTAGTTCATTGAAAGGTTATTTCGCAAATATTCGTGACTACGGAGGAAGCCATATTATCTTTGCTCCTCCTAGTCACTGGGCAAAACTAAAACACTCAAGTAAAGCTCAAATTTTTACTTGCAACGTAATAGACAATAAAGTGCAACTTCCAAAGAAACTGGCGAATGTTTGCGGGAAGATCCTTGAAAACGGCCAATTTACAATCTGCGGAGAAGGCGATTGTTTTGTTCTGTTAAGAACCTCCGCGTGGGAGAGGTTTCAGCAGCGAGCCATAAAAAATAAAGCTTTTGATGATATGCCTCGTTAACTTTCACGTACCCTTTTAGGCAAGAGATGATTTACTAAGCGCTAGCTCTGCACAAACCCTAGCGTCAAAGTCGTACTTCTAGAGCGCAATCCAGCCCTGCCAAATTGCGCTCTCCCTGCTAGTGCGAGTGATTTTTTTTCAAAAATCACTCTCGCAGGGTTTGCCTACTCCATCCGCGACGACACCCTATCAGCAACTGCTGAGAGGAACTCTTCGGTGGTAACATAGTGATCGCGCTTGGTCGCATCCCCATGGATACACATAGCCAGATCCTTGGTCATCGTGCCGCCTTCAACTACATCAACGCACACCTGCTCCAGGGTCTTAGCAAATTTCACCAGCTCCTGATTCCCATCAAAGGTACCGCGGTATGTGAGGCCAACAGTCCAAGCGAATATCGACGCAATCGGATTAGTCGATGTCTCTTTACCCTGTTGGTGCAATCGGTAGTGCCGAGTAACTGTACCGTGCGCCGCTTCTGCTTCGATAGTTTTACCATCTTCGGTCATTAACACCGAGGTCATCAAGCCAAGCGACCCAAAACCCTGCGCTACTGAGTCGGATTGCACATCACCGTCGTAGTTCTTACACGCCCAGACAAACCCTCCACTCGATTTCATGGCATAGGCCACCATGTCATCTATCAAGCGGTGTTGGTACTCAATCCCAGCAGATTCAAAGCGCGACTTAAACTCTGAGTCGTAAACCTCCTGGAAGATATCCTTGAAGCGACCATCGTAGGCCTTGAGGATCGTATTCTTCGTTGAGAGATAGGTGGGGAGCTTCTTTACGAGGCCGTAGTTTAAGCAGCTCCGTGCAAAGCTCCGAATCGACTCATCGAGGTTATACATCCCCATGGCAACTCCGCTACCATCAAATGAGAACACCTCGTGCTCAATCTTTGGTCCGCCATCGGCCGGGGTAAAGGTCATCGTTAGCTTGCCCTTTCCAGGAACTTTAAAGTCGGTTGCTCGATACTGGTCTCCGAACGCGTGGCGTCCGATCACGATTGACTTATTCCATCCAGGAACGAGACGTGGAATGTTCTTGCAGATAATCGGCTCACGAAACACCGTGCCACCGATGATGTTGCGGATCGTTCCATTCGGAGACTTCCACATCTTCTTGAGGCTGAACTCTTTTACGCGAGCCTCATCTGGCGTGATGGTGGCACACTTGACTCCGACTCCGTACTTCTTAATCGCCTCTGCAGAGTCGACCGTTACCTGGTCGTTTGTGGCATCGCGATTCTCAATTGAGAGGTCGTAGTACTTCAGGTCTATGTCGAGAAACGGCAAAATCAGCTTCTCACGAATAATGTGCCAGATGATGCGGGTCATCTCATCACCATCAAGCTCTACGACCGGATTCGCTACTTTTATCTTTTTAACTGCCATATACCCTTACGCCTGTGGATTATGTACTCATTACTATCGCGCTTTCACCTACCAGTATCCTTACTACTTTTAGGGCTGCTTTTGCTACTAAAATTGCGAACCTTTCGGACTATTACTCTCCTGAGCCGCTGCCAACAAAGTGGCTCGTTCTATCGGCAAATAGGGCATTAAATGTCGTAAGGCTTCCGTACGAGCGAGTAATATACCCTTGCAACTCCAATTTCTCGGCGGCGTCTAGATTCGGATTATTATTAATCTTTTGTTCAAGAACCCGCAATTTCTCGCGAATGCCTATGATCTTTTTGATAAAGGCTTCGATTGGGATCTCCTTGGGCTGCGTGTCATCTTTGCCCGGGATCATCTTCAGGGTTCCGCCGATCCAGCGCTTGGCAACTTCAAGATTTGTGTCCGCCCATCCGTAGTCCCCCAAAACCTCGCGAACAGCGAGCTTCATCTGCTGGAGCGCCGGATCCTCTGACCCTTCAAGGGGTTTTATCTCTTGGTATGAAAAGGGCACGTTCCGTACGTCACCTTTAAAGTGAATCGTATAAAACTCCCCCTCATAGCCAACGATGCGCCCGACACCTAAGTGAGCGTGCTGAACCATAGTACCAATTGCGAAAGAAGGTTTTAACATTATCGAATACCTCAAAAAGCCTATTCATTTGGTCTGAGTGCTACGTACGTATTCTCACATCATCTGACAGTTCATTGACATGATCAGTTGATGGGAACACCCGCGTTGCAATGGCGCTGATTCTTTCAATACCGTGCAGTACCGCGGATACAAATCCTTGCGTCTTTATTTCGCTGGTCAAACCAATACACAGCTCAAGCCACTCATCAGGCGCAACAGCACCATTAAATCCTCGATCTACCACGATCTCTGCATCACGCTCTGAGACGAGAATATACAACAGTATGCCGTTATTGGCCGCTGTATCCCATACTCGCTCAACACCGAACACCTCAAGAGCGCGTTCGCGGGCAGTCTGTCCTCGGAGTAATGGGCTAAGATCGAGCGATGCCTCAATAACTACCTTAATCTGAGCTGATGTAGTTCGCTCGGCAGCACTGACCGCCTCTGTGATCGTAGCGGCATCGACAGGCGATAGAAGTCGCCGTAGGTGCCACCTGCCAGTCATTAGGTTCTTGAGCAGTCGCTCCATCACCATCGTCTCCTCTACCACCTTCCTGAAGCGCCACCGCCACTAAAGCCGCCGCCACCACCGCCGAAGCCACCTCCGAAATCACCGCCAAATCCACCGCTGCCGCCACCCCAGGAGCCTCCGCGGCGACTACCACGACCACTCCCATAGTAGCCGCTTCCGCCTTGGATAAAGGAGGGATTAGCAAAGAACACAAGCGCTCCGCACAGAAGGCCAAGCGGTATCGCCACCAACAGCGGCGCCATAAGCGCCGCTACACAAGTTCCTGCACCTGCACCAACGAGCGCACCGACGATCCGCCCAAAGGATGCTCCCAAAAACGAACCGAGAAAAAAGGCCATAAAAAACGGAAATACAAGGTCATCCGCGTAGAAGCGACCCTCAACAACTGGCTCTGGTAGCTCTAGTCCCTTAATGCGGGTGATTATAGAGTCCGCTCCTGCGCGAATACCCCCTGGAACATCGCCTAAGCGAAAGCGCGGAAGGATCTGCTCCTCGATGATACGCTTTGCAGTTGCATCAGGTATGTCACCTTCCAATCCGCGACCAACCTCGATGCGTACTGCTCTATCTTCGAGCGCAACAATCAGTAATGCCCCATCATCTATCCCCTTACGTCCGAGTTTCCACTGGTCAACGACCCGAATGCTAAACTGATCGATCGTCTCAGGCTTGGTAGTCTTAAGAACGAGGACAGCGACTTGGCTGCCCTTCTCAGCCTCAAGCGCCTGGAGCGCTGCCTCCAGCTCCTGTGCGGCCGGTCCAAGCACTCCAGTTTGATCGATTACTCGCCTTGTAAGCTGCGGAACCTCAACAAACTGAGCCTCTGCCTGGACTCCGGAGGAGGCCAGCGTCAGAAAGAAAACTACGATACACAGGAGGTTCCGCATCAGGGGTCGTCGGAGCATACTCGACATTCCTTACAACTATCGTCTCGGAATGAAGTTAGAAAGCGACCTTTGGCGCTTCGGATATCTCCTTTTCATTCTCCACGGTAAAATTAGGCTTAACCTTAGCTCCAAAGAGCTTAGCGGTGAGGTTTGAAGGGAAAGATCTTACAATAATATTGTAAGATTTCACTGAATCTATGTAACGAGTGCGGGCTACTGAGATACGATTCTCTGTCCCTTCGATCTGCGCTTGGAGATCTCGAAAATTAGCATCTGCTTTAAGTTGGGGATAATTCTCGGCAACCGCTAAGAGCCTCGATAGTGCCCCCGAAAGTGCGCTCTGTGATTCCTGAAAACGGCGAAAGGTCTCCTCATTATCGAGCACTGAGGCGTCGAGGTTAATTGAGGTGGCCTTAGTTCGAGCCTCAGTTACCTTTGTCAGCACCTCCTGCTCATGCTCTGCATATCCCTTAACCGTCGATACAAGATTTGGAATAAGATCTGCTCGGCGCTTATATTGATTTACAACATCAGCCCAGGCCGCCTGAACATTTTCATCGCCAGATTGTATCGAGTTGTACCCGCAGCCCGAACCGACTGACGCCAAAATCAATAATATTAACGATATTAAACGTATGCTTCTCATAATAGCCTCTATGAATTATACAAATTAAATCCGCCAATTAGTATCTGCAAACTACTAAACGTCAGTATAAGAGCGATCTCCTGCCAAACTGCTCAATACTAATCACAGACTAGGTAAAAGTACTAGCGCCAACTTTTAGGCTTCAGTGCGCTCGCTTCTCTAGCATAAATCCTTATTAAAAATTCAAGCAGGAACACAATCAAAGCGGCTAGCAAAAGCTCCTGGCTATGAGATGTTGTGTCCCTATCTTGACGCATGAGCGTTCGCAGGTCACGCACCTCCGGATCCACCACACCTCCTGAGCTCTCTGCTAGATCGCTTAGAAACCCGATATCCGGTCTCCGGTGTGGCTGCTCACCGAATTGAGCTCCATCGATCTCCCACGCTACCTCCGGTAGCTGCGTATCATTCACCCCAGGCTTATCTTTGGCTACGTCCGCACCTAGTTTAAGCCGCGCCCTATACGTGCCGGCGGTTATTCTAGCGAGCCGACCCCGATAATGCCCCGGCTTCTCTGCCACAAATTCAACGCTCTGCGTGCTACCATCGGGAGTCGTTACCTCTCCGTAAAACGATCTTCGCCCAATATCACTAAAGAGAGCTACATCAACTACGCATGTACCACCCTCAACCCAAGTTCGTAGGTCGAACTCGATCCTCTTGTGGTTTGAATTACTATCAGCACGCCTAGATGACTCGATAATCTCTGACCAAAATTCCTGTATCCGCTCCCAGCGTATCCAATTCGACGACCATCTACCGTTCGCATCTGATGTAAAGGCGATAACCCTTCCCCCTCCGATATTCCACGAGGCCAAGAGTGGGTGTAGCCCCGCGGAATCGCGCACTAGCAGCTCTGTCTGCGCACGCTCTATCTCCCCTGTCTGTACAAAGCCACGCAGGCTTGGGTATGACTGGATTGAGGTACTGATAATCGGGTCTGGGCCTGGACGCACCGACTGCTCTGAGTCTTCTCGCAATGTGCGCTCGCCGCTAGCAACTTTAACATCAGACAGAAACACCTTTGGCAGATTGGTCGGATCATCTGTTTGATAAAAGGCACCACCCCCTGCTTGGGCCATCTGAGCAAGAAAGCCATCATCTACCTCATTACCAACCATAATTGTCGATACGGTAATTCCAACAAAGCGCATCTGTTTTAAGATATCAAAGTAGTGTGCTCCCGGATCTGGTAATTTACCATCGGTCAGCACGATAACGTGTTTCCGCCCCGCTGGTGTTGCCAGCAAACCACGGCGCGCCTCGTCGAGCGCTGGAAATAGATTAGTGCGACTAGTTGGAAACAAACGACTTATTCGAGAGATCGCCGAATCTCGTACCTGAGATAGTCGTGAAACAGGAAGCGCTATAAATGGAACCTCATCAAACCCGATTACACCTATAAAGTCATCATCTTTAAGATTTCGTACAACCTCCGCAGCCGCCGATTTAGCAAACTCTAGTCGACTATCAGTTGCCATACTCCGCGATTTATCTACTACGAGTTGCACTGCTATCGTGAGTCTCTTTTTCTCTGGTTGTGGTGGCAGAAGCTTCACAGGCAACAGCTCTTCAATCGAGGAACCTATATATCCCCCCAAACCATAGGAGCTCGCTCCACCAACAACAACTAAACCACCGCCAGCTTTAACGTAACTCGGCAGCGCTTTGACTATCGGTGTAGGAATTCGATCAACGGCTACATTGTTAAGAACTATCGTCTCATAGTCACTCGCTACTAAACGCTCTGATTTGTCCGTTGAATCACCAGCAAGTGTCGAGCGAAGTTGATACGTCTGGCTCTTTAAGATCTGGGATAGAAATCTATCGTCATCAGGGCTACCTGAGATTAGCAACACTTTTTCGCGTCGCTCACCCGCCATCCACGTAGTGCGAGTTACCGTATGTTGACCAGCTCTATCGCTCCAGGAAAGCTCTGCCTGAATAGGCTGTAACCCCTCTAGGTTCGGATCGCTCTGGGCTGTAACTGCCAAGTCCGCCGCTGGATTTATCGTCACCGTGCGTGTTAACACAACGGTAGCTCCGTGGCGTATCTCTATTTTTGCAGCGCGTTGAGTTTCGCTGTGATTAGAGAATGTGGCGCGGATCTCGGCGCTGCGCTGCGCTAGCACGGTCCGCGGAGCATGTAGGTGCGAGATCGAGAGCTCTGTAGCACTATCCTCACCAGTCGAAGAGAGTGGAAAGATAGGGATCGCTGCGCGCTGTGTAAGAGCTGCGCTGATTGAGCCAGCGGTCTCATAACCATCACTTAATAGGAGCGCAAACGGGGCTCCATTCACCGCTCGACTTTGCACCGCATTAGCTATATCGGTACTTCCGGTATTTAGCCGCTGCCAAGCGGTGCGGATACTTTTATACGAATCGGCGGCACTAAGCCTTATCGCTCGCGGCACCACAGATTCAGCAAAAGGCACTACAGAGAGCGGCACCGATAGTCTTTCGGCTAATGCGCGCGATTTATCGAGCAGCTCCTCTCCCTGCCTCTCAGTGATACTCGCTGATATATCTAAAAGTGCAACAATCGCTTCAAGTGGCCGCTCTTTAGCACTAAAAGGCGCCGCGAGCGCCAATACTATACAAGCTGACAGTATAGCCCTTAAAATTAACACTACGCCCAAAAGAGGATTAGCAACTGCGCGCGAATTTTCGGCATCTTTTGACCGCACAAAGCTTATAAGAAACAGCAGCAGCAGAGGTACTAGCAACCACACAAGCGCTGGGTATTGAAAGCTCATCCTCGCTCCCACCTCCAGCTAGACCGAAGCACGATACGCCTTAGTAAATCTATTAGTACTATAATTAAAGCACTCCAGGCCCAGAGCCGCTGATAGTGGTTTGATTGCGTATCGCGCGAATCACTTCTCGGTAGCACCATACCTGCACTAGGTATCGAGATTGGCGCAGTGAGTGCAAGGTTTGACTCCTGATCGGAGAACGAATTGATCGCAAGCAGCCTCTCTTCGTTACGAGCTGTGTCGATCTCTTGCACCGAGATTACACCAGGCTCAGAGGCCTCAACGTTTCTTCTATTAACTATCTGCAATTCCTGCTCTCGAGGCGCGATATATTTCACTACGCGCTCACCAGCGTCCCCAGTTATCGGTAGATCAACCAAACCGATATCGCTGGCACCACTATCTGTTGCTCCTGAACTGGAAAAGAGCCACTGCAAAGTATTTAAGGTGATAATACTTAGAGTAGGTGAACGTAGTCCATCAAAGGGAAATAACTCAAAACCAAATATCGCGTAGCGTTTACCAGCACTCTCTCCAGCACACAGCAGCGCTCCGCCTACTGTGTGGATTATCGCTCGAGCACTGCTGGGGCACTCAAGCACTCGCGCCGTTGGCAGCGCGATTAGTCCAGGTCGAACATACTGCAGTAACGGATGGGATTCATCCCAGCGTGTAATCTCAACCGAACCGTTTGATCCACGTGGGGCGTCCTCTTTTACTAGCGCCCCCCAGAGCTTTGCCCCCTTTTGTGGATAGACTACCAAAGCCGGAATAGCGGGCAATCGTGTTGGCTCGCTGCGGTGATAAATAATCCCGCGAAACTTCTGCTCTTGCAACTTCTGCTCTTCACTTTTATCGCCATCATTAACAGCGACAATGCTACCAAAAGGTAAACGATCTAATCCCAAATTTTCTAGCGACAAACTACTGACAACCCCTATTTCACCGATAGCTGCCGTACGTGCTATCCACGCCTCGTTATCTTTCGCTAAGAGATCATCAACCCCCTCAAGATACACGCGGCAAAAGCTCCATGGTGAATTTATCGGGCCAAGATTTATCAGACTAGTGTTGCTAGCTGACAGGGTATGCGCAACTGCTGGTAGATCAAAAGTAGCTCCTGATTGCCGATCGCTACACGTTGCTTGTATTAAAACTTGCTTTGTACCCAAGCCTACTCGCGAAAGACCAATCTCAAGGATTTGATTGTCCTCAGCGTCTTTTTGCTTGGAGCTCGCCGGCGTGCGCACTTGAATCGAGGATATCCAGATATTGTGAGCCGTATCTGGGTCGTAAGGAACTGTGACTACTCGCAGACGACTAGCGGATCCCAGGCCCTCAATAGCTCTATCAGTGTAAAGCCAGATATCATCGTACTCGGCCCGCACCTGTAGATCGTTTAGTGCATCAGCCAGCGAATCGGTCTCGTAGGTAGGGTCTACTGTGGATATCTGCGAAGTGGCTCCGCTTCGATCTAAGTAACCGGGGCTTGCAGCGCTAGACGAAACCACCCTTGCCGCCCGTAACACCACAAAGCGCGTATCGTTAGGCGCTTGTGAGATATCAGCCGACGCTATCCGCACAGCAGCCTGCAAACGAGTTTCGTCCGCGCTGATTAGCGCTCCCATACTCTTTGAGGTATCGATCACCACCGCAACCCGTGCCCCGGTGCGAGTTAAGATCATACCACTAGCTGCCAGCCCCAAGGCGATCGCTAGGAGCAACTCAAGCCAAAACTGGAGCGGCGGCACAAAGCGTCGTCGACTCGGAAGATACTGAGGTAGCTGCTTAATTATAAATAGGCTCGACGTAACCTGGGCACTAAGCTCACCCCGAGCGCGAAAAAGATATACTAACGCACCAAGCGCAAGCGGTATCGCTGCTAGCGTCCAGGGTGCTGCAAAGCTCAGACCCATTCCTGCCAAAGCGCTCATACAAACAACCCCATGCGACGTATCGTTGCTAACGCGCACTCCGGCCGTGAAGTACCAGCTATCGGAGTGGCCTCGGTAAACGAGATCCGCGCCGATAAGCAATGCTGGCGGATCCTAGCGTTGTGCTCACTGAGTAACTTGGCATAACGCTCTTGGTTACCTCTACTTATCTCAATTCCCCGTGATTGTCCGGTTTCGCTATCACGCAAGACAACCCCGCTGGCGCTATCACTAAGCACCCTATCGCTTGTCCCTAATACCTGAACTGCGTGAATCTCCATATTACGAGCACGTAGCGGCGCTAACATCTGATGTAATTGCTCTTGCGGATAGAGAAAATCGGAGATAACCACACATATTCCGGGAAAACGCACTCGCGCTGCCGCCTGCTTCATCGCACGGACCAGATCTATATCGATAGCAGTATCTGAAACTAAAAGCTCTGTGGCCTCTGATAAAAAAGTGCTTAGTGACCCAAAAGCCTGTGCGCCCCAATAACGCGGACTACTTGGGCCACCTAGCACCGACACCACAACTGGATCTTGGGTCGCTAACGCTACGTATCCAACCGAGCAGGCGATCGTCGCCGCTAAATCCCACTTCTCTCGGAGACTAGAATGAGTAAGCGACCGCGAACCATCTAGTACGATGTATACCGCGACATTCTCCTCTTCGAGATAGCGCTTAATATAAAGCTTATCGCTCCGACCGTAGAGATTCCAATCGATCGCCCGAGGGTTATCACCCAACTCGTACTGTCTGTACTCAGCGAACTCTACACCGTGACCTCGACGTTGCGATCGATGCGCTCCCTGACGCATTCCGTAAAAAGATCGCTTTACTCGGAGAGCAAAGGAATCGAGCAAACGTAACGCCTCAGGAGAGAGTTGCATAATCGGACTGTTCCTTACTTAACCCGTCTACTTTGCGTTACGCACCTCCTCAATGAGGTCGTCTGCTGAGACACCATCAGCTTCGGCTTGGAACTGCAAGATTAATCTATGACGCAACGTTGAGTGTAGCACTTGGCGAATATCATCGAACGAGATATTAATCCTTCCATCAAGCAACGCGCTGACCTTCGCGGCCAGTACAACTGACTGAGCACCACGTGGCCCGGGCCCGAATCGCACGTACTGCTTTACACTCTCAGTGGCGAACTCAGAGACTGGGGTAAGCGCTGCCACGATCCGCACCAACACATCCTGAAGTGGGTCGGATATAACCACGTGACGCACGATATCCTGCATCCGCGCTATCTCCGAGAGCGCCTGGTCGGGCTTAAAGACTGGCATTACTTGCTGAGCTACGGTGCCTGTTGTGCGGGCGAGTATCTCCTTAAGCTCTAAGGAGCTTGGTGCTGGGACGAGAACCTTAACTAAAAAGCGATCAAGTTGCGCCTCCGGCAAAGGATAGGTTCCCTCTAATTCAATCGGATTCTGGGTTGCTAAAACAAAGAACGGCTGTGGTAATGGATACGTCTGATCGAGAACTGTTACCTGGCGTTCCTCCATCGCCTCAAGTAAAGCGGCCTGAGTCTTTGGTGTAGCTCGATTAATCTCATCTGCTAGAACTATATTGGCAAAAACAGGCCCTTGCTTGAACACAAAGCGTCTCGATCCTCCTGCCTCCTCGGTCAGCACCTGGGTTCCAGTTACATCAGATGGCATCAGATCCGGGGTAAATTGCACGCGCTTAAAGCTTAAACCAAGGGCTCGCGCTAGGGACTTTACCAATAGGGTCTTTCCAAGACCCGGCGCTCCTTCAAGGAGCACATGCCCGCGGGCGAAGATCGCCGCTAGCGTTGAGCGCACAACCTCATTCATGCCGACGATCGTCTTGCGAACCTCGCCTTCGATAGTTTGAAACGAACCCTGAAAATCTCTAATTCCCTGTTCTAGCAGAGCTGCATTCGTAAATTTGCCGGTAGTAGTAGTATTATTAGCCATAGACCCTAAGTGTAACGGGTGCTGCCCGCTGCGTACACGGGGAAAGTTTATAACGCGACCAAGGGTTGTTAAACTTTGGGCACTACCAGAAGGTGCAAAACGCCTGTTAACCGATTAAATAGCCTGAATACGAGACTTCTTGCGCCCTGTATAACCCCCACTCGCCTGTGACCGCTCCCTTTCCACCATTTCAACTACTTCCGCTAGAGCGCTCCTATATGCGATTGTATTGTTTTCATTGCGCATTCCTTGCTTAAAAAACTCAAGCGTCTTCTGACGCTCACTCGAGGTTCTTGCGCCTGTAATGTAACCATACAATTTAGCCACTGTTTCCTGTCGTTTTGCTAGATCAAACTCGTCTTGAACTTTATTACGTATCTCTTGTCTTTCAATACCGCGCTGCGTCAACTCGCTGCCAATAGCACCTCTATCGAAATCATTTCTAGCAATATAGCGACACTCACTAGGTATCACACCTTGCTGCAAAAGGTTGTGAACTATTGAATGTTGTAACTTCTCAGCATTGATTTTCACCGTTGATCTAGTCCAACGAAATTGATCGTCTTCAGTGTGTTTATTTTTTTCAGTGAGTGCTGGCTTAATAGCGGCGACAAACTTTGTGTCGTCGTTTAAGCTATTACGGTAGTTTTGTAGAGTTTCCCACGCGCCTTTATCTGTAACGCTATCCATGATTGCCTGTGCCACCACTTCTGGATTTGCTTCATTTAGCCCGTGATTATTGCGTTTCGGCCCATCAATGACGCACATCTTGCCGTTTCTTTTGACTCTCAACTGCTTTTCTGTTTGATTTGATGCTCGCTCTATATCTTCGTGCGTACAATTAGATAGGGACCGAAATTCATTGTCGAGGTTAGCTTTTAATTGATTGTAAACTTGGCACGCATACCAAAATTCCGTCTTTCCCGGATGGTTGCGCTTAAGAATTGCTTGAAGCTGCGGTGAAGTATTGTCCTTAATCTCTTGCAACACTCTTATCTGAGTTTCCTGAGGACATGTTTGTTGACGACTAGCCATAGCGGCTGTGCTGATTGCTGTTCTAGTTTGAGCTGAGCCTGTGGCACTCCGAAATGCGCTGGCTAACATATTATCACCATTAGTTTGCTTATCGGAAACGTCTTGAGTCCTGCTTGGGGGTATAATTTGTCTGACCATACAACCTTACCTAACTTTACAGATCCCTAGAATCTCCTGGCTAACCCTTATTCTCGGCGATACTTTGCATGTTTTACAAAGAGCGTTTCTCCGCGTGTAAAGCCTCCCTATTTATCAGCTTAAAACCTTAAATTGCTTCATGCCTCTTCGCTTTCCACCCGAATATGCAGGCAGTTTAGAGTGTTAGCTGTTGGGCAAGCACCCTAGATACCTGCCTGATTTGTTTACCAGCGACCTTCATGGCACACTCGAAGTTGAAGCTGCGTAGATAATACGCTGGTGATTTGGGGTGTTAACAGATGAATGGTACTAGTCGGGATGGAGGCGAAATATCGGTGAGACCAAGACCGGGAGATTCAGATCCTTTCGCCGTCTTGAAAAGTCGTATAGGGCTCGGCTCTGAACTGGAGAGTCTTAATCCTCTTTTGGCGAATGCTGCGCAAAAACTCAAGCCACCCGAATATCCGGATGCAATAGATTGGCGCGTACCCAATGGCCCTGATGGTCGGGTACAGAAAATTACTTCCCTTGCCCAAGCTGGAAACGACAGTAACTTGGGGGCGCTCGTCTTAGTTGGCTCAAGCTATATGGTGAATAAACTACGAGCTGCTGACTCAAGTATCTCTATAGTAAACATCAGCCAGGATCAGATTCCTCCTACTCAGGATAAGCGTTTGATAGTAATCGATGAAAGTGTAATCTCATTAAAACATGTAGATTTAGAAGGAAAAATCGACCCACTCTTGGCGGAGGCTGCCTCTCAAAGGCCACTTAAAATTTTTGTAATCGTTAGCACCTCAAGTAGTGTCAAGGTATCAGACTGTTCTCAAATTATACCTTCGCCTTATCTTAAGGTAAGGCAGTTACAATATGCGATTGTCGCTTTGGGCTATCGAATCTTTCACATAAGCGACCAAAGTAAGTTAAAGGCAGTAAGTAAAAACTTTTCGCGTGGCCACGCCGCCGAGGGCTATAGTTCGGCACGCGTTAGCGCTGAATTGATCGACCAGCTGCACCTGAATAAGTTTTCGGATAGAGATAAAGAGTTGCTGGCTCAAGCAGTATATGGACACCTAGGTGATACAAAAACTGCCAAGACGCTTGAAGATATATGCACGTTTATTTACAATGATCCCGATGTTTGCGATAGCACTCGGCCACTACCGAAACGACTAAGAGCAGCGCTAGCAAGACTTACTGTCAGTGAAGATCTTTGTCAGACAACTAAAAGCTTTATTCAATGCCGGAATTCACATCAGCTGGTAGTTCCCGGATTATTTCCAGTAACTGCAACCGGAGCGAGGTCTTTTAGAGACGAAGGATCAAAGGGTCAAAGTTTCATTTTTATCTCAGCTCAAATCGGACAAAACGGCTACGGAGAAAAATCTGAGATAGAGGGTTTATGGAACAAGCTCAAGGCGGTTAAAGCAGAGCAAATTGACAAAACTCTTAGTCTCTTACACCAACTTGCACTAAAGACCGAATCTAAAGAGGCTTTTTTTAATTTAGCCACGCAGAAGATTCCTTTTGACTGGACCAATCTAACCGTAGCATGTAACGCCGGTGCGGGCGTTTGGAGTGACAGGCTTAAACAAAATCGGGGCATATTAATCCACTTATCCTCAGGGGAGGTTGTGATAAGTCCCTCAGGCATTGGATCCTTAGTTGTGAAGTCTGCTCCTGATTACTTTGACCTAGAGACTTTTAAGGCTACGCTGAATAATAATTCTCCATAATCTGCATCCTAGCGCAAAGGAAACTACCTCAGGAGATCACGATACTCTAGCGGGATCGGCTGTTGACCTTTATGCGGGACACTTTTAGGCTTCACTAGAGTTAGCTCCTCAAGTGTTGTTTTTGGTTGTGCCCCTTGATCCCCTGACTCAGGTTTTAGGTCATCGCCTGCAAATCTTTCATCGATCTCTTCATCACGTGCCTCAATCTGAACATCTTTAAATTTTTCCCTTCCACCAAGACCTATACGCCCCTCGGGCGCATTGGGATCAAAGCCGCCCTCGCGCGCCTTGGCGTTGCGGTCAATCTGCGGAGATCTCGGGCCCGTACTACCTAAAGACCCATCCTCACCGCCTTGGTCGATACCAAGACGTTTTGCTGGCTCACCTTGGTCTTGAGTGCCCCGATCTCCTCGTTTCTGATCTCCTTCCTCTCTGCCCTTGTTTTGCTCTTTGGTAGCTGTGCTGCTGTTATTTTCACTCTGCGGCTTACCCTGGGGTTTACTCTGGGGTTTACTCTGGGGCTTATTCTGGGGCTTATTCTGAGCTTCATTCTGAGCTTCACTCTGACTTCCTCCCTGAGCTTTGGGCTTAAGAGCCTCCTTAGCCTTAGTGAGCGCATTCTGTAACTTCGCTATACCCTGGTCTGCGCTACCGTGCTTTGATTGCTCACCAGGACGATCGCTCTCTTTGCCAGCACCGTCGGCAGTGCCGGCTTTTTCTGGGCTCTTTTGCTTTTCTTGACTGTGTTGCTCTCCTTGCTGGACCTGCCCGCCCTGCTGTCCTTGCTTTCCTTGCTGGCCTTGCTCTCCCTGCTGCTCCTGCTTGCTATCCTGAGCAGCATCTCCAGCTTGCGCGCCTGACCTGCTTCCCCCCTGCTTATCTCCCTGCTCCTCG
>JBBALZ010000002.1:30224-46988 GCA_040402735.1 Bdellovibrionota bacterium
TCCCTGCTGCCCCTGCTTGCTCTCCTGAGCAGTATCTCCAGCTTGCGCGCCTGACTTATCCGCCTGCTTGCCGCGCTGCTGCCTTGAAGCACTCTTGATAGAACCCTCTACTCGAGCTATCCCCTGGAGAATATCAGCCGACTCGGCGCGTGGATCACTTGCTTGCTCAACTAACTCGATTAACGCACTTTGTACCTCTGCTGGAAGCTCCGGGTGCTCTGTTTCTATCTCAGTTATCGCTTGCACCAAATCATCAAGGGGCGAGCGCGGTCTGAGCAGTACAATCGCCAATAAAGCTGCAACACACAAAAGCGCTACTACGATCGCACGCCGCTCCGCTTGCGTTACGACATACGGAGCGATACGAGCACCAGTGACTCCCTCCGGAACAAGCTCTGCAAGCTGCGTTGCTAATACTTGACGTTGTGCTCCGTGCTCCTGAAACGCGCGATTTTCTAGCTCTGCTAGTGAAACTGCGCGCTCCTTTGTTCCAAGCGCTCTATCTACCAACGCCGCCGCCTCTATCCGCGAAACAGTGATCGTGCGTATTCCGGGTCGCCAGACCCATGAACACGCTACCAACAACAAACCGAGCACTATCCAAGCTGTCGACCTGGAGAGACTAGAAACAACACTCAAAAATAAAGCTATGCCAAGCGCTAGGGTAATACTAAAGACGACCACCGCATAAAGCCTATTACGCTGCTCGCTCTCTTGCACCGCTGAGATCAGATCCCTTCCTGCTTCCGGTATAGGTGAGCCGATCGTCACTGTGCACTCCCGGTATTCAGATCATCTCGACTAAGCTGTTCAGCTGCCGGAAGCTGCTGACGGGTGCGTTGATAACGATTAACTGCATCGTTATGCTGATTTAGGCTCTCTGAAAATATGTGTCGCCCCGCGCCGTTTCCCACAAAATAAAGGTATCGAGTATCTGCCGGAAACAAAACGGCCTTAATCGCTGATAGCCCAGGATTCGCAATCGGCCCTGGCGGCAATCCGGATATGATGTAGGTGTTATAGGGGGTTTCTGTTTGCAGATCTCGCTTGGTGATATCACCGTTAAAATCCTTTATGCCATAAATGACAGTAGGATCGGCCTGTAGTCGCATATTGAGCTTAAGGCGATTGTGAAATACCGAAGCGATAATTGGCTGTTCCGCGAAATTTCCCGATTCTTTCTCAACTATCGATGCAAGGGTCAAGATCTGATGACGGGACATCCCCAGCGCTATTGCCTGGCCGTCCCATTCGGGCAACCAGTTTCTGATAAATTCGCTGTACATCGCTCTAATAACTTGGTGCGCCTGGGTATTGCGGCGAAAGTTGTAGGTCTCCGGAAACAAGTAGCCCTCTAACGAGTTAGCCTCAACCCCTAATTCTTGGCGCAATCCTGGATCAGCCAGGGCCTGTTCAAATGAAGCTCGATCAACGATACCAGCCTGTTCAACAACGAGACCTATCTCATTAACCGTCATCCCCTCGCGCACCGTTGCTCTGCGCGGGATCGTTTCTCCACGAACCATCATATCGAGGATCTGTTGTGGTGTCATAGCCGCAGAGAGCGCATACTCCCCGGCTTTAATCTGAGTATCTTTACCCTCAAAACGGGCCAGCAGACGAAAGGCAAAGGCGCTACGGATCAAGCTCTGATCCTCTAGTGCGTGGGCGATCTGCTTAAAATTACGAGAAGCTTCGGTATCAAAAACTAGCGTCTCTCGTCTCAATAGATCAGTTGGTGTAAAGAGATAGTACCTACACCCGCCATAAGCCGCGGCACTCAAGATAGCGGCAAATAGAGCTAAAGATCCGAGAACCGTTATCAACCGAAAGATAAACCGCGTGCCCGTACCCATATCTGTTGCTCTTTCAAGTTACTTCTTAGAATCTCGATTACCAACAGCATTGTACTCGAAGTAGCGCTCTAAGATAAGACACGCTGCATAGGCATCAAGCTGAGCGCGCTCTGCCCCAGCGCTCTTGAGCCGCTCTGTAGCTTCATCAGAGGAAAATGCCTCATCTACAAATTCCACACGAACTGAGGCTCGCTTTAACAATCGCCGTACAAACCCATCAACAACATCACAGGTCGCCGTGCGCTCCCCTTGCGGCCCTAGCGGCACCCCGACCACCAAGAGCTCAACTTTGCGCTCAGCGAGCACAGCTATCAGCTCGCGCTCGGCGCGACCTTGGGCTTTTGGCCACACCGCCAGCGGAAAAGCGATGCCGAGCGTTGAATCCCCACAAGCTACTCCTACCCTAACCGTCCCGACGTCTACAGCTACTACAAGCATAAATACAGCACCTTAGCACCACTCTAGCGCCAAATTGCGTTATATTTCAAAAGGGGTGCTTGTTCCTTTACTGCTATCCGGCTAGGGCATCGCAATTCTCCCGCTATCTACTCGAAAGGACTGGCATTATCCTAAATTCGGCAGTTAAGGAGGATGAAAATGGTGCAGATACTCGAAAGCACAAAGGATTTTGATATTTGCGGAAGCGCAACCCTGGCACCGTCAGGGTGAGCACCGCAAATTCAAAAGCCGAAGTGATTTTGAGTAGATGCGCCATTTTCAGACCCGCAACTGCCGAATTTAGGATTATTGACAGGGATTAAAATGCGCGGCTAAATACCGTTAAACTTATTAAATACAGTAGGTTCCGCGCATTTTTGGCCCTTTTTAAGAGAAGAGAATTGCGAAGCCCCGCTATCCGGCTTAAAGTCATCCGGTCTATGAGAATCGCAGCTTTAGTCGTCAGATCTGCCGTTGTTGTACTAGCCACCGTGGTGGTGGTTAAGGGAACACCTATCGGCCAGCGGCTTTTAGTAGGCTTTGACCAAGGGGATAGCTCCGAGCAGCTCCTCTTTGATCCCAGCAGCCCGTTTCAAAGTCCAGCCTTTATCACCACGGACCAGGTTAGCACTACTGCAGATACATCCCAACTTGCTAAAATCACACCCCCCCCAGTAGAGCGGTTTCATCACACAATTAAGAAGGGATCGACCCTTGCATCGCTTTGGCGCGACATCAAGGGAGCGCCGAAGGCAGTACGGTCATTTATCAGCGCCTTCTCCAGTAAACTCCCAAATCTCAAAGCTGGCGAAGTAGTATCGATAACTCGCAAGGGAGATGAAGTAGTTGAACTGCGTCGCGAGTTGGGGGGTGGCGCAACCCTAGTCATCACTGGTGATACCGACGATGGATACAGTCCGCGCATAGAACAAGCACTAGTGCACTCACACGACCGCAAGGTATCCGGAACTATCCTTTCAAACCTAGTTGAAGCTGCTAGTGGAATCGACATGCCGTACTCTGTTGTTGACGATTTCGTTGACCTTTTCAGTAATCGAGTAGATTTTCGTAAAGACCTACAACCCGGTGACACCTTTACAGTGTGGTTCGACGAACGACGCCTTGAAGATGGACGCGTGCTATCAGCAGGAGAGATTAAGGCCGCTTCGATCTCGCTCCAGGGAACGATGTACGCCGTTGTGCGCGATGTAGCCAAGGATGGTACAGTACGCTACTTTGACGAAAAAGGTGAGATGCCAACCAAATCATTCCTACGCTATCCCGTGCAATTTACGCGGATATCATCGGTTTTCACCCACGCTCGGTTTCACCCAGTATTAAAGATTTCACGTCCACACAACGGTGTTGATTTTGCAGCTCCACTAGGAACCCCTGTCCGCACAGTCGGTGATGGCGTAGTGCTTTTTGCGGGTTGGAATAAAGGCGGCGGCAATATGGTGAAGATCGCCCACGATTCTCGGTACACCACTGAATATATGCACCTGTCAAAGATAGCCGCTGGCCTTAAAACCGGTTCGCGTGTGATTCGTGGATCAACTATAGGCGCGCTCGGCAACACCGGCCTATCAAGTGGTCCACACTTACACTTTGGACTCTTTGACAAGGGGGCCTATGTTGATCCGATGAAGGCCAAGATCATTCAATCAGCACCTGACATCAAGGCGCCTAAATCTGTGTTCGCCGTGATAGCTGAGATGAAGATGACTCACAAGAGTATCGCAGTTGCTGCGCTGGGCAACGTTAAAAAGAAAGCATGAGCTTCTCTGTCTCAATCCTTGCTACCGGGTCAGAGTTACTTGATGGCCGGGTAATCGACACTAATTCTAATATCGTTGCTCGTGCACTTGCCGAGCTTGGACTCAAGCTCAAGCGTGTTCTTGTAGTCGATGACGATCTCTCAGAGCTAGTCGCAGGGCTAGAGTCATTGAGTCGTGTGAGTAACATCATCATTACTTCAGGTGGGCTCGGACCAACCTCAGACGATCTTACCCGTAACATGGTGGCGCAGTTTTTTGGGGTCAGCGTAGCGGAGTTCCCTGAGGCTCGCGCGCACTTAGAGCAGTTTTACAGCAAACGTTCGCGCACACTCGATCCATCCAATCTCAAGCAGGCCCTTCTTCCGGTGGGCTCAACGATGATCCCAAATGAAAACGGTACTGCGCCCGGATTTATGATGACCGGCGCGGGAGCGGGCCCGCACAAGGTTACCGTGTGTTCTCTATCCGGTGTACCCCGTGAGTTCACTCCGATGTTTAACAACTACGTGCTTCCAGTTATCCGTAACCACGCGGGAGATGTGCGGCCGATCCAACGGCACACTTTTAAGGTTTTTGGTGTCCCTGAATCTGTAGCTGGAAAACTCGTTGAAGGATGTGGTTTACCAGAAGAGATCACTGTGTCGTATCGCGCCGTTTTCCCTGAAGTACACGTGGTACTCAAAGCGCCTCAAGGAGTATCGCTCGAAGGGCCCGCAGCCAAGGTACGCGCAGTACTGGATCGCGGCACGATATATACAGAGAACCCTTCCCAGAGCTTTGTTGAGCGGGTGCAGCAGCTCCTGCTTTTGCGGGGCGCCACTGTTTCTACTGCTGAATCGTGCACGGGCGGACTCGTCGCTAGCTACCTGACCGAGACACCCGGCTCATCAGCGGTTTTTACGGGCAGCGTTGTGTCGTACGACAATCGGATTAAAGAGCGGATCCTCAAGGTTTCAGATACTACCCTCACCAAGCAGGGTGCGGTGAGTGCCGAGGCCGTACGCACGATGGCCCAGGAAGTCCGGGAGCTTATGGGTACCACCTACGGCATAGCTGTGAGTGGTGTGGCTGGACCAGATGGTGGCACGCCCGATAAACCCGTTGGCACCGTTTGGATTGGCCTTGCGGGGCCAGACGGCAAGGCTATAGAGCGGAAGATTCTCTACGTAAACGACCGACGCTCAATCCGCGTGTACGCCACATATGTAGCACTCGATCTCCTCAGACGTGAGCTGGAAGGCCTAGAGATATCGGACACCTACCCGATTATCGCGACAAAACCTTGAGCTATCTGTGCAGGAGCCGATTTCCTGTAGGAGCGGTTACGAGAGCTGGCACGAGCTGAGGATGATACCAGCAGAGCGCTTGAACGATTACGATTAGCCAGTGATCATTCAAAAGGTTATGCTAGGCTAGTCTAATAAGCACGAGTTGTAACGAGAGGTACATGACAGGATACGGAAGACGCTCAGGAGACCCAAAAGGTGCAACCAAAGAGATGGAGGTAGCCTTTCCACAGTCAACGGTTATGCAGGCGCTGGTCGGAGACAAAGACGAAAACCTGCGCACCATAGAGCGGGAACTTGGCCTTAAAATAGGTCGATCAGCAAACGGACTAACCCTAATCGGACAAGACAACGATGTCGAGCTAGGACACGACCTAATGGTACAGCTGCGCGATCTGGTTGAGTCCGGAGAGCATATTTTTAAGGGTGATGTAGAGCGCGCTATCAAGATGCTCTCAGGCAATAGACGCCTCAGGCTCGAAGAGCTGTTTCGCGATGAGATTCGAGTCAGCGGCAAACGCACAAAGATCGTTCCCAAGACCTTTCGCCAGAAAAACTACATCGAAGAGATTAAGAGCCACAGCGTTGTTTTCGGAGTTGGTCCCGCAGGAACCGGTAAAACATACCTGGCTATGGCGATGGCCGTAACTGCACTGCTGAACAAAGAGGTAAAACGGATCGTATTGTGCCGTCCTGCCGTTGAGGCTGGAGAGAAACTCGGATTCCTGCCGGGTGATATGGCAGAAAAGGTAAACCCGTACCTCCGACCACTCTACGATGCACTGCACGACATGGTCGATTTTGAACGCGCGAAAGAGATGGTCGAGCGTGGAGTTGTTGAAGTTGCGCCCCTTGCCTTCATGCGTGGTCGCACGCTCTCAAATGCGTTTGTGATCCTTGACGAGGCGCAGAATACCACTCCGGTGCAGATGAAGATGCTACTCACACGCTTGGGCTTCGGTTCTACCTGCGTTATTACCGGTGATGTAACGCAGATCGACTTGCCTCGTGGCATTGAGTCAGGGCTCAGTCATGCGCTCAAGCTGCTCAAGGACGTTAACGGCATCTCAATCGTCCACTTTACCGACGAAGATGTTGTACGACATCCACTCGTATCACGGATTATTCAAGCCTACGACCGCGATGAAGCGTAGCCAGTTCATATCGTCTGGACGCCTTGAAACCCTGACCATGATCGCATGGATTGGGCTCGTCGCCATCGCCTCAGAGGCGATACTGGGGGCCTTCCTGACTGAACGCGAGATGCTGCAACGCATTTCTCGAGCGCTACTGGTTTGGCTATCTCTAGCGATCCTGCACTACGGAGCGCAGGCGGTTATGTCGGAGTATCAAGCGCATGACCGCAAGGGCTTTACCGCGCTGTACATACTGTTAGCGACATCAACCCTCTGGGTTGCCCTAACCGAAGTTATCGTTATGGCTCTGGTGATGTACTCGGAATTAAACCTATCTTTAGCCAGAGTATCAGCCGTCTCGCTAAGCTTTGCGCTACCGTATGCGGCGGTGGTACTGATCGTTCAATCAATTGGTGGCTCACAACGAGCTATCTTTGCTGCCGCTTGCGCCACGGCTGCCTATACCTTCTACACCCCGGCACGAGCGCTCAATCACGCTATTATACCCTCTGCGATATTTGCCTCTTCTATCGTGGCCTGCCTCGCCTTCCGCAAGGGTGTGCGGTCGCGCAGCGCCTACCTACGGGGCGCCGTCTGGATCACCATCTCACTTATCCCATTTGCTGTCGTATCTATGTTTATCGACCACAGTACCAGCGCCATAGATGCCTCGATTAGGATCTTAGCTTGTTGTATTAGCGGGCTTTCAAGCGCGCTCTTTGCTGTGGCGCTTACTCCGATACTTGAATATTTTGGCGAGTACACCTCTGATATGCGGCTTATTGAGATGGCCACCCTTGACCATCCACTCCTTAAAGAACTCAGTATTCAAGCCCCTGGGACGTGGAATCACTCGATGGTAATCGGCATGATGGTTGAGTCAGCGGCGAATGTAATCGGAGCAAACCCGGTTGTTTGTCGTGTTGGCGCATATTTCCATGATATAGGTAAAAGCACCAAGCCACTCTATTTCGTTGAAAATCAGGAACCCGGCGGAAATCGTCACGACAAGCTAAGTCCCTCGATGTCGGCCCTAATTATTCGCGCTCATGTCAAAGACGGAATCGAGCTTGCGCGGCGCTACAAGCTACCTAGAATTATCGAAGAGATGATACCGCAACACCACGGCACATCGGTAATCGAATATTTTTACGAGAAAGCGCGTAAAGAAGCTGAAGAGCTCGGAGTTGATCCTGACTCAGTCGATCGCTCGCTTTACCAATACCCGGGCCCACGTCCACAGACCAAAGAGGCCGGGTTACTGATGCTTGCCGATGGTATCGAAGCAGCCACACGCACCTTACAAGAACCGACCCAAGACCGCATTCAAGGACTGGTTCAGAAGATGATTAACAAAGTTTTTGCGAGTGGCGAATTAAATGAATGTGAGCTAACGTTACACGATCTGCACCTGATTGCGCGCAGCTTCACTCATATACTTACTGGAATCTACCATCAGCGCGTTTCGTACGCTGAGCCTGCTGAAAAGACAAACGATCGCACCGGCGAGAGAAGTAGTGGCGACTCAAGCACTGGATCTGACGGAGCAGCTAAAACTGAGAACCTACGGAGACTAGGTCTTGAGTAGTAGCAGCCGACCAGATCAGCGAAAAAGTACTAGCTTACGGGAGCGTAAGCCCCGTAAATCTGGCTCATATCCCAAGTCTGGCAGAAACAACAGGAATATTAAAAGCACCAAGCAAACTTGTGCTAAATCTCCTTGGAAGATTCACTGTACGATTGAGAGTAAAGCGCTTGGGATAGCGGCTCAGAGCATCCGGGCGATTGTGCGTAAAACTCTTGCCTTAGTTTCAGATGAGATCGCTGTTAAGCATGTATCAGAGCTGCACGTAATGATTATAAACGATGCCAAGATGCGTGAGATAAACTTTGAGTTTCGCAAAAAAAACAAGCCAACAGATGTCCTATCGTTTCCGCAGTACACCCCCAAAGAGATTCGCGGAGATGTAAAAACTAGCTCTAGCGCTGGAAGCTATCTAGGAGATCTCGTAATCTCAAGCGAAACTACTATAAGGCAGGCTAAAAGATTCGCCGTGCCGCTACGAGCAGAGCTTACGCGGTTAATCGTTCACGGCATTTTACATCTTATTGGCTACGACCATGAGGGTGTCCCTGCACGCGAAGCTCAAGCTATGCGTAGACGCGAGCAAGCCTTGCGTGACCTGTTACGGTAGCTTTGCCATCTGGTAACTACTCAGCGGATTTTTGAATCGTTGCAGTCATAGCATCGCTAAATCGGCCTCTTTGTACTTTTTCTTTCCTGTCACCCCCTAGTCGGGGGTGCTTTTTCTACTGAGTAGTTACAGCAAATCTTTCCCTAGCAAAGCCACACGCTGGCGATGGCCGCTTCGTTGAGCAGAGCTCTTGCATCTTCGCCATAACATCTGTGGCCTTATCGTTTACCCCCTTCAGTTTTAGGTAGGCGTGTTTTAGAATAAGAAAAGCTATGGATTCAGGGTTAATGAGATCTCCCTGATTAAAATCACGCTCTAGCCCGCTCATGGCGTCCGGATTGCTCTTTATTATCTGATCGATCGGAATAAATGGATTTAAGAAAGCATACGTTGGAATATCTCTCCTCTGAGCCTCGTCTCGTTGCACAAAGAGCATATTTACGTCATCAAAATACGCCAACTTCCAGGCGGAATCGGAGGACAAAAAGCGATGCACAACAACAATCTCACTCGCTTCACGCGGCAGAGGGACTATAAATGCTCTGATGTCATACTTTTTTATATCATCCTTTAGAATCTGAGCCGAGTTGCCTAACTTCATGTAGTGCAGAAAGCCCTCCTCGCCATAAACCTCATCAAGCCGAGCGCCATCGATATACACCTTGTAGTCAGGATACATGCGGTAGAGAAAGTAAGCTCCCGTGTCATAATCAGAAAAAATATTCCCTTGAACCTTAGCTGCTTTAAGAATCTGAATCGCCCTATCTGGAAATTTATATGGGTCGACTCCAAAAGCTACTGTACGCTTAGCGGATCCGTTGGAATATCCAAGGATAGCGACTTTGCTAATTACTACTACTACCCCTAGCAGCAGTAACGCCGCTACTCTTTCAGTGATCTGGATCCTGCGCTGCTCGACCCAGCCGGCAAATAACACAATGAGCGTGCCACACAGTGCTAAATAGAAAAGCGGGATATGCCGTGAAGATGACAGCGCAAGACCAAATAGCGCTGTGGTAATAATTAACTGCTCAGCGCCAATTCGCGACTTTGCGGCTGAAACAAACGACCATACTGCAACAATTCCAATAAAAACGATCGTCCCATAGAACCACCACGCCAGTGTTTGACTCGCTACTGTTGCTGAAAACGGCGACAACCACTCAAATATATTCTGCCTTGAAGGGTGTGGGCTAAACAGCTCTTCGGCAAACTTTCGATATGCTGATAAACCCATCGGTGAGAGCGCATTGGCTACAATCACGCCGAGTAGCACCGTATTTGGATAGACCTCAAAACGACGCCTCCGATAACTTTCCCAAAACCACCATACTCCGGTAAAAATTACACCCACGATTGCACTCGGGTGGCTATTAATCCACAAAACTTGAAGTGCTATCGCCCACCACATAGCTCTAGATGAGCGTGAAGTCATTAGAAATATCAGCAATACAGTATACAAATAAGCGAATACGTAAATTCGGGTTTGGAACCAGAAGCATGAAGCCATCACCACAAGCGCTGTGACAGCAAAGGCCACAATCGGTTGCCTAGTCCTACTACTCCACACGGCATACAGGAGCCCATAGGTTAAAGCGATCATCAATCCGCAAAAGATCTGCACCGCTGCCAATCCACCAATTGAGTGAACTCCATAAAACACTAAGCACGGAAACGGTCGATTAAGAAGCCACTTATGTGGCCCGGTAAAGGAGAATGGATCTAGCTCTGGAAACGTTTTAGTTCTCCAGAGAAACTCTCCGGTCACTATATTGGAAAAAATATCCTCGGATTCAATCAAAAAAATGCTTGATATAAACGCAAGCGCACAGATAAGGGTCAGATGCAGCCAAGAGAATCCAGGGTTTGTCGCGTTATCTGCTTGAGAAGGTGTTGGAGCCACAGAAAGAGCAGCGACTCTCTGGCGCTCCTCTCTGCGCTGCTGCTTTAGTTTTGCATTACGACCCATATCTTTTATCTGACACTATACGCAGTAACAGTATTTTCTAAGTACCAGACTACCGCTTAGAGCTTACGGCACAAGGCCTATTCGCTCAACAAACCAGTAGCTTGCGATCACCAGCACGCAATAGGCAAAGGCTACGGTAACTAACTTTAGTGAGCCAAAGATCCTAGCGCTCAGAAAAAGTATGAAGGAAAATATCACCACAAAAACTAACTGACCTAATTCTACGCCGATATTAAAGCCTAGCAGTCCAACCAACAACGAGCTCCCCTCTAGTCCACGCTCGATAAGCGCTCTAGCAAAACCACACCCATGTAACGCTCCAAATACCGTAGCCGGTATCCAGGCTCGGCGTAGCGGCACGCGCCTAGCTGCCTCAAACGCCATACATGCTATAGACGCTGCTATCGCTGGCTCTACGATCTCTGGGGCCAGTACCGCCTTGAAGATCGTAGCTAGCGCCAAGGTTACAGAATGGCCCAGGGTAAATCCGGTAACGGCTTTGAATAAGTTAAGCGGCGCAGGTGCTACTAACACCAGCGTTAAAATAAAGAGTATATGGTCAATTCCCTCCGGGATAGCCCAGGCTGCCCAGGAATCATTCTGGCTAGCCAGCTCACTTTTGTCCGCAGCTAAGCCCCACTGATTGAGAGAGGCACCGATATGTTCAATTCCCAAGCTAATTGTCTGTTTAAAAATCCCATCGGTTGTTAGATTTACAACGCGGATTGTGTCGTCTCTTTTGAGCGTAGTAGCGAATCGCTCAAGACCTCGCTCAAATATAAATATCGTCGTAGCATCTGGGGAACGTTGAGATATAGCTTGTTGAGATATCAATCGTGGATTTCGTCTTATGGTAACCCGTTCAAGATCGCTTGCTACGAGCCATCGCCCCTGGCAATCTAAATCAAAACTAATAGATTTTGCTTGCGCTAGATCCTCAAGAATTTGTGCTGGTGATAGATCAGATCGCACCCTAGCCAGACACTTTACTGCCTCACGTTCACCAAAGCTAAGCTCTCCTATCAATCCTAGCGCTAGTTCCTGAATAGCTACACTACTAAGATCTGTCTGGATTAGCGCGCTATTGTCTGCGCTGCTATCATTAGTGCTATCAGCGCTAGAGCCTGCAGCAAATGAAACCGAGCCCTCTACTGCCTGCTTAGTTAACGAGATCTTAACCACTGCAACATCGAAGGGATGAGCCTCAGATATAGACGGCGCCAAGCCACATCCAATAGCGACAAAAAAGCTTAGTAGTGTAATGAAGGACGAGTGCATACGTGGTCGAATAGATCCAGTTGAGATAAGATTTCGTCTCATATAGTACTACTATGGTTACCAAGAACTTTAAAAACCACCGCTCTAAATCTCTTGCGCTAGCAGTAACAGGTGTCGCTATAGTCGTCGTGCTTAGCAGTTATCGAGTATATGATAGGTGGACTGATAGCTCCAGCGAACTTAGCGAGCTAGCAAGGATTGATGCAGAGGCATTTTATAACGAGGACGACCTAGATCGTCAGCGCGCATTTTTAGAGCGGCGCCTAGAGCTAGAGCCCGATGCGCCAATAACACTTGCCTCTGTAGCACGCGTGTACCTGGAGTTAGCAAAGCGCGGCGGGGACGAATCTCTACTCGCGCGCGCGGATAGCGCAGCCAAGCGTTCCCTAGAGCTAGCAGCACACGATAATTTTGCAGCTATTGAGATATTGGCACGTGTTGCCTCGTATCAGCACGATTTTACAAGGGCCGTTGAACTAGCTCGTCAACTTATAAACCAAGGTAAATACGCAGGATACGAGATCGCTACATCAAGCCTAGTAGCCATAGGCCAACTAGACCGCGCCAAAGTTATCGCTCAGGAGTTTCTCGATTTAGAGCGAAACGTGACCTCACTACTCCAGAGCGCTCTTGTCGCTGAGGCCAGAGCGGATTACAAGCTCGCTGAAGAACTTTTTAAATCAGCTCTGGCCGCAGAGCAGCCAAACTCTAAAGCTGCCACCTTGTGGAGTCGCACGATAGCAGCGCGCTTTTTTATGCGCCGAGGCAGGCTGCGTGACGCCAGGGCGATCCTGGATCGCGTCTTGGAGGTCGATAAGGACTATCCTTTAGCGCTTACCGTAGAGGCAGAGATATTCCTCAAGGAGGGCAACGCACTAGCTGCTAGCACCCGCTTTGAACGCGCGGCACTGCTTCGTTCGGTTCAAAAAAGATGCGCTATTGCGGAGCCGCTAAGAAAGGAAAGACAGCGCTTCCCAATCGTGTCAACTGATTACGCAAACAGCTGTGTCCTGGATTACTCGGATTAGTGCCACTTCCGGCCGTCTCGCAGGTTGTTCCACCTGCATAAGAAACTCCATCCTTAATGCTAGCACCAGTTGCGTCGCCATTTAATAGGTAGCTTAAAGTTATATCGATAACATCATCCTCTAACTTTCTTCCGCCAGTTAACATCGCAGCGTTATTTGAGCCGGCTACTATGACAAAATCGGAGTTGTAGGCAGCAGTGCCGATAGCGACACTCTTTGATGTATCGATGCGCATAACATCGGGAAGAAATCCGCTAGCCACATTAGCTACCGATGGTGGGGTCAATCCGTTGGCCGTGCCATACTCATTAAGCTTGGTTAGGACCGCTACCACCTGGTCGCGAACCGCCGCGGCCCCGTCTGATAGATCCTTATCTGGGCTAATCTCGTTAAACTGTGCCAGCTGCTTATCACTTAGCACAAGCGCCTCGTTAATTCCGGCCCTGCCTAGACGCTCCTTCTGGACAATCGGTGTTCCGTTGCGCTTGGTAAATTCAGAGCTAAGCTTTGTGTTTAACTCTTGAGGCAATTTAATCGTCTCCCAGACATCAAATACGTTCTGTTGAGCATTGGCCCTGAGCAAGGTCATCGGAATGCTGGCGACGATCGAGTTAACGTTGTAGCCAACGGTAAAATCATCGGCGGTAGCGTCGGAGCGAAACACATTTGCTCCGCCTTGAATCGGGCCATTTCCTAAGGTATTGCGGCCGGTGGCGAGAAACGATCTTATTCTAAAAAAGCGCTCAACATCAAAAAAGAATGGATCCTCTCTTAGTCCAGCGAATACCCTAATCGTGGAACCTTTCACTGTTTTAGAATTAACAACTACTGCCCCACCAACGCTCTCTGCCAGGGTAGTTGTGGTTCCAACGCTACCTGAGAAGATCTTTTTGCCTCGAACTGTCAGGGTCATCTTAATCCCCTGCTTCTGTGTTGTCGGATCAGGCTTATCAAAAGCGAAAGCTACCTGAATATCATCCTTGCCAGTAGGCCTTGTAGCCTTATCTGCATCAGCAACCCGAGTTAAATGAAACTCATAAAGGGCGCGGGTGTTGAAGCTGTATTGTTGCTGTGCAAGAGACCTTGGATTGGTGTTCATTACTAGAATCAGGTTATCTGCACTTCCAGCGGAGTCCTGCCAGCTCTCAACAAAGGCATAGAGATCCGTTAAGCTCTGATTTCTAGACTTAAAGCTGGTTTCCCCATCATCGTGATCCGAAGCAACAGCGTTGCTAACTAGAAAACACGGCGCTATGAACGCTACAATCAGGTGCTTTAACTTAATTTGCATATCTTTAATCCTGTTTCTCTACTTTGGTTTTTCTATCCTGTGGCTTTTTTCTGCCATCGCTTTTCTCTGCCTTAATCTTAATGCAGCTACCAGCTAACCAACTCTGGATACAATAATTGCAAGAGGTTGTCGACTATATTTAAACCCTCAGGGCTTCGCAATTCTCTCTTCTTAAATGGGGCCAAAAATGCGCGGAAGTCTGGCCGCGCATTTTTATCCCTATCAGGAATGCCAGTCCTTTCAAGTATATAGCGGGAGAATTGCGAGGCCCTAGCGAGGCCCTGAAATCCTAAAGTTTTTTTACTACCCTACCGATGACTGGCTTATGGAGCTGAAATCAGCCGGCTTTACAGGGCCTGCTAACACTAAGGCTACTGGCGCTAAGAGTTTAGCTGAGCGCTATTTTGGCACTCTATCTCTAGTGTATTTTATCACTAGCGCCATCTTTGTATCGCTCCCTATAGCCTACTGCGAACCTCAGAGGCTTGTTTTTGAGGGGGCAGTAGTTTCAGCTCGCGGGCCAACTAGAGCCTTGTCAGCAATTGATTCCGGCTTAAGCAGCATTGTGCCTCGTGACCGAGTTGCTCAGAGGTTGGGCCGAGGGGCTGTATTGGTTGTGCCTAAGCGCCGTGCTTCCGCGCTAGCGTTAAGCGAGGCTACTCCACGGCCGTATTCTCGTAAGTCGGATCCCTGTAAGCGCGCTAAGGAGCGCAAATGGATGAAGAAGATCCTGGGGCGCTATCGCTGCGAATCGAACCACGCGTACTTTACCGATGCAGTTCCTGACGATACTTACTTTGTTAATCAGTACGCTAGTAATTTGATGTCCCTGCCCGCTGCGTGGGATAAAACCACTGGCTCTAGCAGTGCTATCGCGCTTGTTATCGATACCGGCATTGCCTACACCCATCCAGATTTGGTCAACAATATTTGGAGTAATCCACTTGAGATCGCCGGTGATGGGATTGATAACGATGGAAATGGCTATATCGATGATCTGCACGGTATTAACGCAATTCTTAATGATGGCGATCCCCTCGACGATCACGGACACGGCACTCATTGTGCTGGGATACTCGGTGCGCAAGGTAACAACGGTCAGGGGATTGCTGGTGTTGCTTGGAATACCAAGATAGCCGCAGCTAAATTTATCTCAAGTGGTGGCAGTGGTAGCCTGGCAAACGCGATAAAAGCTATCAATTACGGAACAGCGCTACGCACTGCTGGAAACAACGTCGTCGTTAGTAACAACTCTTGGGGTGGCAGCACATATAGTAGCACCCTTGCCGCAACTATTCAGGCTGCCGGAGATGCTGGGATCTTATTCGTTACATCTGCCGGCAACTCAGCCTCTAACAATGACACGACACCGTTCTACCCAGCTAACTACTCAAATGCCAACCTAGTATCAGTAGCTTCTATAAACTATGTAGGAACTCTATCCAACTTCTCTAACTACGGCGTTACTAGTGTAGATATCGCCGCGCCCGGTTCAGATATAGTCAGCACTTACTTAAACGACGGATACGCCGATATAAGTGGCACTTCAATGGCGGCTCCTCAAGTAGCCGGTGTAGCGCTATTGGTGCAATCGGGATGTAGCTGGACACTCACACATGAGCAGGTAAAAACAGCCGTGCTCTCCTCAGGCGATCAATATGAGAGCCTAAACGGTAAAGTTTTAACCTCCGCTGTGGTCAATGCCAATAGCGCCATCATTACCGGTTTAACGTATTGCCCCATCGGATCAACCCCCACAGCTACACCGACAGCAACACTAACAGCAACATCAACAGCTACACCGACAGCAACAGCTACACCGACAGCGACAGCTACATCAACAGCTACACCGACCTCAACAATAACACCAACTACATCAACACCGATGCCAACCCAAACTCATCAAGCTACTCACACAGCAACTGCGCCACCTCCTACAGCTACCTCTATTCCTCTAACTACGACGCCAGAGCCTCCAACTGCCACTCCCACTCCTACCGAGTTTGTGCCGCCTACTTCAACATTTACACCATCACCAGGTCCGGTACCGGGTCGGCTACCTAGACCGCTATTCTTGGTTGCTCCGGGTGCCATAAACAATGAAACAACAGCCAAGATATCGCTCGTTTATACATCTGATAAGAAAGGTGCTTACCTACAGGTGTCAGCCACAGATGGAAGATGGCGCTATAGCTGTGATAAGCTTTCGATCCCGCTTAAAGACGGTAGCTTTAATCTTAGTGTTCGGTTACCAAGTAGTGTTGTAAGAATGCGAACGCTACAACTAGTGGCAACTATCGGTAGGTATCAGATCTCACGACAGCTCGCCATCCGAGCTCCTCGACCCGCCAGGGATTATCGGGATGGGTATAATGCCTTCCGTCAGGTGTGTAGCAACATCTCACAAGCGGTGCGCAAAGCTAGCACAGAGCAGCGCTATAGGTGAACATAAACCCAGCCTCATTCATTTTTGAAAAAAATGAATGAGAATAGCTGGGCGAGCGCAATC
>JBBALZ010000003.1:0-42980 GCA_040402735.1 Bdellovibrionota bacterium
GCGAATGTTCTCTGTGTCATGCCACAGATAGTATCAGCTTCCGGCAACAGCAGCAGCATCTACCTACACGGCGCGAACGCGCCGTTTCTAACAAAACATCGCGTAAGCGAAGTTTTGCCGCTTTTCCTTAGCAGATAGAATGAGATTACGGCCTTGTACAGGTGGGGATATTTGGGGATATTTTGCGTATCCGCGCTATTTGCATCCTACTTCAGCGCTAAAAACTAAGATAATTTGATCCCTCTAAAGCCCAAAGAGGAAATATTCACATGGTCAGATCGAGGTAAATAACAAAATTTACGGGGTTAAATCTAGGTAACTACTCACCGGATTTTAAGATCTTCGCTGCAATTTTTTCGCTAAATGAGCTGATTTTGGCGGATCTTTTTTCTTGCCACCCTCAGCACAGCTAATCACGCGCCCGCCGCCCTCGTTCCACACGGCCCCTCGATGCTTCTTCACGCCTCTGTCCCCTATCGCATCAAGCCACGCAGATAATCAGAGATGGCGTGCTTCTTGTCATTCGGGAATTCGATAGCCTTATGATACGAATGACACTCACCACACCCTGACTCTACGTATCCTGGACCGGCATCTTGCTGGTGACAATCACGACACAGGGCGATTCCAGGCAACAAAACATCTCTAGTCTCAGTGGACTTACGCGCACCACCATGACACGACTCGCAGGAAAATTCCTCGTGCGCCCCGTGGCTAAAACGCGCCGCAGGGAACCATACTCTGGGAATCTGCGGCGAGTTAATCTTGTAATGGGAATTAGCTCTTGTCCGTTCAGCTAGGACCTTCTCAGAATAGGAGTGACAGAGAAAGCACCCAGTTTTTGTAAATAACTGTGTCTCTGCCGCACGCGCGTTATCTACTACAGCAGCAACGCTCACCGGGGTCTGCACCACACGCTGCGAATCATCTGAAGGGAACCTCCGTGCGGGCACGATCTCAGCGCGACTCGCCGAATCAGAGTCCAAAAGCTTTGTGTACTCGGCAAACAAAGCTGGATACACAGCCTCCGCATCACCATGCGGCACCTGTGACTCCGGGAGCCGATCATCAAACCCTAAAGTGTGGCAGCTTCGACAATGAACATCAAAAGAAATCGGACGGATACGTTTAAAATCGGAATCAAGCTGATGGCAGGACTGACAGGTAAGTGTTGTTGGACCATCGGCGCCGCGCAGTTCAGACTTTAAGTGCACCGCGTGGTTTAATTTTAGCTCAGTTCGATCAGCAAGCCTCCGGTGGTCATCAAGACTTGTTCGCTCCTTTGTGCCGCTCTTACTATCTTGAGAAATGCGAAATTGCGGATGTGATCTAAAGTGATCTACAGCAAGCACTCTAGAATCTGGTGATGACTGCGGAATTATGGCGTGGCACGCTACACAGTAATCAGCATCTTTGAGGATCAAACCATGGTCACCATTATGCTCCATGTGGCAGGTGCTACAGCGCTGCTGGAGACCTGCATGCGCCTTAGCAAAATTTGCTAAATTGGTCTTAGTAAAATCGGCCGCGTGCTCAGTTACGTTATGACAAGCCAAACACTCTTTATCGCGCACCTGTTTGAAGGGTTCAGCGTGGCACTTAGTGCAGTCCTGTGCAATTAAGCTATGTGCATTCGATATCGGGCCACTATTCCACGATCCAAAACGCTTGGTTACAAACGGATAAACTCCGAACGCAATTACAGTAAGCGCTGCCAGCGCTAGCAGAATGGTGCGCATTCGCGGCAGGTGCGTCTCGACCGAAAAGTTACTAATAGCTCGGGCTACTCGTTCGTGTAGCTCGCCGCCCTCTCCACTCGGCGCCTGCTTGAAGACACACCTAAAACTCATGAGCTACCAGAAAAAAAAGACCGACAGGATATGCACAGCGAGTGCTACACACAAGACAACGGATACAGGAACATGCACATAGAGCCAGATCTTTAAGAGCGCTTTAAGGCGCATCTGTTCGATAAGTCCTCGTGCTAGGTCAGCTCGTTGATCGAGCAGACCAAGTAACGCAATCGCATCATTGTGCTCAGATTCGCTAACCCCTTGAATCAGAGCACCGGCTGCAAGGTGATCGACTATCGGGATCTCCTGAGCTCTGATAAGTGCTCGCAGCCCAGGCGCAAAAGTAAAATCGTACCTGTTAAAAATTGACAAAAAACGCTGGCTCTTTCCGACGCAAAGCTTTTCAAGCTTCTCACTCAAAGCAAATATCTCCTCGATAATCGCTGAATCCTTAGCTCCACCTCGATGAGCTGTGATCTTTCCCGATAACGCTCTGTAGTTTGCTGCTCCCCAGATCCCTGAGAGGATCGTCACCACCATCGCCACATACGCCAGTGTGTGAACATTAAGACCAAAGCTAAACCCAGCGTGAAGCGGCACAAGAAAAAGCACTCCTATGCCGACCCACACGTGTGCTGCTAGCCATCCTTCTACTGTTCCTAGTTTTGAACTGTATGCGCGCTTACGCAGTCCGTAGGCCATAAGCCACAGGATAGCTAGTGTTGATAGAGCTCCCAAGGTATAGCCGACTACCGTCCCACCATTTCTTCCGCCCGGAGGGGAGTCAAGCACGTACACAACTAAGCTTATAAGAAGACACCCAGCGGTCAGCCACAACCAACGAAACCGTTTGTAGCTAATGAATGTTTCTCCTATCACTCTCAATACTCCGCTTCATACTACTGCTGTAGCGACAGCATACGCTTGCTGCCTGCTATCTGCACTAGTCGAGTTGAATTTACACGCATCGCCGCTCCTGTTGGGCATGCGCGCACGCATGCCGGCCCACCAGTAAGCTCATGACACATATCACACTTAGCGGCCTTTGCCGGGCCCTTTTCTTTTTGACCTCTACCAAAGAGCGACCAGATCGACCAGCCACTTGAAACAGAATCGTACACGAGTTTTATCACATCATACGGGCAGTTAGTGACACAGTTGCCACACCCTATACACGTGTCTCTAATTATCACCTCTCCGTTTGCTTGGCGCATCAGTGCATCAGGCGGGCAATCGAGCATGCAAAGTGGATTTTCACAGTGACGACACGATATCGGAATCTGTATCGCCGCAAAGCTTTTGCCACCCTTTCGGTCTAGTCGCGAGTAACCACCATGAGTCGCTGCACATGCTGCCTCGCAGTTATCACAGCCGATACACTTATCTGAGTCGATGAGCAGTACGTTCTCCGCATCAGTTAAGCCCTCACGCATCATAAACTCAAGGAGAGATCCAGAACCATCACTCCAATCCGTAACTGCATTCTGCACTCGGCGCTGATCGGCTATCGTATCGAGGTGTGCCCGCGCTATGGGATACTGGTTAAACAATGCAAGCATATCGCTCTTCTGCAATACGATCGTCTCACACATCACAGCTGCGGTGACCGTTGCTGACCGAGGAGTCGCAGCCTCTTCAATCACTGCCATCTCGCCAACAACGTGTCCGGCTGGCACGTAGTTTTGCGCTATATCGCTGCCGCTCTTATTACGCCGGGAAACCTTTACTGAACCCTTGCGAATAATATAGAGCTGCTCTCCAACCTCTCCCTCACTAAAGAGGGTCTCACCTTTTTTAAACACCTTAGTCGTCGCTTGGCGCGCCAAAGCATCAAGAAATTCAGCTGGACCATCGGGAAATATGGCCCGTCGAAGCACTCGAGACACAAAAAGCTCATCGAGTGTTCGGCGCACTGAGGCCACAGAAGCCATAAGTTTAATAATCTGTTTGCGCGGAATCTCTATTAAGATAGTGCCCGGGTCTGCGGCGCGTACCGTTGCAACGCGGCGGCGGCCTGAGAGCAATCCCATCTCACCAAAGAACTCACCAACTGCAAGACGCACGAGTCGCCCCTCAGCTAGCTCAATCTCCACACTACCCGCTAGCACGCTCCAAAAAGTATCGGTATAATCATCCTTCTCAAATACGATATCCCCGGCATCCTTTGAGTGTAACACCGAGTCGATAACCAACTCTCGCAGTTGTGGCGAACTGAGATCTTTAAAGAGCGGCAATCGGGTCTTAATCCGTTCATAGTTCTCTGCAAATCCACCTGGAATGTCAGCAAAACGCTCTTCAAGTAGCGGCTGGTCAGCTGGCTCAACTGGTGCGCCGCGGATGTGTTCGATTACTTCATAGCCCTGATTAATCGCTTGCTTAATGAGCGGATAGCCTATAAGCGCTCCCAGCAAATAGAGTCGTGGAACATTAGACTCATACGTTGCACTTACAACCGGCACACTTGAAGCATCAGCATTGGGAAATCGTATGCCGATTGACTCCAGGAACTTACGCGGCGGAATACACCCGAGTCGCGCGATCAGGTGATCGCACGCCACTACTACTTCGCCATTAGGCGTCTCTACCACTGTCGCTGTGGCCTCGATTCGATTGATGGTAGCACTGTACAAACACCGAATCTTCCCCGTCGATATCGCCTGCAACACGGCTCTAGAGTTGGCGTCCTTGGCCCGTGCAAACTCACCTCCACGATTTACTATACAGACTGTGTTTTGTTCAGATAACGCCAGAGCATTCTCAATCGCCGCATCCCCCGCACCTACGACGATAATATTCCGACCCGCAAACGCACCTGCATCCGCCAACGTGTACTCCACATGAGGCAAGTCCTCGCCTGCAACTCCGAGTTTGCGCGGCGTGCCCTGTACACCGATAGCCATTACCACGTGTCTCGCAGTGCAGCTCTCTCCACCGTAGGTAATTGAAAACGATTCTTCTCCCGCGGATATAGATGTTACCTCACCAGTGACCGTGTTGACTCGCGCTGACGCTATGTCTTCTGCGAACTCTTCGAGGATCCTTTCCCTACTACCGGCCTTGAAACGACAGTGAGCTCGTAACGGTAACCGTGCTGGCTCGTCCATTACGTGCTTGCGCAACTGGTATTGGTAAATCGTGTTGGCGAGTTCGCCCTTCTCAATCAGGATGTGAGAGATTCCGTGCCGCGCTGCATTGGTCGCAGCACCGATCCCTGCTGGGCCCGCTCCTATAATAGCTATTTCAAAATGCGGCATATGCAAACCGGCGTTTTACGATCTGGGCGCAGCACAGCAGACTTACAAGGATTTTGAATTTTTCGAAAGCTTAACCCTGGCACCGTCAGGGTGAGCACAGAAAATTCAAAAGCCACAGTGATTTTGAGTAGATGCGCCATTTTCAGACCCGCAACTGCTGAATTTAGGTTAACCCATCGTAGTAGAGGCCCGGCAATATGGCGAGTAGACAATTTACGTACGAGCGATTACAACCTTATGTCTAGGTCATCGCAATTCTCCCGCTGTCTACTTGGAGGAATTGGCCTTCGTGATAGGGATAAAAATGCGCGGCCAGGCATCGATAAACTCATTAAATACAGTATGTTCCGCGCATTTTTGGCCTCGTTCAAGGAGAGATAATTGCGATGCCCTACCTTCTGTCATGCGTTTATTATCGCACTGGCCTGCATTTAGCCAAATGGCTGCGTTAGCTCACACCCTTATTGGATTTACTTGTTTAAGCATCTGCTTACTCTCACACGCGCAATCCAACCCCGATACCACTAAAGAACACGTGCACCCAAAGTTTATGGGCACCGGCTCATGCTCCTCATCTAATTGCCACGGGAGTGTTAATCCGATCAATGGCTCTGATGTTCTGCAAAATGAGTACCATACATGGTTAAAGTACGATCGACACTCAAAGGCCTACTCTGCACTAACAACCCCTGATGCAAAGAGAATAGCCTCTCACTTAAACCTTGGAGATCCAGCTAAAGAGGCTCAATGCCTCACCTGCCACACAACCTACGTTCCTAATCGGGACCAGCGAGGTGAGCGCTACGCGGTTGAAGATGGAGTCTCGTGCGAATCGTGTCACGGAGCCGCAGAGCGCTGGATCGCTTCGCATGCAGAGCGCTCTGCAACACACGAGCGCAACCTTGCAAACGGACTTGTAGATACTGCGTCACTAAATGCGCGAGCTACGCTATGCCTATCGTGTCATTACGGTGATGACTCAAAACGTGTAACGCACGACCTCTATGGGGCAGGACATCCACGACTCAGATTTGAGTTAGATACCTACGGGATATTACAACCGAAACACTGGGTAGTAGACGGCGACTACCAGAGTCGCAAATCTGACTACATTCCACTTCGCGCATGGTTTGCTGGTCAGCTAGCCCAGGCCGAGTCTCTCCTTGTTATGTTAGGCAACCCACACTCTAAAACACAACGGGGCTTTCCGGAATTGAGCTTATTTGACTGTTTCTCTTGCCACCACAACCTCACGCAGAATCAGTGGAAAAACCGCACATATGGAGAAACTCCAGGCACTCTGCAATTAAACCTGACTCCACTACTTCTTTTGCAGGCTTCCTTGGCATTCCTTGATGCTGAAAAATCTCTAGAGCTTGCGCGACTAAGCGCTAACCTCCAGAAAAGCTTTGGTACCGATACCATGAGTCAAACGCTAAGCGAACTAAGAACCCTACTCAAGTCGCAGGTGCGTCCGTTTATCGCCAATATTAGAGGCGATATGCAAACCTGCTCTACAGTTGTACGGGGGCTAGCGCAAGAGAGCACAAATGTACCCACGCCAAAATTTGAATTTGCCGAGCAGGTGGGGATGGGCATTCAGGCAGCCCTAGCCACATCTCCGGAACTAGCCAAACAAAGCAGCGCTCAACTCTCGCGGCTCTTTAAGACCCTTGAGCGGGCAGATTCGTTCGATCCACAAAGCTTCTCAGCGGCACTTCAGGGCTTCGCAATTCTCTCTTCTTAAATGGGGCCAAAAGTTAAGGAGGATGAAAATGGTGCAGATACCCAGGTTGATTCCAACCCGTACCAGCTGGAGGGGCGTATAACGTTTGCGCAACGGGCGTTAGTCCCGTTCGCCCTTTTGTTCCGCCGTGTAAGCTGCAACCATTGGAGCAGTGTCGATATACTCTCGCCATCGAACTACTTTCCCATTAGTTACATCAAATATTTGCGTCCACTGAACCGTGAATTCAATACTTGTCGACTTTGCTCTACATCGTTCGCGCCCTGTAACCGCCACTGACTTCTCACTACCTATAAACTCTTCCGGCACGAATTCAAGAATCTCCTCGTGCTCAAAGAGGCTTGCAAAGAATTTCTCAACTCCAGAAATACCTTTATAGGTTCCAAAATACGGAATACTCGACGGCCCGATTAACTTCCACTCGATGCTCTCTGATAAACAAGCAAGCACACCTGAGAGATCTCCTTTTGCGAAACATTCGTAAATCTTCTTTGCCACATCGGTTGCTAACATAATCTCCTCTTAAGGTAGAGCGGTAGGTATAACAGGGGTGCTCCGTTATAGCGAAAAAATGCCGGGTCAAGCAAGTCCACTAGGACTCCTCCTTGAATCCGCATAGAGCCTCGCAATTCTCCGTCTATCTACTAGAAAGGGCTGGCATTCCTGATAGGGATACAAATGCGCGGCTAAATCCTGTTAAACTGATTGAATACAGGAGGTTTCGCGCATTTTTGGCAGCATTTTAGAGAAGAGAATTGCGATGCCCTAGAATCCGCAAAGAGGCTTAGCAGCAGAGTGCTTATGCCGGCGCTGCGAGCGTCGAACAAAAATCTGCGTTGTAGCGATATGTTAGCTGTCCTGTGAAGCATACTGGATAAATGCACGCCGTTTTTAAGTATGGTAAACGATCTTTCGGGTCGCTCATACTCCAAAGCATCCGAAAAGTTCAAAAACCTTTGTGCTTTTGTGCACCTACACTATTTTCATGCTCCTTAACGGCTGAATCGAGGTTAAACCTAAATTCGGCAGTTGCGGGTCTGAAAATGGCGCATCTACTCAAATCACTGCGGCTTTTGAGTACCTGCACCATTTTCATCCTCCTTAACTGCCGAATTTAGGATAAACTCTTCCGGCACGAATTCAAGAATCTCCTCGTGCTCAAAGAGGCTTGCAAAGAATTTCTCATCTCCAGAAATACCTTTATTACGGAATACTCGACGGCCCGATTGACTTCCACCTTAAAGCCTCATTCATTTTTTCTAAAATGAATGAGGCTGGGTTTAGAACGTTAGCCGGCTTCTCCAGCTGCGAACCGCAGAAGTCGCGGTAAAGTAACACCCTGAACAAGAACAGAGAACAAAACCACGAGATAAGTACATACAACTAAAAGGTTGCGCCACTCACCCTCTGGAAGCGACAAGGCCAGCGCGACTGAGATAGCGCCCCGAAGCCCTCCCCAGGTTAGAACCTTAACCAGATGTGGCCCAACTTGTCTGGCAGAGGCTAGCCCTTTTACCACCAATCCAACACTGACAAAGCGACTCACCAACATCGCGCATACTGCAAGTATGCCAGCTATTACGTACTCACCTGCAATATTCAAGGTGACGATCTCTAGACCAACTAAAACAAATAGCAACACATTTAGAAGCTCATCTACCAGCTCCCAGAACATATCAAGGTGCTCGCGAGTTTTATAAGACATAGCGAGCATACGTCCCTGATTACCGATGATAAGCCCGGCTACTACTACGCAGATTGGTGCTGACACATGCAGAAATTCAGCCAAACTGTACCCGCCCATAGCGAGCGCTAAGGTTAGCAATATCTCTACTACATAGTCATCGGCTGCTTTGATAAGTTGATAAGCTATCCAGCCAAGCGCTAGCCCTAGCGCTACACCACCAAGAACCTCTGCTGCTAGCGTAGTCGCCACTGCACCTGCTTCGAACCCAGCACCATACGCAATCGCAGAGATCGCCAGGAATACCACAACACCTATACCATCATTGAACAGAGATTCACCTACCAGCGTAAGTTCAACGCTCTTGGGGACTCCAACCTTCCTCATAATCCCTAAAACAGCGACTGCATCTGTTGGTGATACGACAGCCCCGAAAAGCAACGCTATGACGAAGGGAATCTGAACACCCACAAGTGCAAGGAGTGACCAGAACAACACGCCCGTGATAGCCACTCCGGCCACTACTCCGAAGCTCGCGAGAACAAGAACGATCTTCTTGTGCAGTCGCAGCTCCTCAAGATTCACACTCAGACCACCTGCAAAGAGGAGTAATCCCAAAATTACATGCAGCACAAGATGCTGAAAATCGAATAGATTAACGAAGCTACTTACCCGTGACATATCAACGATCCCCATCTTACCGAAAACGATCGCCACCACCGAGAACAGCAAGCTGATACTCATCACGCCGATAGCAGCAGGTAGTCTGACAAAACGGTGATTACCCCATGCGCACAAAGCAGCGATAGCCATGAGAATGCTGACTGATTGAATATGGTCCATACTGATTCCTCCTCCAATATCGTCACAGACTCCCCCCGTACAGGACAAGAGGCTGTATTAGGCTTGATACGATCCCAACCAACAGCGTATCGTCCAAGTCTGTTCGATTGACAAAATAGTACTATGAACACCATCCTTGCTTGGAGCTTATCTCAGGGCGCCAATGCCCTCAATGTGCTGGCGGGTATCTGCATCGCTCATATCGTTTCCCCCTACGAGTTCAGCCGCTTTGCAACCTTGTCCGCCGCAATAGCCATAATGTCCGCAGTGCTTAATCCAATGATTAACGAGATCGCGCAGCGAGTTGCGCGGGACCGCATCATTGAGATTACAGCGCTTCGCTCCAGGACGCTATTTGCTATCGCCACTTGTTGTGGGATCGGAGTGATCGCCTGCGCCTCGATTGTAACCACCTCTTTGGAAGCAGCTCTCGTCTACGTACTAATTCCGATCCTACTTGTAGGGCAGTCATGGGCTGTCGGATTCTTTTACGGCCTGCACCGCATGGTAGCAGTGGGCTCCGTGCTATGCGTGGCGAGCATCCTTCGTCTTGTGATATTACTCGGTCTCATGTGGACCGGATTCATCTTTGGTGGCATCGCTCTATCATATCTAGTCGGCTTTCTCCTGACAGTGATTGCTTCGCAGTATCTACTCTCTAGTCACATTCGAGCATCCCGCAGCAAAGACTGGACCACAAACTGGAAGCTGCTCTGCGGGTTCTTTCTTCTTGCTCTGCCATTCTCAGTTGACCAACCGATTATCCAAGCTATCTTTCCTGAATCGTCAGCAGACTACGCGGCACTCATGACCTACGCGCGCAGTGTGATGCTACTAGCTGGACCAGCTCTGACAATCGTGTATAGCACGCTGATTCAGCACCAATCCGACCAGCAGCTACTATCCAAGAGCCCCGGCCTACTCTCCTCGCTCCTAATCGCTACGATACTGGCAGGTGGGCTCGCGCTCACCCTTTGGCTCTGCAACCCTATTCTGTTTCCTCTCCTTCTTGGTTCTAAATACTTGCATCTAACCCCTTACCTAGCTACCGCTCTAGCTGCTATGGCACTCTGCGTAGTTTCGTATTTTTTGGTACAGCGCTTATTGCTTTCATGTACTTGGTGGCTCTGCGCTGCTCTAGCGCTTCCAGTAATAGTGCAGGGACTACTTTTTGCGTTGCGCTCCACGCCATCGATTGCTCAGCTTACTGTGGTCTCAGTGGTAACATTCTCCCTTCAATGCGCGATAGCTGTCGGGGCAACTTATCTTGACTATAAGGGAATGCAATCATAGTGGCTCGTCGCATACTGTACTTACATCCGCACTTCACCCTCCCTGGCGGGGCTGGAAGACACGCCCTTGAGACAGGCAGAGTGCTTGCATCTCGTGGTTGGGATGTGCATATCGCAAGCATCCGAAACCGCGAGAATCTAATCGCTGACAGTAGGCTGCAGATTAAATTTCACTCGCTAGGCGGGCCTTTATCAAGCTCTCTTTGGTACTGGCCACATCTACCAATCCTTGCGCAGCGAGTGTTGCGCTGCATTGATACACTTCAACCGGACATCGTATTCTCACAGGTGTTTCCGGCTAACTGGTGGGGATTTATCGCTCGGCTGCTTCGTGGTCATAAGTTTCAACACGTCTGGATGTGTCAAGAACCGTCAGCTTTTATTCACTCCCGACGTTGGATCGACTCACTTCCGTACTCGATTACTGGGATTGCTGCTCGTCTGGGTAATCCGTTGCTCAAGGCTATTGATGTGAGGCTGGCACGACACGTTGACTACGTCTTTGCCAATTCGCACTTTTCGCGACAGTTAGCATTCGATGCATACGACTATACGCCGGAATCAGTTGGAATCTGCTATCCGGGAGTTGACGTCGATCGCTTTACATATTGCGCTAAAACTCCGCGCCTGACCTACAAGTTTATTACCTGCGCTCGGCTCAGTAAGTTCAAGAACATCGACCGCATTATTAAAGCACTCACGCACATTGCGGACGATCGAGTTACCCTGACTGTGATTGGACGAGGAGAGGAGTACGGGCACCTAGTGCAACTTGCACAAACGCTTAATCTTCAGCAGCGCGTTACATTCCTGCAAACTGTTTCAGATAACCAGATGATCCATGAGCTACGTTCAAGTTACGGACTCATTCACGCTGCCGAGGAGGAGCCCTTTGGGCTAACGCCTGTTGAAGCTATGGCATGCGGAACCCCTGTCATTGCTATGCAGAATGGTGGGCCAGCTGAAACTGTCGTACACAAAACTACTGGCTACCTTTGTGCTAATTCCCACGAGGATACCATAGCACAAGCTATAACGTGGTTGATTGAGCAAGAACCGCGCACCCAAATGATGAGCTCCGCTTGCGTTCAACGAGCACAACTGTTTACCTGGGAGTCCGCAGCTACGAGTTTGGAAGATGCATTTTCAAGGCTACAGGGGGATAAGCGTTAGCTCGCAAGAGCTCCGGTCTCAAGTGCCCAAGCATAAGTACGCTCCAGCCCCTCGCGCAAAGAAACCCGTGCATTCCAGCCCATAGCATTTATTCTTGATACATCGAGCACCTTGCGCATCATCCCATCGGGCTTGCTGCGGTCGTACACTATTTGCCCCTCAAAGCCGACAACTTCTCTCATCAGCGCGGCCAATTCCGAAATAGAAACATCCACGCCCGTTCCTACATTGATCGTTCCGGCTTCTTCGTAACGCTCCATCAGGGCCAAGAGCGCCTCAACCAGGTCGGTTATAAATAGAAACTCGCGCATCGGACTGCCGCTACCCCAGATCGTCACCTGCGGAGCGCTGGAAATCTTGGCTTCGTGGAATCTCCGCATCATCCCCGGGATAACGTGAGAGTGGTCCGGATGAAAATTGTCCCCAGGGCCATAGAGGTTAGTAGGCATCGCCGAGATAAAATTACACCCGTACTGCTGACGATACTTTTCACACAATTTAAGCCCGACAATTTTCGCTAGGGCATACCCCTCGTTTGTTGGCTCAAGAGGGCCAGAAAGCAAACTGTCTTCGCGTATCGGCTGGGTGGCTTGTCGCGGATAGATACATGAACTGCCGAGAAAGAGAAGTTTCTTAACCCCTGAACGGTGCGCTGCGTGAATGACATTCGCAGCCAATGCGACATTTTCATAGAGAAAATCAGCCTGATACTGATTATTAAAGAGGATTCCGCCAACTTTTGCCGCACTAACTATCACGTACTCAGGTCGTTCCGTTTCAAAGAATCGCTCAACGGCACGTTGATCTAACAGTTCTAACTCGCTACGCGTAGGCGCTATAATGTTAGTAAAGCCGCGCTCCTTGAATAGCCTCATTAGGTTACTACCGACGAGTCCCCTTGGGCCCGCTATATATATTGAAGAGCTCTTCTGCATCCCGTCACGTACTCCCTTCGGCTTTAGGCTCACTTTCAAGCAGGCTGTGCCGATCGTTTCTGACTAAAACTATTCATCTATTCCTAAGCAGTGAATAGCCTACAACATTTGTAACTACTCAGGATAGCCTGTTGCCTCACGCCAGTTAATTGCTGCTCCCTCTCTCTCTTTCTTGCTATCTGCCTAGGTTTTGATCGGGATAACAATACGTGCCTAAGAGAGTCACTTTGCGCCATATCGGTTATAATGTGCAAATTACACATTGCGCTTTGACTCGCAAAGTACTATTTTAAAGCGAGTACAGCTGATTAAAAACTCTCTTGTGTAAAATGCCCATCCATAACGCTTCAAGCTCTATCATAAAAAACCTTCTACGACCAGCGGTGCGCTTTGCGCTACGTCGAGGAATAAAGGTGCGAACTATCGTTGAGGAGCTAAAGGCGCTTCTCGTAGAGGAGGCTCAGCGCGAGCTCACCAGATCAAAAGAAGAGCTTACGGTTAGCAAACTAAGCGTTATGACCGGCCTGCAACGTCGAGATGTTCAGCGCATATCGAGTTCGCATGCCGAGCCCACAGAACACCTAGATCTGATGACTCGTGTTGTCGGAATGTGGACAACTAGCGAGCGTTTCTCACGCGGCTCTAAGCCGCATGCTCTCTCCTTTGAAGGACCCTCAAGCGACTTTGCCGAACTGGTTAAGAGCGTCAGTATGGATCTAAATGCCAGCACAGTGCTCTTTGAGCTTGAGAGATTGGGGCTCGTTAAGCGCTCCGGGCCTGAGCTTGAGCTTGTATGGAATGCCTATCAGATATCTGGCGACAGCGATGATGCCTACACCCTGCTTGAAAGAGATATAACGTATCTAGTTGAAGCGGTTGATGCTAACATTACCCGTTCAGCACCAGTTCCGAATCTTCATATCTCCACCCAATTTGATAACGTTACCACTGCCGAAGCATGCTCCATACGAGAGTGGCTACTCAAAAAAGGTGCGGATCTCCACGCTGAAGCGCGGGAATTTATCGGATCGTTGGACAAAGATATAAATCCGACTCGTTATGCAGATCCAGGAGGTATGAAGGTGTGCCTTACTTCATTTAGTCTCTGTGAATTGCCGGAGGTCCGCGATGAGAACAAATAGCGCTGCTGCCGGCAACAATATCCTCATCGGTTTTTTCTCACTTCTGTTGGTAATCGTACTAGTGCTGATGGGCTGCGGCGGTGGCTCTGCCGGCACAGGCACTGGTACCGGCCCTGTCGTACTTGTTCAGGGTGCCGTACTCGATGAATCTGGAATTCCGGTAATGGATGTCAAAGTACGCGTCCTTGAAACTGGGAGTGAGGACACGACCTCGGCAACTGGAGAATTTGAGCTGACAACCGAGCCGGAATCGGGGGAAGTGACTCTTGAGATATCATCGATTAATGGTGTGGCCTACGTCACAGTTGATATTCCTGAGGAGGGTGGCACTGTCTCTGTGACGCTCACCGTCAATCCGCGATTAACCGAGATAAATAGCGACACCCTAGAGGTTGGAGCGGCGATAGTTGGTCGTTGCGACATCTACTTTGAAAATCGCCTCGTTATTCGACAAGCTAACAAAGTGCCTGGAGATCTGCGCTGCGTTGCCAAGGTAACGATTGCAGCCGATAGTCGTCGATTGGCTCAGGTTCCGTTTATAGTACAATATCAGGATTGCGACGGGCTAAATCCGTGGGTGACCGTAGCCGCCGGCAGCACCATGAAGAAACCCAATCGTGGAATTGGTCAGGTTGAATTTCCCTTTCTAGATGATGAAATTCATTGTGTTTATCGCATATTAGCGCCGGTTGGAGTACGTGGACTGCCTGAGTTGGAACGCCGCATACATACCCTTACGTATCAACGAGGGCGATAATCACCTTTTCCTTTAAAGCAGTGGTTGTATTACAATTCTACTATGACCATCAGAAAATGAGAGGGCTAAAACTGATATGAACGACTCAAGCCACAAGAATAGAACACCGAGAGATCTTGCATCAGTATCAACTGACAGCTTACTCGATCAGATGAAAGCGCTGCAAAGTCAAAAAAACTCAAAGAGCTCTCAGCATATCGATGTGCAGCTTGCTACTGCTATGATCTTGGTTGAAGTAGCATCATCCGACCACATGGTCGATCGCTTTGAAAAATCAGTGATCCTTAACAGCCTTAAATCCATCTTCAGAATCTCGGATGAGAATGCAGCTGGGCTCTTGGCAAAAGCTCGGAGCGCTCTATCAAGCATGCGTAGCAGCTCTGCGGAGGCAAGCATGCTTAAGGATCACTTAGATCCTGCCACAAAACGCGCCGTAGCCAACACTATCGACACCCTGATTCGTTGTAATGGGGTCATTGATTCGATGGAAGTTTACCTACGACATAGATTTCGCTCACTTTTAGGACTACCCGATGAGCCCCTTCCTCCGCGATCTGATGTGTAGCTAGACGCAATCGGCTGCACTACCGCGCCTATATCAGCGACTGGTTACGCAACTTTTTAGCCCATGACTTCGATAAGTATAGCGTATGCCCACTACGCTACGCAGCTATGCCAACTACACAAAGAGATCTCTAGCTCAAAAGGGATTTTCACTCCTTGAAACGCTCTTAGTAGTCAGTTTTATAGGTATTGTTACAACCTTAGCGATCCCTCAATTTCGCTCGCACACTATCGGATTGGCGCTACTCTCTGAGGCTACGGCTCTGCAGAGCTTTATCGAACTCGGAGCTGCATACGCTCTTACATCTCGCTCTGTAGTTTCGATTACTGCAGCAAACGAGGTGCTGATAGCCAGCAGCTCTGAGGGCGTAGCCCTGGCCTCACACCGAATAAGCCATGGTGTGTCGCTAGACCTACCTAACAGCAGCGCACTCCCACTGTATCTCTATCCCTCTATATCAGCTTCGCCAGCTACCCTGGTAGTAACCAAAAGCAACCGCAAATGTTCGGTAATTATCTCTCTGCGCGGCCGAGTTCGGACGGCGTGTTAAGCAAAGGGCTCACCATGAAACGCAACAATACATTCTGTAACAAGCCACAGATCAAACCTAATCTCTATAATCACTCCGGATATACGATTATCGAAGCACTTATAGCCACCGCCATGACTTCTATTGTCGGTCTAGGCATCTGGCAGCTTGTTGCCTCTAGCTGCGACCTTACTTATAGAAGCTTCCGCTTTGCTCAACCCGACTGCGATCAACCTTCGTGCACCGAAGCCACTCAGGGCCTACGGTGTCGTTGTGACAATCAACACTATTTTATTGTGCGCTAATCTATGCGTGGCTACTCACTAATCGAATGTATCTGCTCACTGTGCATAGTTGGATTACTTACTGCTGGCATAGCGCACCTGGTTCACCGCTCATCATCCACCCTTGGAGCGATCTCAACAACCTTAGAGCAACGTTTTACCATGACGAAAGCCGGTATAGTCCTCTCTGCTGCTCTCGCAGCGCATGAACGAATGCATCTACCAGATGTAGTAACTATTACTAACGGATCTGCTCCAAACACCCGGCACGGCGGATTGCACCCAGTAGCCGCGCTCAAGGGAAATACACGCCCACGAACTAACTCTGCTATCCTATCAATCGTTGAAGTAGCACCTCGCTTCCGAGGTCGAATCACTAAGAGCTCATTTAGCGATCAGTCGATAAATATAGACGTATGCGATAGTAGCGCAATTCCTGGTCCGAATACCTTTAGAAGCCATGTGGCGATCGGCTTGGCTGGACTATGCCAACTTACGGGAACCCCTGAACGTACTTATGGTGGCTGCTTTACTCTAACTGGGAAAGCAGTTCAGGGTCTGCTCTCTAGCGAATGTGCCATAAACTCGCTGCTAGAATACATACCTGTTAGCCGTGAGTTCTCGGTGTATGTCGATGCGACTGGCGAGCTACGACTTATCTCTCACGTTGGTCAACGAATTATTGAAAATCAGCCGATCGTTCGCGGTCTTAGGTCAATCGATATCAATGCACTTAGTGTTTCTTCTAAGGGGCTAATCTATAGACTAGATCTAAACGCAACTGCCACCCGCTCACATCGATTCTACTGGGCTGCTGGCCTTACCATGGGATCTCTATGGAACGAAGTGCTGCTCTAAATAAAGACCTCGGTTCTACAGCAGGAGCGGCAGAGCGTGGGGCTGCGCTATTTTTAGCGCTCTTTGCCCTTACTGCCATCGGTTTTGTATCACTTAGGCTAGTAACAAGAGCCGCAGGGTACTCACGTCTCTTAAACGTCGTACGAGATGGCCTAGAACACAATGCCGCACTCCGTGAAAGCATAACTCCAATACGATCTCCGAAACATCAGTGCGATCTACAAAGACTCAATGGTGGCAACATCGCCGGAATCTCTGCGCGCAGCTCTCCGTGGCATGTCTGCACTACTGGTCAGCCAGAGTTTCTATCGAATCGGCCGCTGGCAGTTCCATACACTAGCCCTGACTACGGAGCTATCTTTGAACGTCATACACCTTGTGTATATCGACGCAGCGCCACTACGCTTAGATCATTTAACGCCCCAACTGCGCCCTTTAATTGCCTCTTACCTCCTGATATTAGGGGCGAGGCAATTCTCCTTGATAACATTGCTATCGAAACTTTAACGATATCTCCCAAAAACTCCTCCGACACTATTACCGTAGCAACACCTGGCTCTCTTATATCCTCGACTAACTTAGCGGTTTCAACAGATACGATCATATTGGCAGGAGGCGATATAAGGATATCGACATTAGGACTAGTTAAGTCGCCGCTTGCGGTACCCTCTGCGCAAGTTACGATTATCAGCGCTCATGGAGATGTCGTTATCGAGCGAATTGATGGAGCGCTATCGCTGCTAGTACTTGGTCGCCGAATTATAGCGGTTCCGGAAACGAACACGCCAAACTCAGCGCAACTCCCTGCGACAAGATTCACATCTATCGCCGGATTTGAACCTCAGTAAGGGGCCCTTTATAAAAGGAACTAATTCTGGGATGCTCCATATCGAGCACTACAAAGTCGCTCGTACACCTCACACGTCTTTTCCGCCGCTCTGCCCCAATGAAGCTTAGCAATCTCCTGCTTTGCTGATACGACTAACTCCTGTCGCAGATCGCGCTGTTGCAACACCTTGACTATTAGGTTGGCCATACTATCGGTATCCCAGAAATCAACTGTCAGAGCACTTGCTACTACTTCCGAGACCCCCGATCGCTTAGAAACTAATACAGGTGTTTCAAAACTAATTGCCTCTAGCGCTGCTATGCCAAACGGCTCTGAAACAGATGGCATCACGTATAGATCCGCTACAGAGAAAAGCTCCTCTAACTCCTCGCCTTGCACAAATCCCGGAAAGATAAAATAGTCCTCAAGCTTTAAACTCGCCACCTTATCTTTGACCGTTGGCAATAAATCTCCATCTCCCGCCAAAACAAAAACTATATCATCGACCCGCGGAATCACCTTACGCGCCGCTTCTACAAAATACTCTGGCCCCTTCTGAAAGGTTACTCTTCCCAGGAAGAGCACTACATGAGTAGGCCATGTTTTTAGTTGCCGGTACTCCGTGGACACCTGTTTGGGATAGATTCCATTATGAACCACAGCTATCTTCTTAGAGGATATCGAATGGTGACGCTCTATCGCGCTCTTTGTGTAGTGACTAACCGCTATAATCTGATCTGCTGATTGCAACCCGAATCGCTCGATATCATTGATGCTCTTATCATAAAAAACACCGCTACGATCGTGCTCTAAACTGTGGACATGAACGATCAGGGGTCGTTTTGTTGCCTGCGCTAGAGCTATCCCAGCTGGAAAGGTCATCCAATCGTGCGCATGGATAATATCGAATTCACACGATGAGAAACGCTTTAATACATCTAGGGTGAACCTTTCAACCTCTGAGAAGATCGACCAAGGCCCCTTACTTTGTTGAGGCGCTAAATCAGTTGCGCAATCACTTGTGCTAGTTTCGTCAATTGCGAATCTCTCCCGCTCTCTAGCAGAAAAAGAGAGCGCTTGCGCAAAGAGGCTCTGGTTCCAATAAGGGGTTAGGAAAGCTGGGATGCTGCTACGCTCAATCGGTGCACTAGCACCAAAGCCTGCCTCGACTAGCTGCTCTGGCCGATCTCGTGGCGCCTGATCTAGTGGTGCCTGATCTCTTGTCGCCCGATCTCTTGTCGTACTGGGCATTGGAGATACACGCTCAGAGCTGGTCTCCAACGGACTCGGTCCTCTAGTAGCACCGCTAAAGCGCATGTGCTGCACCTGTTCGCCACCACAGATCTCAGGAACAACAAAATGGATCGAGACTCCATTTGCCGCAAGAGCTGCGGTCAAACCCTCACAAGCGGTACCTAGACCTCCCGCTATATGTGGGGGATATTCCCACCCGAGCATTAGCACCTTCATAATAACACTGCGAGAAGTATAGGCGCGCAAAAAATCAAAGTCTAGTTGCAACTGATTTACGGCCGTATAAAGTCGATCCCCCGCTTTGCTCCGCAAATCCGCCCCTTACTAAAGGGCTTACGTAAAGCAAACATCTCCGGCTGAATAGTAACGTCTAGTTAACCCTTTCCTTTTTCCCCGTTCGCGGCTATAGAAACCTTCTACAGGCTTTGGCAGTGTGCCGAAGCTCTGATGAGACTGCGCTGCTCTAGTTGCAGGGGCACGTGTGCGTAAACGTGTACGTAACCGAAGAGGCGGCGGATATATGACAACTCTCATTGTTTATTTAAGGAGAGCCCAATGATCATAGCGGGAGATATCGGTGGGACTAAAGCTAGAATAGGACTCTTTGAGCGTCGAGCCGGGCGAGTAGAGCTAATAACCTCTGAGGATTATGCTAGTAAGGATTTTGCAAGCCTAGAAGAGATCCTCATCAAGTTCTTGAACACGACGGAAGCAAGTAAATCGGGGCGGATTGAAGCGGCGTGTTTTGGTCTGCCTGGCCCAGTTGTCGCTGGAAGAGTAAAGGTAACCAACCTACCGTGGGAGGTAGTCCAGAGCGCTGTTGGAAACCGCATCGAAGTTCCAAAAGTTAAATTAGTAAACGATTTAGTCAGCACCGCAGCTGCCATACCGACGTTTGAACCTGAAAGCCTGGAGATGGTTTACGACGGTGGCGGAGCCTCAGATAAGGCGGGGTCGTGTGCAGTGGTAGCGCCGGGAACGGGGATCGGGCATTCGCTAATTCACCGTGAAGCTGGATGGAGCGTTCTTTTAGCTTCTGAGGGTGGGCATGCCAACTTTGCTCCATCAAATGAGGTCGAGATAGAATTGTTACGCTACTTACAGAAACGTCTGTCACATGTCAGCGTTGAGTCGATATTATGTGGGCCTGGGATAGTAAATATCTACTCATTCCTCAGAGATTCAGGCCAATACGGCGAATCATCCTCTGAATTAGAAACAATAGATGACAAGCCTGCCTCTGCTTCAACCATAGCTAGCAAAGCCCTTGATGGCTCTAGCGAGTTGGCGGTAGCTACAATTGAGATGTTCTGTCATATCCTCGGCGCTCACTGCAGCAACATAGGACTTACATACCTATCAACTGGAGGCATTTATCTTGGCGGTGGAATTCCACCTAAGATTACCCCCTTTATTAAGGGCGGAAAGTTTCTTGAGGGCTACTTTAAGAAAGGCAAACTGCTAGAACGTGTAGAGGCCACGCCAGTATATATTATTAAAGACGACCGCGCTGCGCTGTACGGATCAGCGGCTATCGCAGCTACCCTGTAGCACATTTCTAGCTCTGTTGTTTGTCTCGACCAGCGCGCAGGTTTAGCATCTCGACAGCCAACGAAAACGCCATCGCGAAGTAGATATAGCCCTTCTCAATGTGGTGACCGCTACCATCGAGGACAAGTACAAATCCGATCATAAGCAGGAACGAAAGAGCAAGCATCTTTACGGTGGGGTTTGCCTCTATAAAATCAACGACCCGACCAGAGAATACCAACATGACTAAAACCGCGGCAATTATCGCCGAGGCCATAATAGGAAGATTATTCGTCATTCCGATCGCTGTAATGACTGAATCAAGAGAGAAGATAATATCAATTACTACTATCTGAGCCACTACTCCCTTCATGGTTAGCACTTTATCACCACCTCCGATATCAAGCTCAGTCTCATGCTTCTCGACTTTCTCGTGGATCTCTTTAGTGGCCTTGTATATGAGAAACACACCTCCCGCAATCAAGATCAGATCTCTACCACTAAGTGGCTCACCAAAAACCTCAAAGAGCGGCGTTGTCAGGGATGCCAGAAATGACAAGGTAATAAGCAAAAGAAGTCGCGTTACTATCGCTACCGATAAACCGACGAGTCTCGCTGTGTTGCGCCGCTCTGGTCCAAGACGCGCTGCTACAATAGCAATAAAAACGATATTATCGATCCCTAAAACGATTTCCAGCGACGTAAGCGATAGAAATGCAATCAGATTTTCAACACTAAACAGATCCACGACCTAGAGCCCCCTTTTCCGCACTAGTGAGATTGTGCAACCTAAATCGCAGCGCTCGCCTCTACGAGATGAATCTCTCCCTCATCATCACTTTCGACAAACTGGGGCGCAACATGCCACAGCCAGCGATCCCGAGTGCGCTCACCACGGAGTGTACGGTACACCTCTTTCGCATCTCCGCAAAGAGCTGACTCGACACGCCACTCACTATCGTCACTGTGGTAGAAGTAGTACTCGGTGTCGGTGATTAAGATAGACCAACATTGAGGCCGGGCGGTAAGTCCCGCCCCCAAAACTGCGACGGAGCTTGATTCCGGAACATTGTGCGAAACAAACGTCGCTGTGGCCTCCAGGTGCGGACGCCACCAGGGAGCACAACGACGGAAACGTTGCTCTATGGCGCTACCCATACGTTCAAAATCGCTCGCAAATGACAACATAAAGCCCTGTATTCACTGGAGCTAAGGGGCATTTGAACATCCATCAACGCTCCTGTACACTACAGTTAGATGCGCGCATGGGAAAATCAGTACATTCAGTTAGTAGCAACCAAGCCTAAGGTCATAGTTGCTGAGAAGGATCGTGAAACGCCGGCCCAGTCTCGCGAGACGGTGGCCAAGGCACGCCAGGCCTTTAGCGGCGTCTATGTTGAAATAGGATCAGGCTCCGGGCTTCACCTTCTGGAATTAGCTCGACAAAATCCGAACATCCTGTGTGTAGGTTTGGAGATTCGATTTAAACGAGCATTCAAGACCGGCGAAAAGGCCGAGCGGCTTGGGCTGCAGAACGTACTCGTGGTACGAACTGATGCGCGCTACATCGGAGAAATATTCGCAGATGGTGATCTCTCAGCATTCTTCGTTAATTACCCGGATCCGTGGGACAAGCGGCGCTGGAAGAAAAATCGCATCCTCAATCAAGAGATGATAACAACGATGTATACACTACTTAGGGTCGGCGGCATTTTACGCTACAAAACTGACCACCACGAATACTTTCACTCCACAAACACCCTGCTCAAAGCACCCCAATGGCAGCAGACCAAATACTCAACAGACCTACTCCAAAGCGAATGGGCACAAGACAACATTCCGACTGAATTTGAGTATCTCTTTAAGTCTCAAAACAAGCCTCTGTGCCTTGTTGAAGTAGCCAAAAACTCCTAACTGCCCTCGATTTCAGCCAAGAGAGTTCCGTTATCACAGCAGAACTTACTGTAAACTTTGCACTTTTCGGACGACTAACCATTTAGGCAGTTGCCATTTTCAGACCCGCAACTGCCGAATTTAGGTTCAATACAGCTTTGTAAGCAGAATATTCTGATACCTTTTATGCATCCTACTTTTGATAGTGGTGATTGGGGAGGCTCTAAGGGAATGATCGAGCTACTAAATGTATCGAAATCATATGGCTCGTTTAAGGCAGTCAACGACCTGACTCTCAATGTGCCTCCTGGCAGTATCTTCGCCTTTCTCGGCATGAATGGCGCCGGAAAAACGACGACTATCAAGATGCTCACCGGGATTCTGACCCCATCATCGGGGACCGTTCGCCTCGGTGGCTACAACCTGCAAACGGACACACTTGATGCAAAGCGACTCCTTGGTTACGTTCCGGATAGACCACATGTATATCCAAAACTGAGTGGTCGTGAATTTCTGTACTTCATCTGTGACCTTTACAAGGTTGCTCCCACTGAGGCAGACCGACGCATCGATGAGGTTCTTGAGGAGTACTCACTCACTCCCTGGCAGGATGCGTTGATTGAAAGCTACTCACACGGTATGAAGCAACGTATCGCACTATGCGCTGCCCTCGTACACAATCCGCAAATCCTCATCGTTGATGAGCCGATGGTGGGACTTGATCCTCATGGAGCGCGTGACCTTAAAAACGCTTTTCGGCGCTATGCTCGCTCTGGAATGACCGTTTTCCTTTCAACGCACTCGCTCAACGTTGCCGAGGAACTCGCTGACAACATAGCAATTATCCACAAGGGGAGTCTGCTTACTACGGGGACGCTTTCCCATATTCGCAACTCATCAGGTGCGCTTGCTGATGACCTTGAGGATATCTTCCTTGAACTTACCACGCTACAAGCGGAACACTAGGTAGGTGACCTATGGCGACCAACTTCGAAAGCAATCCTGCACGTCGTTATCGCTGGGCTCTTTCGTGGCTACCGATCACCCTTCAGCCAAAACTCCTGAGTCTCAAAAACTCGTTTCTGAAGCGCCGAGCAATACGCCTCGCAGATCTGATCGCCCTAGCAATGACGGCACTATTGATGGCTGGGCTTTACTACGGAACGCGCAACACACTTAGGGAGCTATCAAGTTCCGCGCTTAGTGCTGATGCCACAAGCAGTATGCTCTACGGATTTTCCCTAGGTCTCTTCGGTCTAATATTTGTCTCAGCAGTTGTAACGGGGATCAGCAACCTGTTTATGGCACGTGACGTGAATCTTCTTCTTGCTGCACCGATTAGCCATATTACGTTCTTGCGCAGCAAGGCGCTTGAGGTCCTTGTATCTACGACCTGGATGATAGTGGTCTTTTCTATACCTCCGTATGTTGCATTCGGACAGAGACTCAATGCCGGTGTCGAATTCTTTACTATAGCCCCGTTGTACATCGCCTTATATCTCCTTGTGGCAGTGCTCGCTGGAATGAACGTAGCGATCTGCTGCGCTGCTATCTTACCGGCCCGCACCGGCCGCAATATATTTGTGGCTTTGTTCGTAATTGTACTCGGTGTAGTTATCGCGCTCGTCAATGCTTCACCGGACCACCGACTATATACTCACCTACTCAAACAGCCCTCCCACCCCGTTTTAACCGAAACTCTCACCAATCCGCTATTGCCATCAGCCTGGCTCTCTAACGCGCTACTTACTCTGTCGGCCCGCTCAGCTACGGTACCACTCCTCCCTCTGACATGGCTGCTGCTATCATTAGCCGTGTTATGGTCGCTACTCATGGTCTCGTTTAAGCTGCTCTACTCACGTGGATACAGTCGCCTTCATACCCAGCCTCGTGCCTACATCCTCCTCTCCAGAGCAGGTAAGCCACGTCGCAGATTATTTACTATGCGCTCAGCTCAGGCTGCGCGTGCACTTGCTGCCCGAGAACTCTGCTCGTTTGGCCGCGATCTTACACACACTGTGCAGCTCGCTATCTTCCTGACGATATGCATCCTGTACTTTATTAACTTTCAGAATATCTCTGCTCCTACTCGTGTTGGAACTTGGGTGTTACGCGCGTGGGATCTGATGGCGATATTCTCGTTCATCATAATTAGCTCTCTGATTATTCTGTCGATCTGCTCCCGATTTGTATTTCCCTCAGTCTCACTTGAGGGCAGCTCACTCTGGATTCTACAGGTAGCTCCGGTCTCTCCACGCTCGATCATACGAGCTAAATACTTTACCTGGGCCGTTCCGACGGGGATTGTTTGCGCAGTTCTCTTTGCTTCTGCTGGACTTGCTTTAGCACTCGAGCCTCTCTGCATTCTTATGCTCGGATTGTCAGCTTGTGCTATCACTCATGGCTTTGTCTCCCTTGGAATCGGTATGGGCGCTCAGTTTAGTCGGTTTGACTGGGAGCACCCTGCTGAGCTATCAGCAAGCTGGGGCAGCCTGGCATTTCTGCTTGCTGGCCTTGCGACTCTCGCTATTAATCTAATCCCTCTTGGAATAACTTTTGGCTGCTACGTATTCTATCCAGCACTATTCGAGAATACCAACAACCTACTCGCACTTTTCTCTACGGGGCTCGGAGTGTTACTGTTATTTAACGTGATTGTAGGTAAGATCGCCCTTAAACTTGGGGTGTCTGCTCTGACCCGAGTATTTGCTGCCTGACCCGTAGTACATGAAAACTTCAAATCGCTTACAACTTGACTACCGGGCCGAGGCTGCTTCATTCCCAATTATACCGGGGGGAATAATCGACATTCATTCTCACATACAAGGAGCTGCTGCATCGATCATTTACGCCCAGGCTGCTGCACACTACGGCGTATACCTAACCTACTCTATGACTCCTATCCACGAGATAGAGACGGTCAGACGCCAATTGGGGGACGCTATTCGATTTATCGCTATCCCGACATTCGGCGCTGCCGATCCTATAGCCGCTTTTGGCCGCGACTACATCCGTGACCTCGCTATCTTTAAGTCTTATGGAGCAAAAATCGCTAAATTCTGGAATTCTCCGCGAATCTATGAAGCTTCGAGTGAGCCGTTTGCTCATAGCCCCTTTCGATTGAATTCACCGATGCGCCTCGATACCATGAAAGCCGCAGCTGACCTTGGGATGATCTTCATGGTCCACGTGGCCGATCCGGACACCTGGTTTGCAACCAAGTACAGCGATGCTACTCGCTATGGCACTAAGCAGGAGCAGTATGAAGCACTTGAGGATGTCTTGTATCGCTTTCAACTTCCGTTTATAGCGGCACACATGGGCGGGTATCCGGAGGATCTCGGTTTTTTGTCGAGACTCCTCTCTAGCCATCCCAATCTCTATCTCGACTGCAGCGCAACGAAATGGATAGTCCGTGAGCTTAGCAAACATGAACCGATCGAAGTGCGTATCTTCTTTCAGCGCTGGAGGGGCCGCCTCCTTTTTGGGTCGGATATAGTAACCCGCGATTCGCACGTCTCACCAGCACACAACGCCACAGAGATGGACGCCAAAGCCTCAGACGAATCAGAGGCGTATGACCTATATGCCTCACGCTATTGGGCTCTGCGGACGCTACTTGAGGGTAGCTACCACGGAGAGTCTCCCATATCAGATCCTGATCTACACCTTGTAGATCAAAACACGTTCTCTCCCCTCGATGCCCCAACCTTGAGGGGCTGTTCTATCGACACAGAATCTCTTATCAGCCTCTACAGAAGGGCGGCAATTGAGCTACTTGAGGGGTCTCGGTAAGCCCTGCTTCATTTTCTATACCACTCCCTGAGAAGTGCGGTATAATGAGAAAACAGTATGGCAAAGAACATCATCCCGGTTTCAACCGAAGCGCTTCAACCCCCAAAAGAGTTTTCCGCCTCCACAGGTGTAGATCCGGTTGCGATCGACGCTTTTGATCATATTCATATCTACGCAGACTCGGCGAAGCAGAGCGCATTTTTTCTATGCCGCGCATTCGGCTTTGCCCCCTTTGCATACCGCGGTCCAGAGACCGGATATCGCGAGTCGGTGAGTATCGTTCTCAAGCAGGGTGAGGTCTTCGTGCAGCTTTCGTCTCCGTTGAGGTCGTCAAGCCCAATTGCCGACCACATAAAGCGGCATGGGTTCTCGGCAAAAGATATAGCGTTTCGCGTACCCAACGCTGAGTCCTGCTACTACGAGACTCTCAAACGAGGCGCGATAGGGGTCGATAGTCCAACAAGGCTTACCGACTCCAATGGTTCGATAGTATACGCGTCAATTAAGACGTATGGAGACACAATTCATACCTTTATCGACCGAAGTGGATACAAAGGCATCTTTTTGCCCGGTTTTGCTCGATATGAAGACGTATTTCCACGGACTACGATACAATCTGAGGCAGGACTCCAGTGCATCGATCATGTCGTGGGAAATGTAGAGCTTGGAAAGATGAATGAGTGGGTCAAATTTTATGAGGATGTTCTCGGTTTCTCGCAGTTGATACACTTCTCTGATAAAGATATCTCAACAGAGTACTCAGCACTGATGTCGAAGGTAATGAACGGCGGCGCTGGGAAAATCAAGCTTCCGATCAATGAGCCTGCCGAAGGGCGTCGAAAATCGCAAATTGAAGAGTACCTTGAATACAATGAGGGGCCAGGTGTCCAGCACATAGCCTTTGCAACAAACGATATCATTTCAACTGTGACCGAGCTGCGCAAGCGCGGTGTCCGGTTCCTATTCGTTCCGAAAACGTACTATGATGGGGTCCCGGACAGAGTTGGATCAATCAAAGAAGATCTCACGAAGATTAAGGAGTTAGGCATCCTAGTAGATCGAGACGAGGACGGATACCTTTTGCAGATATTTACGAAACCGCTCCAGGATAGGCCGACGCTGTTTTTCGAAATTATTCAACGTGAGGGCTCACGCGGATTTGGCAAGGGTAATTTCAAAGCCCTTTTTGAAGCTATTGAGCGCGACCAAGCCGATCGCGGAAATTTGTAATTCGCTCCTTTCAGGCTTCGCCTCACTTTCACATGAAGAACGGAAATTCTCGATAACTCCAACGAGTCAAGGCTGCTTCGTGCGCTGCGGACGATTCTATATGGGTTCGTAGACTCCCTGTCTCTAGTATCGTTCGCACCGCTCGATTGGCGACATTTAGAGCATGCGATGCAGCGCTTCTCTTTTCGGAGCTGGTTGCTTGTTGAAGGTGATTGCGAAGAGCCGCTCGCTCTGTACTGAGCGCAGCAAGTTTTTCCTCCTCCTCATGAGTAAATATCCCCTGCCCGAGAAAAGCCTCAGTTTTTGCAGTCATCTCCTTGACTTTAGAAGCGAGTTCGATCGACCGCGTAAGCTCACTCACCTTGTCGGGAAAGAGATACCTTGTGCGAGACGCTACAACGAATCGAGGGAGCTCAACACCCATGTATCTCAAAGCTAGCTGATCTACGAATCTGTCATACTTAGCGCCGCCCCTACCATGAATAAATAGATCCGAGCAAAAGCCTCTGAGTACCATGGTCGTAACACTTCCACGAGGAGCAAGATATCCTCGATCCGCACCCGATCCAGAGCTCAACATATTTGCATAGAAAGGCTCGCGCTTTCCGCGATCAATCTTCCACATCGGCAATTCGAGGTGACTTCCATCGCTGTGCATATTTGGAAAAGGATTTGCCGGATTGACTATCTTATGCTCGCGCCTATAGGCATCTAGTGTGGTGTTATAGACCGCCGAAAGCTTTGCCCCGTCGCCTACGAACTCCTCAAGCACCCCCCTGACAGCGGTATCGCATACAACAGTCGATAGCGGTATTTCACAAATCGCTCTTCCCATCAGAGCCCACCGCACTACCGCGTGGGCAACTGATGCAAGCTCGCCAGAGAGGCGTTGATAGAGCGAAGCTACAAAGCGCACTCGCTCAATTGATATCTCAGATCTTGCGCACTCCGATGCGCTCAGCCGAAGATCCGCTTCAATCTCCTCGAAGATAGCTGCTACCACCGATTGCGCTTCGATTCTTTGCTCGGAGTAGAGTCCATCTCTTCCGATAGCTATTGATCCGCGCTTCATCTCAATTACGCCTCGCTCTACGCGAGGCCATATAAGCATTCCTGAATCGCCTTCGTCTGTATCGACCACCACATTAACGGCAACCGAGGCGGTCTCGTCTGCAAAACGGGCGAGGGCTTCTACCTTGCTGAGCAGACCAGGGTGGTACACAAGGGGTTGATGTCCTGCCATGACTATCGGAGATTTATGGTCAGCTGAAGACAGCGACTCCAACGACACAGAAACTCCACAACGCCGCGCTGCATCCGCAATCAAAGTCGAGTGCTCAGTGGCGCTTTTGATAAGCTGTTCTCGCACCGATGCAATGCGCGCTGCTCCTAGCACTGTTTCGTGCGCAGCTCTGGCAGTTAGGTTCCCCTTTAGGATCGCCGCCCACTCTGCATATGGAGGCTCAAAGATATCTGACATGCCTAACGCTACAGCTCCATAAACGCCTCGGTTGAGCGAACACCGATATACTCCTTGCATACAAACGGCTCGCCCGCCTGCACCCCGATCTGACTTCCCCAGTAGCGTGCGTCATTACGAATCACCTCAAGGCGCGCTGCATTGCCTGTATGGGCAACAAATTGACTCTCATAAGCCTGAATCGCTGCCATTTTACCGTCGAGGTGGTCTGATATATCAAATACAAACGAGGGGATGAGTTTCACACGCATGTGTGTCGAAAAGAAGTATAGTTGTCGTCTCGGATACCACGGCTGGTATCTTAAGTCTGTTTTGACAAATTTCGAGTAAAAGCGAGCCGCATCGACCAGCGCCGATGCCTGAACATGATCGGGATGAGCATCCTCCCAATACGGAGCACACACTACAGTCGGCCTAACCTCTCGAATGACCTCTGCAACCTGCTTACGAGCCTCTACGGTATCAAACAGTTCACGATTCTTGAGTCCAAGTAGGATGCGCTCTTGAACACCTAATATCTTTGACGCTGCGCTGGTCTCCTTAGCCCGAATCTCCACAGAACCAAAGGGAGTTGGCTCTCCATCACTGAGATCAAGGATAACTACGCGCACCCCGCGATTACGCAGAGCAATAATCGTTCCCCCCATGCCGATCTCTGCATCGTCTTGATGCGGAGCTACAACGAGCACTATATGCTCCATCTCTCTCGCTCCCGCTTAATCGTACCTAAGTAGTAGGCTAGTCTGCGTTCGGGGTTATCGAGATCTCCGCCAAACTTTCGATTAGGATCGTCGTAAATGCGAGACACCGCTCGCTCAGTTACGCGCAAGCCCAATGCTTTAGCCTGTATCCAAAACTGTAACGGCATCGAGTATCCAGACTCCTCAAGCTTAAAATGAGCTAGCGCCGATACTCGATACGCCTTAAACCCACAAAATGCATCCGTAATTCCAAAGCCAGTTATCTGATTCAGTAGCTCTGTAATAGCGCGATTAATCCTATAACGATCTGCTGGAGCTGCACCTTGAGCATCGCTATCTTCCAAGTATCGACTCCCTGATACGATATCCCACCCCTGTACAACCTCTAGAAACTGCGGCACCCAATCAGGCCGATGTTGCCCATCAGAATCCATAGTAACGAGATACTCATAACCTGCTAGTTTGGCCTCGTTAAATCCACGAACGAGCGTTGCACCGTAGCCACGATTATTAGGTTGTCGAATGACTCGTGTGCGTTCGTCTTGTAACGCAGCAAGTACCCCTGCCGATCCGTCACACGAACCATCGTCTACAAAGAGCACATCTCCTGAGTACACCTCCCGGAGTCGATCGAGCAGCCCCGTTAAATGGGCCTCCTCGTTGTATACAGGTATTAAAACTACACTTTTGTCCATGCACATCAGGTAAATGTTCTGCGCAATTCTCCCACAATCTCCTCTAAAGAGCCGACACTTCTGATAAGGATAAAAATGCGCGGCCAGGCGCCGTTAAACGTCATTAAATACATGACGCTCCGCGCATTTTTGGCCTCATTAAAGAGCAGAGAATTGCGAAGCCCTAGCTTTCCACCCTCTATAGTAAGATTTGCCGAGCGAAATGTCTATTGAAGACCGTAGGGCATCGCAATTCTCCCGCTATCTACTCGAAAGAGGTGGCATTTCTGATAAGGATAAAAATGCGCCGCCAGGCGTCGTTAAATTTTCTTACTACACGTAGTCTAATATGGTCATCCTCAGCACCTTAGCCGTTACTGAGTACGATGCTTGCAGCGCGGTCTGTGCTTGTTGAAGATTAGCCGCCACCTCGGTCTCATCAGCATCCTGCAGCCGGCTTAATACCTCTTTGGCCGAACTCTTTGTCAGCTCTAAGAGCGCCTGTCCAGTCTCAAGCCGACGCAATCTGCCACCTAAACTAACCCGCTCCGGTATAAGCTCGACATCTCGCGCTTTATTAAATAGATCAATCGCTCCGCGAATATCCGCCGTCTGTACGTGATACTCACCTGGAAATACATAGGCATCGCCAGTCCCATCAGGAGTTCCGCTTGTCGCGGGAAGCGTCTTATACCCGGCTAACGCGCGCGATAGCCGCTCAAGCCCTTCGATACTACTTCCAAAGACATTATTGGCCGGAGTGTTAAGATTAACCGATATCTCATCTGTTATCTTAAAGCTCTTTCCTACAGCGGTACCAAGCTCACCATCAAAGCTGTATCGGTCCTTGGCTGGCCCCGAAGCTGGATTATCGTAGGTAAGCTTGTCATACGGTGGATCGTCATCATCAGCGCCACCGTAGACGTACCTTCCCTGATAACTTGAGTTAGCTAAGCTAGCCATCTGATCGCGTAGCTGATAGACCTCCTCAGCGAGCTGAGCTCGCGACTCGGCACTTAAAGTTTCATTTGCCGCTTGCTGCGCTATCTCTTTTGCGCGCACGATTATCTCAGTGGCCTGGCCAACAACCCCATCCTGATACTCTAGGAAGCTTTTCGCCTGTGAAATCGCAACCCCATACGAATCTACCTTGGCTATTAACGTCTGATACCTGGCTATCGAACCGGCATCTACTGAATCACTAGGCTTAGAGACTTTTAACCCCGTTGTTAACTGATTCGATAGATCGTTTAGCCGCCGCTTATTTTCAAGCGTATTGGTAACAAGCTGACGCACATTCTGGTTTTCTGATACTCGCCTCATATTAATCCTACTATTGTGTCAATTAGCTCGGAGGCCGTGCGGATCATTTTCGCAGATGCTTGAAACGCTTTCTGAAACTTAATTACATTGGCAAACTCCTCATCGAGACTAACCGAAGAAAACTCATCGCGTTTGACACTGGCAACTGAGTACGACTGCCTAGCTACTTCGTACTCTCCTTGCGCCGAAGCTTTAAGGCTCCCTACTGTACTCACGCTTGAGTTGTAGAGCTCATCAAATGTACCCGTAAACGAGAGCGAGCCAACCGAGAAATTCTGGCTCTGCGTCCTGAAATTGGCTATTGCTTGCGCGTTTGAGCCGTCTCCGGCGGTTACCATTCTTGCTCCAGCGGTCGGATTAACGTCGCGCCCTGCTGCGAATTCGTCTGCTCGCGAAAAGCCTAATTTCAGAAAACGCGAAAACGAATCGATTCCGGTGGAGGCCAGATCGGCCATCGATGGCAGCCCATTACCATCAGCATCCTTTGCCCCAGAAAACGTAAAGTCGAACAAACCAAAGACCCCCGGCGGATTGCCGTTCAGGTCAGCAGAGGATGGCTCATGTACACCGGTTCCTGAATCCTCATCGGGGCCTAGGTATTCCTGATTGACCGCCGTGAGCAAGTTACGCGTCATCGCCTCAATCCGCGATGCCATCTGCACCAGCTCACCATTGGCCTCGAAAGCTGATGTATTATTTACATCCGCATAACCGCGCAGTTGCAGGATGCCAGCCACGCTGCCCTCGCCATTCTGTAACGTCTGGGTCAGATCAAGATGGGTCGGGGCGCCAGCTACTCCGTAATCATAGGTAACGTAGCTCAATATCCCGCCTCCTAGAGATGGAGGAAGCGGCCCAGGAGCAAACGATGGCGCGGTTGTGACCGTTAATGGGCGCGCTGTAGCCTCGGATACCAAGGGAAATCCGTTATCGAGGTAGCAGTTAATCATCCCGTTGGGTATCTCAAGTGTCTTAAAAGACACCTTGGCTGATAGTTTACCTAGCAGGATATCACGTTGGTCTCGCTCATCAGGGGCAAGTGTGCCGGTAGCTTCACGTTGCGCTATGGTGCTGTTCAAGCTGGCGATATCCCTGGTCAAAACATTTATTGAGTCGATCTCTTGTCCAAGCCGTTGATCAAGCTCCGTCTGAGTATCTGCAAGTTCCTGATAAGCAGAGTGGATTGAATTAACTAGATCCTCTCCGCGTTGGAGAACACTTAAGCGTAGATCGAGATCTGATGGATTTAAGCCCACCTGATTGACCGATGAAAAAAAGTCATTAAGCGCCATTCCAACGGTCTGCTGAGCTCCGGAAAGGCTAAATATATTCTCTACACGGCCAAGGTACTCGTTGCGCACCTCGGCCTTACCTTGCTTGGATCCAATAGTTCTTAACGAAGATTCAAGAAACGCATTGGTGATTCTACGGATATCTCCTAGCTGAACACCGCCTCCGATCCGCAGAATGCCATCGATGGCTACCGGATCTACTCGACTGAGTACGTCGATCTCACGCCTGGTGTAGCCGGGAGTATTAACGTTTGCGATATTGTTTGAGGCATTGGCCAGGAGCGCCTGCTGCACAGTCATCCCGCTGACTGAGTTACCGAGAAGTTTGGCGGTGAAATTAACCATGCAATCGGCATTTGCAGGCGGCAAAAACTGCCGCTCTAGAGCTCCTAATACTGTAGTTGCAAATGATGTGCCGTGACTAAGACGTGACTATTACGTTTCTATGCTTCGCCTAAGAGCGAGCCATTTCGTGGAGCGCTCGGCTGAACAGCCTCATTCACCGTTCCAAAGGCGTTGTATACTCTGGTAATAGACTGAGATGCCGACCACAGGAGTGATATCTCGCCATTGACAAGCCCCAGCGAGAAATTAAGCACTTGATTAAACTCTCTACTCTTTGATTCAACTATTTTTAATATCGCTTTAATCTGCGAGATAAGCTTATCAAGGCGCTTTGCGTCAGCAGGAGTACAGGCAACGCGAATTAACTCGCTAAGTTTCTGCTCTTGGTTGCCAGATAGTTCAGCGACAAGAGCTAACCTCTTATCGCGTATTTCACCTATACGGATTACTAGCTCCGACCTACGTTGACTGAGCACTGATACCTGCTCAGCTTTTAGGCCCACGACACTGACCTGCTCCTGGGCTAACAGGGCAAGGTATTCGGAATAAGAGCTAAGCTCCTGCTCAAGTAATCTTTCAAGTGTCTTTACCGCTCGTGGGTCTAATTTCATGAGCGAATCACGGTGTATCTAGTTCAAGTTTTACTACGCAGCCTACTGCCCTTGATTGAATATAACCTCAAGCGAAACCTCCTCAGCTAATGCCTGTGCCACATCGTCTGAAGCTCGCGCGTACGTGCCTTCTCTAATCTGCTTCTTGAGGTTGTCTATCTTACTTTGCCGCTCGGCTGCCATCTTTGTTGGATCTAGCTCTCTTCGAATTAGATCACCTAACGGCGAGAGGGTTATCTTGTCCCGCTGCTCTTTGGCTAGTTCACCAACTAACCCGCTAGCACCCTGCGCACTAACGTCAGTGGCACCTCTACGCTGAATGGAGCGGTCATCGACTTTTACTTCTTGAACTCTTTTGGCGATGTCACTACTTCCATCTGAACCAGGAACCTTCATGATCTACCTCTCTTGCTTACTTAGCAGGCTTAAAGCTTACCACACTCTAGCCTGCTTAGACTTTAAACACCGTATACAGCCTTAAGCACTACTTATGATGCACTAGACATCAAAAAGGTTACATCTTTTTCTTTACCTTATTGAAATCCTTAAGCATTACATCCTTAATTCCGAGCCCTTTACCCTCCGATATAGAGGTTGCCAAAGCCTCATTTAACATATCACGGTACATCGCCTCTTCGTTGCTTCCTGACAAAAGCCCCTTTTGAGGAACGCTACTCCACATCGACTCAAGCATCTGCTGGATCAATAGCGCTTCAAACTGCTGCGCAGCCACCTCAGGTTGCTCAGTAAGTGGTCTGCTCTTGGTGCTCTGTTTAATCGGCAGTCCTGGTGCGCTATTTAACCCAGATACCGACAACTTCTGATTACTCATAATTCGTTTCCTACATCACCACTAAATCAGCATTAAGCGCGCCGGCGGCCTTAAGCGCGGTAAATATCGCTATCAGATCACGCGGCGTTGCCCCTAACTCGTTTAACGCGGTTACCACATCACCAAGGGTAACCTCACCTCCGACTATCTGCAGAGCCTTCACATCCTCTCCAACGCTAATGTCACTATTGGTCACCGCTGCAGTTGTTCCGCCTGCAAGAGCGTTTGGCTGCACTACTTCGGTTTCACTTCTGATGGCAATGTTAAGGTTGCCGTGCGCTAGGGCTACCTTACTTATCGTCACTTTTTCGCCCATAATGACGGTTCCGGTCCTCTCGTTGACGATAACCTTAGCGCCAACATCCTGCTCTACCTCTACCTGCTCAAGTTGCGCAACGAGGGCAACCGGGTCAAACTGAGCTTGAGCATCAAGGGCTATCTCAACAGCTCCCGAATCAACTGCTACAGCGGCCTGACGCCCCATGCGACGGTTTAAAGCCGCAACTACCCGAGTCATCGTTGTGAAGTCGGCTCGTCGCAGAACGATGCGCACCTTCTTAGATTGGAAGAGATCAAATGGAATCGATCGCTCTACTGAGCCTCCTCCAGGAATAACTGCCACAGTAGGGTGATTCTTCTGCGCCGAATCTCCTCCATCACTAACAGCAAATCCACCAAGCTCAACAGCACCTTGTCCTACTACATAGGTATTGCCATCTGCCCCCTTCATCGGCGTAAACAAGAGGGTGCCACCCTGCAAACTTTTGGCGTCTCCCATCGAAGAGAGGGTTATATCGATCTTAGAGCCTGCTCGCGCAAACGGCGGCAACTCAGCTGTGACCATAACAGCCGCCACGTTCTTTACTCGAACCGCCATCGGATCAACCCGTAACCCCATCTTCTCAAGCATGTTTGAGATACTCTTTGGGGTAAAATCGGTCATACGGCCGTCTCCGGTACCGTTTAGACCAACAACCAATCCGTATCCTAGCAATTGATTACCGCGAACGCCCTCGATATCGGCGATATCCTTAAGCCTTGCCGCATGCGCCGATCCAGCCGCAAGCAGCACCGTCAACACAAGGATAGTAAAGTTTCTAATTAAAATGGCCACAGAACCCTCAACAATCTTGATAACCAACCACCGTACTGCGCTTCTCCAACAGTTCCCTTTCCGTAGTAGTCAATACGTACCTGAGCGATCTGCGAAGCATTAACCTCATTGCTTGAGCTGATGTCGCGCTGCCGCACAAGGCCAGATATAACGAGCACCTGCTCCTCGTTGTTCACCGCGATAATCTTCTCGCCTTCAATTCGAAGAAGCCCAGAAGGAAGAACCTCTGCTACTACTGCGGATACCCGCGCATTCAACTGCGCTTGTCGGAGCGTGCGCCCTTCTCCACGAAAATCGTTTCGCGTTTGAGCTTGAATAAGACTGGTCAGATCCGGTGGATTGGTCCAATTCGCAGTTTGCTTCTCTAATCCAAAGAAATTCTCGATCGCCGCCAAGTATTCACTCTTTGCTTTAACCTCTGTATTTGCTAGCTGCTGGCCTAAAGACTGCTCTGTTACTACAATAGTTACCAGATCCATCGGCTGCCACGCGCGATAATCGCGAAATGGCTCATTACCACCCTGGCTCTCTCTAAACAAGGAAGCGGTTACTCCTGGGTCGCCGATTTCAAGTGGGCCTTTATAGGGCAAGCCACTTTGCTCTGTACTGCGCAGTACACGCACACCTGAATCTAGCTCGGCTGCGTTATCCTGAAACTGCGCAGGTTGTGCTGTCATGGCGATAACCGGTGGTGGTGCATCGGCGAACCTCATTCTTGCTCTTCCGTCGGTCAACGGCTCCTCAACGAAGCCCCCCTTCCAATGTACGCTAGCAGATTGTTCCCTTGAGCCTTTTCCGACCGATTGCGGATCAAACGAACCCGGTGATGGGGTAGTCGCGTAGCGTCTGGATGGAACGTAGGGGTGTTCAGCAATCTGCGGCGCACAGCCAATGATCACACAGGCACACGCCAACTCGCACAATATGCAGAGCTTGCTGCTATATCCAGCGACACTGCGGCTCTTTCGATTCGCGCTTAGGCGCAACCCACGCGCCACTTGCTTGTCGTCAAGCGCTCTAGAAGATAGTTTTGACAACGATTTCACCCTTGTTTGCAACATCTTTAATATGCTCCTACAGTCACTACGCCCTTTTCGTGAACCCGTCCTCGAACGACTTTTTTCGATGATTCATTGCGAATTCCGATCTCTTGGCCTTGCGCTCCATCTTCAAGAGCCACTCCTCGGGCTGTAGCCTCTAGTCGGCCACGTTTATAGATCATAGTTACCCTAGAGCCGACCTCAATAACCGGTGGAATCTTCACCGCCTTTAAACTAAAGATCTCTCCCTGGCCGATATCTCGTAGCAATACCCTACCAACCACATCACCGATCTGTTCGAGTGAATCTGAGGCAACAGATGTACCATTTACCTTAACCAGCCTGACATCACTCGCTGTAATCACATCTCCACGTTTGATCGGTTTGGCCGCAGCCGGCATCATCCGCCACTCGTCCGCTAGCGCCTTCATCTGAAAACGCACCTCTCCTGATGCAGCACGGGAGCGATAATCAACTCCGAAATGTCCAGGCTGAATCGCCTGCAATCCAACTACTTCTATACTGAGTGCATCGGCCGGGATTCTGACTTGCTTTTCAGCTACTAGATGCTTGACATCTATCTTGCGATCCTCAGCCAGGATAAAAGACCGAAGCGCCCGCTCTAGCTCTTCATACGAAACCTCGCGATACGCTCGAGTTACTCTGACCTGTTTAGGAAATGTGTAGAGCAGAGAGTCGAGTCTGACACCAGCATCTCGTAGCTTTTCGATAATTGACACACCTTCAATAGTGAGTGACTCGCCTGCTTTTGGGCTATTTACCAGCGGAATCCGGCGCAACTCAACGATCGCTTCATCATCTGAAACCGCGGCAGACTCAATTAACGCAACATCGCTAAGATGAACTACCGGTTCAGTTACAACTGTCTCACTACGACCTTGCAAGCGAATCTCAGTTCGCCTGGACGTCTGGCTATCAGCAACAGCAATAGAAGCGCCAACCATCTCGAAACTCAGCGCAGTCGCGCTACATAGCGCGGCTAGGACTAATGCCAGTCGATAACTCTTTGATTTATGCTGCATTCTACTCGCCTTCATTTACTACCTCTTTAAATTTATCGCTTGGGTAAGCATCTCATCAGCGGTGGTAATTCCCTTTGATGATGCTTCATAAGCACGCTGCGCGGTGATCATATTCACTACTTGCTCAACGACACTTACGTTGCTGCTTTCAAGAACGCCTTGATTTAGCCTACCGAAGCCTAGCTGACTGAATATTCCATTTACCGGAGCACCAGACGCTTGAGTCTCTTCATACAGGTTCTGTCCAATCGCCCGCAGACCAGCGTTATTTGGAAAACGCACGCCGGTTAGTTGCCCAACCTGCGTAGGCACAGCGTTGTTGGGCTGCGTAACGGTAACCGTACCATCTTGCGCAATCGTTACCTTTAAAGCATCCGGTGGAATCGTAATACCCGGCGCGACCTGATACCCATCTGAGGTCACCAGCAGACCGTTTTGATCTAACTGAAAAACTCCGGTTCTAGTGTAGGCGAACGTCCCATCAGGACGTAAAACCTGGAAGAATCCATCGCCTTCTACAGCAACGTCGAGCTGCCTACCAGTGGAGCTTAGATCACCCTGCGTAAACACCTTTTGCACAGCTGCGGTTTTAACTCCTAATCCAACCTGCACTCCGGTAGGATTTGTAGTCGTCTGCGAGGTCTGCGCTCCTGGCTCAGTGATGTACTGGTACATCAGATCTTGAAAGTCAGCTCGCCCCTTTTTGAAGCCAACCGTATTTACGTTAGCCAGGTTGTTGGAGATGACATCAATATTGGTCTCCTGTGCATTCATTCCAGTAGCAGCGGTGTAGAGAGCTCTAATCATCGATATCCCCTATTTTTTAGCGTTGTCTACGTCCTAGTTGTGTTACTGCCGACTGATTCATCGAATCGAGCGTCTCAGCGGCTTTTGTATACGCCTGAAAAGCTCGGTTGGTTGAGATCAGACCGACCATGCCACCAATTGCTGAAACGTTTGACATCTCAAGTGACTGAGGCTCGATACGCGGATCAACCGGCACTGGGCGGGCTCCGCTTTTAATCTTGAATCTGGCTCCCTCAGACGCTTCCAAGCCTGATGTGTCCTCAAAACGCACAACTCGCAGACGTCCAACGATGTTCGGTTGCGCCCCCACATTGGCTCCCGCTCGAACACTTCCATCGGGTAAGATCGATACTCCTGGAGCAGCGGCCGCTATTGCTCCTCCCTCACCCATTACCCGGTACCCGTCAGCCGTTACGATCTCACCTGCTGGTGAAAGGGAGAAGTTTCCAGCCCTTGTGTACATCTCTCCCTGCGGTGTGTTGATTACAAAGAAGTCGTTGGGCGATCGAAGCGCGGCATCGAGTGGATTACCAGTGTGTTGAATCGGCCCTTGAGAAAAATCGATCTGCGTTTTTATCCCCACTACATTCTTTAAGCGGCTCTGATCATCACGCCCGTAGGGATCTTTTTCTTCAATCGTACTAGCCAGGGTCTTATCGAAGCTTTGCGACTCAGCAACGATAAACTGTCCCTTAAATCCAACCGTATTTATGTTGGCCAGATTATTGTTTTGTACCTCGAGCTTCCTCATCTGTAACATCCCAGATGACGTTGCTACGTAAGTTCCGATATCCATAGCTCAGTACCCTTTTATCTTCGCCTCTACATCTAATCGGCCACGACTTAGGCAGATGGTGCTGCGCGCCTTGACACTCCTAAAGCGCCCAGACGCGGGTCTAAATCGGTCTTTCTAGTTGAGTAACGCGAGTGCTCCTCACTCCTCTCTTCACGCTCAATTTCAATCATCTGCGCCAGCCGTTGCACGCCATCTATCGGTAGGCTCGTTCGCTCTGAAACTTCGTGAGCATCACTTCCTGATTTGAGCATCTGCTCTGCGGCTCGATACGAGTCCTGAAGTGATTTGACGGCAGACTTCTGCTCCTTAGGAAGATCAGCTTGCTCTTCTTGAGCAGTAACATCCTCGATCCACTCTGCAGCACGCCTTGAACCGCTACGTGTTGAAAACGCCCGTTTTTCCTCGGTTGACTCCTGAGTGACCTCTACAACCGAATTGAACTCTCGTAGGCGACCCGCGGCTCTTCCACGTTCTTGCGAGCTGCCGGTTCTTTCAGGAGTTCTAACTGAGCGACTCTCGGCTATCGCCCGCTCTAGCTCCAAGGCCTCGCGCCTGGCACCTTCGCATAGAAGTGAGAGCTCCTTGCTCAGAGCTTCTCCATCGTTAAGAACTATGGTGATATCCTTCTGGCACCTCTCTGCATCTGTTAGCGAACGAGAGAGGCTCTGCTCACGACGCATAAGCTGGTCATTTATATGTTTAGCTCGACCCTCGGTCTCAGCCATGAGAACCGAGATGCGTCCCTCTAGCTCCACGATTCTCGGGAGCAGCGCCTGTGCAGGCGAACTCTTAACGAATCTAAACGCCATCACTAGGATCGACGTTACTAAACAGACATCGATAACCATCTGCCAGATCGATATGTGGTTGAGCATGTTTCCTCTAGCTATCCCTTACAGTCATCACAGCCTGCTACATAACAGCCCGCTGATACCGCCCCGCACAGGCCATACCAGCGTCAAAAAAGCTGCTCATAAGCACGATCAACTTGTCACCTATTTGACTCACTGCTATTCCTTGCTCCGGTTAACTAACTGAATTAACATGAGCACGTAGTCGATTAGGTTCCTGCTATCGGCTGCTGTAACTATCCAAGGCAAAACCCCTGCCAACCACCTGACTAGACCTAAGGGCTAGGCCCGGAGTTGGTAAAAACATCGAGCCACATCTATGTATAAAGAACGCCTCCTAACACCCGGCCCCACTCCCATCCCTCTGCGCATCTTGCAAGCTATGGAGCGCCCGCTCCTGCACCACCGCAGCGAGGTATTCAAACAGGAGATTAAACGTGCCTGCGAGGGGATGCGCTGGGCTTGCGGCTGGGATAGCTCGCCTATCTTTTTGGCTTGTTCCGGTACAGGCGCCATGGAGGCCTCTGTACTAAACACCTGTAGGCCTGGGGATGAAATTATCACCGTAAATGGCGGAGCATTCGGGGCGAGGTGGCGTTCAATCGGGGAGCGTCTCGGTCTAACCGTCCGCGAGCTTGTAGTGCCGTGGGGCAGTGCAGCCACACTAGATGATGTGCGATCTATCGTTTCCGCTCATCGCTCTGCGCGGGCATTCTGCATTCAACACAGCGAAACCTCGACAACGGTACTTCATCCACTTGAGGAGATCCTGCCAGAGGTAAAAAAGATCGCGCCGCATATAGTCACAATCGTCGATGGTATATCATCGTGCATGACAACGCCGATGCCAGGTACACCTCAATCTATCGACATATACATCGCAGGATCACAGAAGGGTTTTATGCTTCCTCCAGGACTGGCGATGGTATTTCTGTCAGCTCATGGGTGGAATATCGTCAACGACACCCCAAAACGCTCACTCTATTTCGATCTCGCCCTTGAGCGGGCCTCTCTAGCCGCAGGAGAAACGTCGTGGACACCTGCCTCAACGATTATTGTCGGTCTTAATGCCGCTCTAGAGATGTTCCGCGAAGAGGGTCTTGAAGCTATGTATGCGCGACATGCGCTGCTAGCTCGCATCGCTCGCGAAGGTATCGTCGCTCTCGGCTGCCGCCTCTTAGCGCCGGAAGCACCAGGGACAAGCGTCACGGGGCTGTTTCCTCCTGATGGAGTCAATGCTGATACGCTAAGAACCGAGGTTCGCAAGAGATTCGGTATACGACTCGCTGGTGGGCAGGGAAAATACAAGGGTGCTATCGTAAGAATTGGCCACATGGGCCACGTCGATCCGTTTGAGGTTATGAATGCGGTGCTAGCTATCGGAATGACAGCTCGCGCACTAGGAGCGCAAGTCGACATCGAGAGCGCAACCAAGGTATGCTTGCGGATATTAGCCGAATAATCTTTAGCTATGGAAAAGCAACCACAACCTCTTCGCAGACGCGCTGCTGAGCTCTTTCAATCAATTCAAGGCCACATCTGCTCTGCTCTGGAAGCCGTTGATGGAGAAGCAACCTTTGCTACTGACACCTGGAAGAGGCCTGATATCAGGGGCGCTGATGGGGGCGGTGGCACTACGCGGGTGCTGGCTAATGGAGCTGTTTTTGAGAAAGCTGGTGTTAACTTCAGCGAGGTGTATGGGCACGTTTCCGCTGAGTTTGCAGAGAAACTCGGAGCATCAAAAGAGGAGTTGCCGTTTTTTGCCACCGGAGTCTCACTGGTTATCCATCCCCTGTCGCCTATGGTGCCAACCACTCACGCGAATTGGCGCTATCTGGAGCTAGGCGATCAAGCCTGGTTTGGCGGCGGCTCTGATCTGACTCCCTACTACTTTGAAGAATCTGATGCGCAGCATTTTCATTCTGTACTCAAAGATGTTTGCTCAGCTCACTCTCCAGAGTACTACGGAAGATTTAAGAAATGGTGCGATGAGTACTTTTATTTACCACATCGTGGTGAGACACGTGGTATAGGCGGGATTTTTTTCGATCATCTTGGAAGAAACGACAAGATAGATCTCGAAGAGCTCCTGGAATTCGTGCGCGATCTCGGTTTTGCCTTTACACACCAATACATCCCTATTGTTGAGCGGCGTATGGATCTTCCGTATACGGAACACGAGAGAAATTTTCAACTACTTCGGCGTGGACGTTACGTTGAGTTTAACCTGCTCTACGACAGGGGCACGCATTTTGGATTACAAACTGGGGGCAGAGTTGAATCTATCCTGATGTCTCTTCCACCACACGTACGCTGGGACTACTGCCCTACTATCACTCCGGGCTCTCGCGAAGCGCAGCTAATCGAAATTTTGCAGAAACCGCAGGAGTGGGCGTAGGTGTATCACTTTACGCACTTTGCCGTGCAGGAAGCTCAGGGCATCGCAATTCTCCCGCTAGCTACTTGGAAGAATTGGCATTCCTGACAGGGATAAAAATGCGCGGCTAAATCCCGTTAAACTCATTAAATACAGTAGGTCCCGCGCATTTTTGGCCCCATTTAAGAGAAGAGAATTGCGAAGCCCGCATTCCAGGGCATCGCAATTCTCCCGCTAGCTACTTGGAAGAATTGGCATTCCTGACAGGGATAAAAATGCGCGGCTAAATCCCGTTAAACTCATTAAA
>JBBALZ010000004.1:0-41972 GCA_040402735.1 Bdellovibrionota bacterium
GAAAATGGTGCAGATACTCGAAAGCACAAAGGATTTTGATATTTGCGGAAGCTTAGACCCTGGCACCGTCAGGGTGAGCACCGCAAATTCAGAAACTGGCTAGCTCCTGCCTATGCATCTCAAACGTACACATCCCAAAAGCGCGTGACACCTGCATCAACCCCTGCAGCTGATGCGTCTTGGCCTCGCGTATAAGTGTACGCACCGCTGGTGTGCCGGTTAGGATCTCTACATTTGGAATCCGCGCCCCGTTCGCCGTTGTTAGGAGGGTTTGGCTAATCACTGCCTGCAGACTCTCCGCAAGCATTACGCGCGCTTGCGCCTGTTGGTGCGCCGGATAAACATCGATTATACGATCAATACTCTTGGGCCCCCCAGCAGCATGAAGCGTTGCATACACCACGTGGCCAGTCTCTGCCGCTGTAAGGGCAAGCTGTATCGTGTCAAGGTCCCGAAGCTCTCCGACCATAATCAGGTCTGGGTCCTCACGTAGCGCTGCGCGAAGAGCAGAGGCAAACGTCTCCGTATGCGCTCCTACCTCTCGCTGTCGCACAACCGAGCGTTTAGATCTGTGCCTAAACTCTATCGGCTGCTCAATCGTGACGATATGCCGAGCCTGATCCTGATTGATAGTGTCAATCAACGCAGCCAACGTTGTTGATTTCCCTGAGCCCGTTGGACCCGTCACAAGAACAAGCCCTCGCTGAAGTTTCGTTAAGCTGGCAATAAATGAGGGTAATCCCAGGGTCTCTAATCGCGGCACGACACTAGGAATAACCCTTAGCGCTGCAGCAACACCGTGAGCGTGCCGATAGATATGAAGTCGGAAGCGTCCGAGCTGTCCGTACTCAAAGCTGCAATCAAGCTCTACGCGAGCATCATCCGAGACCGTAACATAAGTCGGCAATACATCGCGCACCTGTAAGAGCAGGTCATCAGCTTCGATTGCCAGAACATCAGTAAGCCGTATAAGCTCTCCAGCTATGCGCAAAGCGGGTGGCTCTCCTGAACTCCAGTGCAGATCTGAGGCTCCTCTTGAGACCGCTTCTGCTAATAGGTTTTTGAAATTCATATTTAGCAAACCTTAGCGCTCTGTACTTTACCCCCTCTCTGCTACGGCGTAGGATACTTTAGAATCTACCTTTAGCGCGTACCATGTCATCGTCCCCCTCCGAGCCTACTCATTTAGCGTTGCCCTCCTCAGGCACTGCCAGGCACCGCTCTGTTGAGCGTGTTATCGGTGTTCCTGGCTCTAGCGCTGCCTACTATATCGCTACGCTCCTAAGAGACACTCCTAAGGCTCTTATCGTAACTCCGTCAAGAAAAGTTGCCGAAGAGATAACAGAAGATCTTAGGTTCTTTATCGGCGCTCCACTGGTTACACTCCTGCAGGGCTGGGACACCCTACCACTTGAGCCTGTGTCTCCTGGGGTCGAAACATCCGCTGAGCGGATTAGAGCATTGACAACGCTTTACACAACAGAGCAAGGAGTGATCGTCACAGCCGCAGAAACCCTTCTCCAACGGGTGATCCCGCCAAAGGATATCCGGGCTTTAACGATATCCTTAAGACGCTCTGAGCAGATTGATCGTCCTGCATTAGTATCGCAGCTGATCGATGCCGGCTTTAAGCATACCAAATCTGTTGAAGATGTCGGCGAAATGTCGGTAAAAGGATCGGTGATCGACCTATTCCCCAGCACAGAGAAGTTCCCGGTGCGCATCGAGCTTCTTGAGGGAAAAATAGTGCGCATGCGCAGCTTTGATCCGGAATCTCAGCGCAGCAGCTCTGACATTGACTCGGTTACGATCCTTCCAGTTCGCGAACTCTCACTCTGTCTGACTGATACCTATGATCCGCGGACCACGGTTGAGAAAATCAAGACTCGTGCCACGCAAACTGGAGCTCATGCACGCGATGTTGAAAAGATCGCTCTAGCCATTCAACAACGCGAAGGCTACCCAGGAATAGAGCTGATGCAATTTATCGCTGAGCCGAATTTGCCAGGCATCCTCGATATTATCCCTCCCGATCTCCCTATTTGCACAATCGACTCCTACCAGTGCCAGCGGGCGATGGATGATTTTTCTGCATCGGCCAGAGATCGCGCGGCGAGGCTCTTTGAAGATCAACATCTCTTGCCTCTTGCTGAGGAGATCTATCTTGATGTGGATATTGTCGTACGTGAGCTTAGTTACAAAACGACATCCGAAGTATCTTCTGTTGCAGCTCCTGATTCACCAAAGGCAACGCTTAATCTTCGCGCTGAGAGCATGATTGAACTCGCCACACAGATGCGAACTAACATAGGTTCAGGCTCAGCGTTTACACCCTTAAAGAGCTTCCTCAATGAATGGCGCCGCAAGGAGTTTTCGATAGCCCTCACCGTTGGATCACTGTCGCGCGCCCAGCGCTTACAATCGATCCTGCTGGATATAGGTACCGATGCGCCGATCGTTACCTCTACTGGACTAGACTGGATCAATTCACCCCGACGACCAGCAGTAGCGATAGTCGTTGGGCACATCTCGGCCGGATTCAGAGTGCCGAGCGACAAGCTCTGTTTTTTAGCAGAGAACGAGGTATTTGGAGAGCGATCGTACCGCTCTGGAAAGGCTCCGCGTGTTAGTGCTAAGCGGATATTGAGTGCACTATCGCTTCTCAAAGAGAGCGATTTTCTGGTTCATATCGACTACGGAGTTGGTGTGTACCGGGGGCTTAAGCACTTAACAGTAGATGGCATCCTGGGAGATTTTTTACATATCGAGTATGCCGACAGCACCCTCTACCTGCCTGCACATCAGATAGGTAAAGTTCAAAAATTCGTCGGCACTGAGGGCCAAGCACCGGTTGTCGACAAATTGAGCTCTACGCGCTGGGCGCGCACCAAGCAGAAAGTTCGCGACTCTATCGTAACACTTGCTGGCGACCTGATTCGGCACTACGCTTCGCGGTCGGTAAGCAAAGGCTGGCGTTTTGAGCCCTACGGCGCTGAGGACGAACGTTTCTCTGATTCCTTCCCGTATGACGAAACCCCCGATCAGCGCAAGGCGATCAACGAAACGCTCAATGATATGGCCTTAGACAAGCCCATGGATCGCCTTGTCTGTGGTGATGTTGGTTTCGGAAAAACCGAGGTCGCCATCCGCGCCGCGTTTAAGTGCACGCAGCACGCTAGACAGGTCGCAGTGCTAGTGCCGACAACTATTCTTGTTGAACAACACAAGAAAAATTTCATCGAGCGCTTTGCTGGATATCCTGTAAAGATCGCTGCTATCAGTCGCTTTTACTCAAGCGAAGAGAACCAAAAGACCCTCCAAGCAGTCGCCTCCGGAGAAGTAGATATCGTTATCGGCACCCACAAGCTTTTGCAGCATGACGTGACATTCAAAGATTTGGGTCTGCTAATTATCGATGAGGAACACCGCTTCGGCGTTAAACAGAAGGAGCGTTTACGCTCGTATCGCGCAAATGTAGACGTACTCACCCTCACAGCAACGCCTATTCCAAGAACTCTCCACATGTCGCTGCTCAATATACGCGATATTAGCCTGATTCAAACCGCACCTATGGACCGACGCGTTGTGCAAACGTATGTTGCAGAACGAGATGACGCCCTAGTGCGCGACGCGATCCTTCGTGAAATCCGCCGTGGCGGCCAGGCGTTCTATATACACAATCGGGTGCAAAACATAGCCGCTGTTGCAACGCACCTTGCTGAACTTGTGCCAGAAGCGCGCTTTGAGTTCGCTCACGGCCAGATGGCTGAGGCTACCTTAGAGCGGATAATGCGACGTTTTGTTGCTCGCGAATTTGATGTGCTCATCTCGACTACAATTATTGAATCTGGCTTAGACGTACCGAACGCCAACACGATGATCGTCGATCGCGCCGACCAGTTTGGACTAGCCCAGCTCTACCAGCTTCGCGGACGGGTTGGGCGTGGTAAGCGTCAAGCATATGCGTACCTAATCGTTCCACATCTGCGTTCGCTAACAGGGGAAGCCCACGAGAGACTCAAAGTGCTCCAGTCTCTCGATACCCTTGGCGCTGGTTTTAACCTTGCTATACGCGACCTAGAAATTCGAGGTGCTGGTAATCTACTTGGAAAGGAACAGTCGGGTAGTGTTCTCTCGGTAGGTTTTGATATGTACTGCCGAATACTACAGGAAGCAGTTGCTGACTTAAGAGGTAATGAACCCCTACTTGAGGATACGATCGACCCAGAGATTCGCATCGTTGGGGTCGATGCCTTTATTCCTGAGAGCTACGTACCTGACATCGGCGAGAGGCTGGTGCTTTATCAACGACTCTCAAATATCCGGTCCGATGAAGAAGCCTTTGATATCCAGCGTGAACTTGAGGACCGTTTTGGTCCCTATTCCGAGGAAGTTGAGAACCTCTTAGTGATCATGCGTTACAGAAGCCTTTTACGTCGCCACGGAATCGTCAAGGCAGATATCACTCCAACCAAGGGCTCGTTTAGTTTTAGCCCGATTGCGCTTTTGCGAGATGGACATAAACCAACACAAAATACCCGTGTTGATGGGTTGCGAGCCTTAGAGCTTGTGCAACGTGAGCCGCAACGCTATCAATTCGGGCGGAGCAACACTTTTAGCCTAATATTTGATAAACGAAAGGGTCTTTCACTAGGGGATCTCTACATCCTCACCGAAAACACCTTGCGCACCATCTCGTATCGAGATTAAGGCACGACCGCCATGTATTCATTCCGATTTTTTCGCTCTGTCCACTCTCAACGTAGCCAGCTCCTTGCTGCCTCAGAGTATGCTGACGTCCAGCTAAATCCATTGTTGGCCGAAATCCTTAATTCACTTGGTGAGAGACAAAGCCACCAGGCGCAACGATTTACCCGACGCCGGATCTGGCTGGATAGTATTTGTTCCGTCAAACCGTTACTTGTCCGCAGCGCCCTGTGGCAATCCGTCTCGACCCTCGGCATGGTCACCTCCCTACTAGCTGCTCGGTACATCCTATCTCCGGACTCTCCTAATATGTTGATAATCAGCCTGTGCTTTGCATATCTCCTCGCTGAGTGTGCTCGGCACTGCGTGTTTTTCTTTGATATGCAGCGACGGGCCCAGATAGCGCGCGGAGTGCAGCTCTTTTTATTCGACCGGATTAATAAAAAGCTGCTCACACTCGATCGGCATTCAAATGCTGAGTTCTCAACAGGCAACGTTAAAACTCTCCTCTCCGGAGATGTTGAGGCAGTTGAGGATTTTATTACTACTGCATTAGGGAGTTGGATTCCGGCCTTTCTTGTTCTTGCAATTACATCCGGGCCGATTATTGGATTAGCTGGCGTCATGGGCTTAATCGGTGTTGTAGTTGCGCTCCTTCAGGTGCCGATTGCGCTCTCAATCGTTTTTCTCTTGGAGCGTTACAAGGATTTGCGCCAGACGGAGCAAGACAAATTTACCACGATTATTGGGGAATGGGTCAAAAACGTTCGTCTGGTTCGCTATCTCAACTGGGAGTCGGCTATTGCTCGACGGGTGGAACAGGCACTACGCCGATTTTCAATCGCTGCCAGCAAATCACATTTCTTAGTTTGTCTGGCGTTTGGTGTTTCGTATTCGTGGTGGGCGATGCCTATCCTAGGCATGCTTGTTTATGGCTCATATACAGCTGCACCACTGTCACCGTCCGAATTCTTCCCTGTGGTGTGGCTGCTATCGCTCTTGTCTAATCAGATCCAGTTTCTGCCACATTCATTAACGCAGTATGGAGAGGCGGCTGCCGCGGTATCACGCTTAGAGCGTTTCTTTAATCTTCCAGAGATTAGTCGGCATTTTACCTCCGATCTAGCGCCTCTCGAGGGTGACCTCGGAATGCCGATTCGAGTACACCTACGCAGAGTGACCGTAAGCTACCCTGCCGGTGATGCAATCTGCAACCTATCTCTGAGTGTCGATCTGACAAGCCGCTTTGCCATCGTAGGCGAGGTTGGTTCTGGAAAGACGACTTTGCTTGAACTGCTTCTTGGAGAGCTAGCACCGACATCGGGTGAAATCGAGGTTGAGTTCTCTAGCGGAGTGCGCGCACCCCTTTGGACTCCCGAGGTATACTCGGCATATCGAAGTTCTATCGCATACGCCCCGCAGGAGCCCTTTCTCTCAAATGCCACGTTGCGTGAGAATATTGACCTACTGGCGACAAGAGATATTGAGCAGGTCAAGAGCGCCGCAGAGCAAGCCTGTCTTACCCCGGATATCGCACTATTTACCCGAGGCCTTGAAGAAGAAGTTGGTGAAACGGGCATTAACCTCAGTGGGGGCCAGAAGCAGCGCGTCAGCTTGGCGCGAGCATTTGTTTCAGATCGCCCAATTTTCTTTCTTGATGATCCTTTAAGCGCTGTTGATACCGCCACTGAGAGATCGCTCTTTTCACGTTTCGTCACAGCTGCGCGGGGCTTTGTTCTCGTCTCGCACCGAATCGCCGAACTTGCTGGATGTGATCGAGTGATAGTTCTCCAAAGAGGGGAGATCGTCGAGGATGGTGCTCCCAATAATCTCCTGGCTCGTCCGACCTCACGATATCGCGAGTTTATTGAAGCCTGTAGGCAACAGGAGGAGCACGATGTCGCCTAACTCGTTTACCTCACAAGAAACTGTATTCTCCATCGGACGCTCGCTAGCAACGTTGCGTCGCTTTGTAGTCGGAGTTCCGCTTTTAAGATTCCTGTTTGTGCCAACCATCGTGCTTAGCGTAGTGGCAGTCGCACTTCCTCAGTTCTTTTTGTGGTTTTCGGGATACTTTGTCCAATGTGGATCCCAGCCTGAGTGTCTGGTGAGGCTGCCAATCTCCGGTTCGGTAATCGATGTTTCTATAGGGTTGTTGGCGGCGATAGCGCTCTTTTCATTTATTATCCGCTTGATGTCCTGGGTCGTGTTTGAGATCGGTGGCTTGTGGTCTCTACAAGGGTTTCACCGACGCATGATCGCTGGCCTACAGGGGGTTCGAACTACCTATTTTGACGAGAACCCCTCCGGGCGGCTGATCAATCGAATGGTGAACGACTACGAGAATCTCCGTTCTTCGTGCATCGTTCGAATGGGTGATTCGATGCAGGCGCTCTTAGAGGTTTTAAGCGTTGCTGCAATGGTTCTCTTTGCGCATCCTCTCGGTGCTATCTTGATCGTACCAGCGGTGTCGTTTTTCCTCTACATCCAGTGGGGCACTGCTCCGATGCTGCAACGCCTCTCTACCGTGAGATCTATAAGGCTAGGAGAGGTAATCCACCGTGAAACCGATATCATCGAGGGGTCGCGGTCTTTCATCTTGTATAATTCCGAAGAGGCCCTCTTGGGAAGACTCCGCCGCGCAGTAGTTCGTTACGTGCAGATACACCTTCTGCGGGTGAAGGTCGAAGCCTGGGGGCGACTGCTCTCTAGTCTGGTTACCGCCGCCTACAGCTTTTTTGCACTCCTGATGGTTGCCTTTGCAGTCCGCAACGGTTCGCTCTCTATAATTATGGGAGGAGCAATTATAACGGTTATATTGAGACTTGCCCCAGCGTGTGGATGGCTTGCATGGTCTGTTGGTCTTTTGATCGAATCAGTTGGCGTCGTCAAACGAGCGTTTGAAATAATAGATCTGCCACGACAGGAGTGCGAGGAGTTTGCTTCGGCTCATACTCCTCTCCAGATCCAGGATTCCTTACCATCACGAGGCGAGTTGAAGTTCGTTAATTACTCGATGTCGTACCGCCCTGACTCGCCTGCTATTCTAAATGATGTATCGTTGTCGATACCTGCTGGATGCAAAGTAGGCGTAGTCGGCCGAACGGGCTCCGGGAAGACCTCGTTAATTCAGAGCCTCTTTCGTATGGTCTATGTGCGGGGAGGTGATATCTTGCTAGATGGAGAGTCGCTTCTCAGGCGTGATGTTCGAAGTGTCCGCAGCCTATTCGGGGTAGTTCCTCAGGATCCTTACCTCTTTGCAGGCACCTTAAGGAGTAATCTGGATCCCGATAGCACGATTGCTGACGAGCGTTTGATAGCTGCGCTCAGGACCGTAGGTCTTGAGATGTACCTGGATGATACAGTTTCTGAAGGAGGACGAAATATCTCGGTTGGTGAGCGGCAGCTTCTCTGTCTTGCGCGGGTTTTAGTACAGGACAAGCCAATTATCTTGCTCGACGAGCCGACCAGCTCTGTTGACAATATAACTGACGCCAAGATTCAGAGCGTATTACACGGTGCGTTTGCAGGTCGAACGGTGATAGCGATTGCACATCGACTCGAAACGCTATACAGATATGACATGATCGTCGAGATTGGCCAGGGAAAAATACTACGAAGCGGCCCAGTAGACGAGCTCGTACAGAGCCTGTCAGGCTTCGATCTGGAGTAGTAAAGGAGAAAATTCGCGGCCAAGCGTCGTTAAACTATAGGGCTTCGCAATTCTCCCGCTATCTACTTGAAGCTGTCATCGACAGATCATCAGACAACTAGCAGAGTTCAGATACTTATCAAAAAGGATTGATCTTCCTAGCTCTAGTGTGGCACTTGCTGGGCTTGCCGCGCGTGACTGGTAGTCCGGAAAATCTTCAGAAAATTTGCGACTTCTGCGAAAAAGCCTTCTAGTACACCAGCCGCGCGATGTCATGTGACTACTACAGGGCCTCGCAATTCTCGTGCTATCTACTCGAAAGAACTGGCATTCCTGACAGGGATAAAAATGCGCGGCTAAATCCCGTTAAACTCATTAAATACAGTAGGTTCCGCGCATTTTTGGCCCTATTTAAGAGAAGAGAATTGCAATGCCATGTGACTACTATTTTAGTCTGGACAAAAATATTGACCAGTTGTATACTATAAGCATGAAAAAGATAAATGCGAGTAAATTCAAAGAGCAGTCGCTCTCTATCCTAGACTCCCTAGAGCCCGAAGGAATAGTGATTACCAAACATGGCAAGCCCGTTGCTAAATTAATTCCGATTCAAGAACAGTCAGCTAATTTAATAGGATCGATGAAGGGCAAGATTAAAATTAGGGGAGATGTTTTTTCAACGGGAGTTCGTTGGAATGTTGAATCTTGACACTCACATTCTGATTCATGCGCTCTGCGATGATCTGAGAAAGAGTGAGCGTAAATTACTGCGTCAGCATGAATGGGCAATATCTCCGATTGTTCTGTGGGAAATGGCGAAACTTGTCTCTTTAGAGCGACTCACGCTGGATCTTGAATCCGTTGAATTCTCTAGATTGATCGGACAAATGCAAATCCTTCCGATTACCCTAGCTATATCACTCACGAGCACTAAACTTGACTTTAGTGGCGATCCTGCTGATGAACTAATCGCCGCGACAAGTATCGTACATAAGATTCCTTTGCTAACACGAGATCGCAAGATTCTTAAGTCACGGTTGGTCCCACTAGCTAGACCATAGCTTCATCAGTGATTTTGAGTAGATGCGCCATTTTCAGACCCGCAACTGCCGAATTTGGGTTGAAAACTCTTGTTGCTCACGAGTTATCCACAGGGGGCTACGCTGCGGGATTGATTTTGGGATCCCTTCGCTTTGTTCTGCAAAGTGCTGAGTAGTTACAATTTACTTAGCCACAAACCGCGGCTCCCGCCCTTCGATCAGGCGGATAATGTTCTCGTAGTGGCGATAGACGATTACTAGCGACACAACAACCAGAGCTAGACTGACTGGATCGGGTTGCGCAGTTACAAGACTGTAAAGTGGCGCCGCAAGTGTCGCCACAATACTGGCAAGCGATACAAGGCGTGTCGCAGCAAATAGTCCCGCAAAGATGATTATACTTACCAATGCTGCCCCGGGAACAAGCGCAATAAGCACCCCTAGCCCAGTTGCAACACCCTTGCCACCCTTCAGAACTGGCGGCAGAGAGAAACAGTGACCACACACCACCGCTATCGCAGCAGCAGCCGGATACCAGGTTGCAGGGGTGAATGCAGCTGCCAGGTATACTCCGAGCATACCTTTGGCGAGGTCAATAACGAGTGTAAGAATCCCCGCTCGCTTGCCCAGAGTTCGAGCAACATTGGTAGCACCTACATTGCCACTTCCTTGGCGAGTAATATCGACACCGTGAAGGCGCGCAAGCATGTACCCCGACGGAAAACTCCCTAGCAGGTAAAACGGTATCAACGCTATAAGGGTCGCCAAACCTAACATGTAGCCCTTTTTACTCCGCGCTATCCACGCACTAAACTAATCGCTTGGGCTCGGTCAGCAGCTCCAAAGATATACGAACCGGCAACAAGCACATCCACTCCAGCACTACGACACTGCGCCGCTGTATCATGGTTTATACCACCATCAACCTCTATAAGCGGTTTCTTTGCTCCCATGTGCTCGTTTATGCGCGACCTAAGCTGTCTAATCTTGCCCAACGAACTTGGGATAAACGCCTGCCCACCCCAGCCTGGATTGACCGTCATAATCAGCACAAGATCGCAAACATCCAACACATCGAATACAGCTTCCACTGGCGTTCCTGGATTTAGCGCCACTCCGTTCTGAATACCGAGTGCGCGGATCTCAGAGAGCGATCGATGCAAGTGTGGGCACGTCTCCTGGTGGACTATCAGGCGATCCGCCCCGGCTTTTTTAAGCGCTTCAAAATGACGCTCTGGCTCTACCACCATCAAGTGCACATCGAGAAATATCTTACTGCGAGCTCTAATCACCTTGACCATATTGTCGCCGAAGGTAATCGGCGGAACAAATGAGCCGTCCATAACATCCACATGCAGCCAATCCGCCCCTGCTGCCGTAATCGAATCGATCTCAGCACCTAATCGATCTAATTGCGCAGATAAAACTGAGGGCGCAACAATGGTTCTAGCGCTTTGAGTTGAGGGAGTTGTTGTATTCATCGAGTCATGATCCTAAAGAGAGCAGTCGCGGGTTTGGAAATAGCACATCTGCCCAAAATCACTTCGTCTTTTTCAGATGATTGTACGCGCTATCGCAAAAGATTCAAGACGATATCAGGGCAAGACTGGTGTAGTTCTTAGAGCCTCAAATGGATCGCGATACGTTCCATCTGCAAGACCACTCTTAATCTCGACTATTCTAGCCAAAAACTTTGGCCAATCCTGATTACACCGCAGATACAACTGCTCAAAAAGGCGTAAATCGGTCATATAGATCGTCGATTGAAGAAGATCGGCGTTGTTGAGCTCTCGAAAAGCGCTGACCTTAGGGTAACGCAGCCGAAATGCTGCCATGACGCCGTTAAACACCCCCTGTCGATCACGTATCTTTTGCTCAGAACTGATATCCCTTCTCTGGTAAAGCGCATTAAGCTGCTTAAAAGCTTCACTTACACTCTCTGCTAACTCCATAGAGAAGCGATAGTCATCCTCAGCTTGGCTTACTGCTTTGGTAGCATCAGCAAGGTTTATATCGGCACTATCTAACGCAGCCAACCTCTTCTTGAAGAAGCTCACAGCAGCGCGTGTACCGACAAAGTTAGCGAGGCTCTCATTAAAATTTACATGATCGGGGATCCATACGGTCGAGTGCACACTTTCGTGAATGACGGTATTTACGATCCTAATCGGCGCATTCTTCAATGTTGTCGACATCACTGGATCGTTAAACCAACCCAGCGTACTAAAAGCCTCCGTGCCGCGAACGCTCGTCTCATACCCCTTATCCTCCAGCCTCTTGGCCTGTTGGCGGGCTCCCTGAGGATCGAAGAATCCCTTGTAGGGCACCGTTCCAACTATAGGAAACCACCAGGTATGCAAGGTAAAAGAGTCCTTGCGCGAACCCATAACAATCCACGCCAGAGTATCCTTGCCGACATCTGCATACTGGGTGAACGAGTCGCCGGGATTGAGCCCTATTTCTGATGCAAACGAGCGTGCCTCAAGCACGAGCGTCAACTTCTGGCTCTCTTCCTTAGTCGTTTCCGGATCTTTAATCACCTCCTCAATAGGCCTGCGTGCGAGCAATATCCGGCTCTGCTCGTAGGCCGCCCGCATTACATAGCCGGGTGAGCACGCTGAGGAGGAAAATAGCGCAAAGACGAATAATATAACCCCAATCCTGGTTGCCATAAGCTGCCGCATGCGGGAACCCAGAAATCTAAATACAAAACGTGGCATCAACATACCCACAAAAATGCCCCGTTCAACCAAGTGCCGCGATAACTAACGCAGTTAATACTCCAGCCACCAGATCATCGGCCATAATCCCCCAACAACCAGGTAGTGATTCAGCCCAACCAACAGGCCCTACCTTTGTCGCATCAAATATACGGAACAATACAAAGGCACAGATCACCAGCGGCCACTCAGTTGGCTTAATACCCACCAGAGCTACAAACAATCCAGCCCACTCATCGATAACGATCCAACTCGGATCAAGGTCACCGGAAGAGGAATCAAGACTAAACGCCACCGAAATAGCGCCCAGAACTACTGTGAACACTAGTATAGCTAAGACACCGATATCCGCGAATAGCTGGCTCTGCAGCAGCAACCACCAGACTCCTAAAGCTGCAAAGCTGCCGCACGTTCCTGGGGCGATCCGCGCGTATCCACTCCCAAAGCCACTAGCTACAACAACTGAACAAAAACGCAACGATCGCACCAAACTCATCAGACTTATTCCGAAATCAGCCCGTGTGTTGTTATCAGGATACTTTGGGCCCCAAGCTATTTTCCTACTTCTTGATCAAGTGTATTCTGCAGTTGGTGATTCTGGCTATACCGTCTAACCAGGACGGAAACATTAAGGAGTTACACTTCGCTAAAGACTTAGACTTTTTGTAACTACTCAGCAAATGCTGCTGCAATAACGTTAGCCCCTATTAAGGGGCGGCTTTGCGGAGCAAAGCGGGATAGCGACATTAACTACTCACAAAAAACGGCACCACCGACTTTGGGAGTGGCAAGAAAAAGATCTGCCAAAATCAGCTTATTTAGCGACGAAATTGCAGCGACGATCTTAAAATCCGGTGAGTAGTTACGACTTTTTTTTATTTTCAACACTTGTTTGTTGACGATGGGATCAAGCCTTTGCTATAAGTCGCTTAAAGTAAATCGAAGAGGAAACCCGGGACGCTATACCTTCACAACAATTATCTGAGTTCTCGAGCTTCTGTGTTCTAGAGCTTCTGTAGTCGATTCAAATATGAGCAACTCTTTCAACGAAGAAAACGGTGGGCAAGGGACTGACAGTACCCCGACCATTTTCCCTGATACCGCTACTGTTCAACCAGGTGAAGGTGCAACTGCATCCCGCAAGATTGAAGATCGCAACAACGTAATCACCGCCCGAGGCACCTCCGATGGGCTTGTTCTGCGGATCGATGGCCGGGTTGAAGCAGCCGATCTACTAGTCGCCGTGCGTGAGTTTCTCGACTCGAGACGCTCGTTTCTATCGGGAAATGATGTCGCCTTTGAATGGATCGGCAAACGCCCAGACGAGACCGTTGTTCAAACGGTTACATCGATCTTACACGATGAATTCTCTGTGTCGGTGAGAGCTTCTAAGCAAAAACCAGCAACCGGCACAAAGGAAGTTAGTACCCAGAAGATAGTATCACCAGAGGTCACTTCAACCGGAGACGAGCGTCCTAGTAAAGAGGGATTCTTCTCGGTATTAGGCGGGGGTAAAAATTTTACCTCAGGGAGATCTGAATCAAAGCCCGACAAAGGTGTTAGCCTTTTCGATGGAATCGAATCATACGACTCTCGGGGTGGAGCGGCTAACCCGATGTCCTGGGACGAGCCAGATGCTCGTATCGTCTATGGCACTCTGCGCTCAGGGCAAAAAATTGAAACTGAGCACTCAATCGTTGTTTTTGGCGATGTAAACTCTGGTGCTGAGGTTATCGCAGGTGGTGACGTGGTAATCCTGGGAACGCTACGGGGCATCGCGCACGCCGGAGCTTACGACGAGAGTGGCGGAGGGCGTGTAATTTTTAGCTTGAACCTGCGCCCAACTCAGCTACGGATAGGTCTTGTTATCTCGCGTGGATCTGGGGCTGAGGATGCTGAGAGCACCCCACGAGGCGGTCTTCCAGAGGTTGCTCGTGTTGACGGCAATATGATCGTTGTTGAGCCTTACCAATCTCGAACAGTTTGGGTACGTAGAAGGGAGTAATCGATGAATAGCAAAAGTATCGGCGCAGGTGGAAAAAAGGATCTTGGCGAGGCGATCGTCATTACATCCGGAAAAGGAGGTGTGGGCAAAACCACCACAACGGCTAGCTTAGGAGCCGCACTAGCCCTTCGCGGTCAGCGTGTGCTGGTAATTGACGCAGATATCGGATTGCGTAACCTCGATGTTATTCTGGGACTTGAGAATCGCATCGTTTTTAACATCGTTGATGTGGCAAAAAAGATCTGCAAGCCCTCGCAAGCTATCATAAAGTCAAAGAAATCAAGTAATTTATATCTATTACCGGCATCTCAGACCGATGACAAGGACGTGATTGATGAGGCTGAGGTGAGATTTGTAATTGAACAGTTCAAGCGCGAGTTCCACTACATATTGATCGACTCTCCAGCGGGTATAGAGCAGGGATTCCGTAACGCTTGCGCTGGAGCAGATTCAGCGATTGTGGTTACAACCCCTGAGGTTTCAGCGATCCGCGACGCGGACCGCGTTGTTGGGCTCCTTTCTTCAAAGGGTATCGAGGCTCGCCTTATTATCAACCGGATCGACTTTGAGATGGTTCGTCGCGGAGATATGCTCTCAGTAAAGGATGTGCAGGATATTCTCGGTATCGAGATACTGGGGGTTATTGAACGCGATGAACAGATTATTGTGGCAGCTAACTGCGGTGAGCCGGTCACATATAATCCGAAATCAAAGGCCGGCCAAGCTTTCAATCGGATCGCTGGAAGGGTGTGCGGTGAGCAGATTCCTATACCCAGCTACGCTGGAGGTTCAATATGGAATCGACTGTCGCGACGACTTGGAGTCGGGCAGTAATTCTTTTTGTATGTACGGATGGACGTATTCTAGGTAAAGTCAATCGGTAGTAGGTAAAAAATCGAGACGGGAGTTAAAATAGTGTTACGCTTGCTCAAAAAAATGCTCTTTGGAGATAACAACGAAAGCAAAGATGTTGCCAAGAGCAGACTACATTTCGTGCTCGTTCAAGATAGAACGGGATTAACTAACGATGAGATGGCTGGTTTCCGCGAGGAGATGGTCAAAGTTATTGAGAAATACTTTGTCATCGACAAGGAAGGCTTCGATATAAAGTACCACCGCTTGGCCGATACGACGACGTTGCTAATTAACTCGCCTGTCATCGTCAGACGAGCAGGTTCAATACACAGACAACCAGCAAACTCTGCTGTTGAGGAATCTGTGGCGTCGAATGTCTAGCTGGGCCAGCGAGGAAGGGCTGCGAAGCTCTACGCAGGGCACGTAATTTTTGACCCTAAATATTGCGGTTTATAGCTTTTGCGCTTCTCCTAAGGCAGGCCTAGGGGTACAATCCTTCTCGTCTGGTTCACACATACTAAAACGGCGTGCCTGTCTATGTTAAAGCAATTCAACCGATTTCTCCTGCTTGCCATTATCGTCGCTGCGGCTCTTTACATAACGCTCACTAATTCAGATCCGGCGACCCTACGGCTCGGACCAACCTTGACCCTAAAAACGTATGCTGGGGTGATCTACATAGGCGTATTCGCCGCAGGCTGCATAGCTGCGTCAATCGTTGCGCTCTTTTTTGGCCTAAAGGGCTACCTAAGGGAACGGAAGCTCTTATCTTTTGAACGCGGGCGTCAGAGCTTCTTTAAGATCCAGGAGAATGCCCGTGGATTAATGGCGGCAAACGACTGGCCAGCCGCACGCAGGCTTTGGGAGGATGTAATAATTCGAGACCCAGAGAACATATCAGCGCGAGTTGAACTCTCGCGCTGCGTGGAAGAGTTGGGAGATATAACAGAGGCGCTACGCGTTTTAGACACCACTAGAGCTAAAAATCATTCAAATATTGAGGTGCTATTTCGCGCTGCACACCTAAATCAGCGACTAGGCAACAACACCGCGGCGCTCGACAACCTGGCGATGATCCTACTTAACGGCTCATCGCGTCGAGCAATAGAGCTGGCTAGAGATCTCTCGGAGGATCTTGGAAAATTTGACGAGGCGCTCAAGTTTCAGCTTGAGCTAGAGCGTAAGGGGTTTGAAACTGAGCCTACTGCAACGATCAAGGCGCGCCTTGAGCACAAACAGATTATCTCTAGTGCCGCTAGTGATGACAGCAAGCAAAACGACCTCGCCGCCCTAGCCAAGCGCCATCCGGAATACGCTCCGGCCTTAGAGAGCCTAGCCGATCTCGCCTTTTCAAAGGGGAATACTGAACTATGTGCAGAATACTTGGTCAAGGCAGCTAGAGCTGCTCGAAGTGATATCGCTAAGTGGCGTCGTATAGTGGATCTTTGGTTAAAGGCTAATCAGCTCGATCAGAGACAACGTAGTGACAAAGCTATAGCCGCTGCTCGCAGCGCCACCAAGGAGACCTCTGGAGAAGCAAGACTTGAAGCCGAGCTGCTGCTGATTGAAACGTTGCTAGCAACAAATCACTTTCAGGACGCGGAACGTGCGATTGAGGCTTTTGCAACATTGATCCACAAGGAGATCGGAGCTCAAACCGATGAATTAGCGCAGAGATTGACTATTCAGCGTGGATACTGCCTTGCGCAAACAGGAAAGCTAAATACTACTGGCACCCTATGGCAGCAACTCGCCGTTAGTGGCGAGGCAGCACGAGCTATTCAAAACAATAGCCGTGCGGCGGTTACGGGCCGCGCCGAGCCTTCACCAGTCCTATCAACCCCGTAATTCAACTATTTTTTGGGAGTAATCTGTGACTCGCCCAACTCTGCTCTGTATTCTAGATGGTTTTGGACTAAACCCAAATCCAATCGGCAATGCTGTTGCTTTAGCTAAAAAGCCAGTAATCGATCGACTCTTAAGGGACTATCCCAACGCCACCCTAACTACTTTTGGCGAACGTGTTGGCCTTCCAGCAGGGCAGATGGGTAACTCTGAGGTCGGACATTTAAATATAGGGGCTGGGCGAGAGGTAGAGCAGTGGCTATTAAGAATATCACGCGCTCTTGCCGGCTCGTTTATGCGTGAGTCACAGACTTACAAGAGTTTTCTTGCAGCTAGCAAAGGACGACGGACTGTGCACGTTGTGGGGCTGTTAAGCACTGGTGGTGTCCACTCTCATCAGGATCATCTAAAGCTTCTTCTTTCATTACTAACAAACGATCTTCCCGAAGCACAGATAGCTCTGCACCTGCTTAGCGACGGTCGAGATGTCGCTCCTAGCGCGTTCCTTCCTGATCTAAAAGAGCTACAAAAGCTAATTCAGACCATTCCTAATTGTTCAATACGTTCAATATGCGGTCGATTCTATGCGATGGATCGCGATAAGCGCTGGGAGCGAGTTCAAGCAGCATACCAAGCGATTGCTGCCGGGATTGGCACTTCGATCACCTGTCCAGCTTCATACATACAGGAGTCCTACGCTAAGGGTGTCACAGATGAATTCCTTGAGCCGGCGGTTTTAGGCTCTTATCCGGCTTCTGCCGACGACGCTTATGTTTTCTTTAACTTTCGTGAAGATCGTATGCGCGAGATCGTATCTGCGCTCTGCTCTCCAGCATTTGCTGAGTTTGATCGTACTATTCCGCTTCCTGCACGCGAGCGCGTACTGTGTTTTACCCAGTACGATCACGCGCTACAGCTACCGTTTCTCTTTGAACAGGTTGAGATTAAAAATCACCTCGGCGAGGTAATCGCTCATAGCGGTATTAAACAGCTTCGAATCGCAGAGACAGAAAAGTACCCACACGTCACGTATTTCCTAAACGGCGGTATTGAACAGGCGTACACTGGTGAGGATCGCCAGCTTGTTCCCTCTCCGCGTGATGTTAAAACCTACGATCTCAAGCCTGAGATGAGCGCTCACGGTGTCACTGAACTCGTTGTACAGGGGCTACGTTCCGGCAAATACGGACTTATTGTCGTCAATTTTGCCAACTGCGATATGGTCGGTCACACAGGCGTAGTAGCCGCCGGGATAAAGGCTGTAGAGACAGTGGATCGATCTCTGGGAGAGATCCTGAATGCTCTGCAAGATGTGCACGGACAAGCGCTGATTATTGCCGATCATGGCAACGCTGAACAGATGATTAACTACACAGATGGGACTCCGCACACCGCGCATACGACATATCCGGTTCCGGTAATTTTAGTAGATTTCTCGAAGCAAGTTACGCTACGGCCTGATGGTGCTCTGTGCGATGTAGCACCGACCGTTCTTGAAATGCTGCAGATAGCTAAACCTGCTGAGATGACGGGCGAGTCACTCATTCAGCGGCGTTAAGTGATCACTACCCCCGTAGGCGGACTCTGGCGAGTACGAATTGTCTTCTTACCATTAGTGGCGGTTACTCTGTAGCGAACCGTATACTTTCCTGGCTCTAATTTACGAACAGTTACCACATTTCTCGAACTAACACGGGTAATCCGCTGCTTTGAACCAGCTTTGCGTATCTCGACTTCGTACCGCACTCGAATACCTTTAGAAGCGAGAGCTGCCAGATCTTTTTTCTTCAATTTCTCAAACAGTCGCGGATCAACTCGCACGTCAGGTAGGGTGATTATAATAGTAGCGCCCTTTTGTCCCTCATTACGAATAACCTCTACTGACGGAGGCACCTCGATCCTGGCACCATCCTTTAGATCGATCTCCGGCAGCTCTCCCGGCTCCTCGTCTTGATTGTCATCCTCGCCTCCGCCTGTAGAGTCCGGCGGTGTGGCGGTTGGTGTGGGTGTGGGTGTGGGTGTGGGTGTGGGTGTCGCGGGCGGGCTATCACCCTTTGATACGAATAGGTAAGGTGATTCAGGTAGCGGAGCCCCAATAACAGTCAGATTTGATGCCCAAGAGGAGAATGCTATATAAATTCCCCCCTCTCGATTTACTCCCAGGGCGACCGGCGGTCTGGAGAGTAATCCAGACTCTGGACTAACCTCGCCACTCCTTCCATCTCCCGCGACGCCGTTGCGCTTACTTGCTAGATACACAGGCAGATCACTACTGCCATCCTCTGCTTGAAGCCTCTTAAGATATACCTGCGGTACGATCTCTCCGCTTGCTCCATACTGGTAGATATTTTTACCCGTATCTGAGAAGGCCGCATACCTACCGGTTGAATCAATCCGACCCGAGCTGACTGAGCCAGTACTAGGAACGCCCTTTGAATCCACGTTCACCTGTTGGCAAATCACCGGATCGCCCACGTAATCGGGGATACTGCACTTGGCTAATAGCGGTCGCTCGCGATCCGCGCCTACTCCGATCAAATTAGTCGGGCCTGCTTGAGGATAGTGAAGGAATGCTATCTCGCGGCCACCAAACGAAATCGAGGGATGCGCGGATCTAGAGTTAGCGGGAATTATCGCCGATTGTGATTCCCTTGAAACGAGACGTGTTTCCTCAGTCAAAAGATCGCTCGAGTAAATCTGCGCTAATGTTGATACAACACCCGTTAGAACCGTTCCGCTACTTGCAAAAGCTAGCTTATGGCCATCAGGACTGATAGCCGGTTCACCCATTTCACAATCCGTTGACGCTGTCTGAATTTTTTTAATCTCTTCAATAACTATCGGCCCACTCATCGGCACAGTGATCTCTCTCCAATACACTATGCTGTTATAGCTTGTGGTTTGTTGTATCCCAAGATCGCTGGCTAACGACCTAAAAGCTACGCGGAATACGAGCGCCCCGGCGCTATCCTCACCAACCAAGGCAACGGTGGGTTGATCACTATGATTGTTCGCGCCCCTTGCCGTCGTATTATCGTATCTACCCGAAACGAGCACCGTTTCATTCCTAGATGGCAGGTGCAGATAGACCTGCCTTGGATTCGGCTCACTTGTGCTTGGCCTTTGATAATCTACAACCAAATCCTCGGCATCAGAGGTAAAAGCTACCGCGAATTTACCCTCGATTACCCTACTCACTGAGGGAGTTGTAGCGCCCGTTATCAGATCTATTCCATCACCCAATCTGGTTGGAAATTTGCCATAGATATTTTTACTTACCAACTCCACAGACTCTCCTTGCCTCATAAAGACATTAGGGGAGCGCGATGAATTCCCTTCAAAATGTAGTCCAGCCACTAAATTGACGGCTCCTGAAGTAAACACAAGCACTGAGGCGTCAGGCGAAAAGAGCGGTTCTGCGCTACCGGGATGTATACCATCTAGAGCTCGTGGTGCGGCAGGGCGGCCATCTTCGTTAAATCCTACAGAGATCTGCAGGGCATCGCTCAACTCTAAGTCACCTGCAGAGGAGCTTTGGGGCAGGAAAGCCGCAATTACAACAGCGCAAACCTCGCACCAAAAAACGATTCGGCCCATGACGAAGTAATCGGCAGATATCGTATAAGCGTTAGCTCGCAGTAGTAAATTGAGGCTCTATTTACTTGGCACGCTTTCTGCTCACCAAATCACCAGGAAGACGCATTAGATGTACTGTCGTACTAGTTAAAGATAACGATTCCAACTGGATGGAATCATAAAACTGAAGCGGAGGCGCAATGGAAGCGGTCCAAGGCATCAATAAGATACTATCTAACATACCGACCACTGGTTTAGTCAAGGCTATGGCCGATACCGGTAAGCCTGAGGGTGATTTTAACTCTACCCTCAAGGCATTACTTTCCCCCAATAAATCAAATAAGGTCAGTGAAGAGGAATTATTTTCCGCTCTGGTTTTAGAGCGGATCAAGAAGACCAAGGGCGACTCTGCGCTCTCTGAATTCAAAACGATCTTCGAATCAACTAAGAAGCAACTGCAGAAGCCTGATGGATTTGTACCGTTGGAAGACGCAACGAAGCAGGCCCTCAAGGAGTTTAGAAACGCACAGAAGATCTCGAAAGAAGAGGCCGATTCGATCTACTCTCAAGCCTTTGCTGGAGCGCAGCTCGATCAGAATAAGGATGCCCTGTACGACAACCGAGGTGGTCCAAACGATCCGACGATGGCGGTAGCAGAGATGGAGCAGGCGCTACTGCTCAGCGGGGCCCTGATTGGGAAATTCGATACTGGTACGGAGACAGCCCAAGCGCGATCTCTCGATGCGCCTAGCAACACAGCAGCTGGTAGCGGTGCTGGCGGAGGAGCAATCGGAACAGGTTCTGAGGTGAGTGGATCTGGTTTTCTATTTAAGCCGACATCTGAAAGTGATGGCAAGCTTGTGGTACTTCTCCCTCCAAGACTCGCCGGTCTGGTAAAAGGCTTATCTTTAGTTGGACCAAACGGAGAGGTGATTGAAGCCGGAAGGTTTACCGGAAACGGTAATGGAGGTCGCGACCACTACCGATTCTCACGACCAGGTGGACAATACGCCGACGGTCTAACAGTTCAAGCGGCACTAACAACAGGAGAGCTTGTTCGCTATACCATCAGGGAGACCTCGCAAAGAACTGAGAATATACAACCAGGGTAGAAGGGTTGCTTTTAGCCTCGCCTCATTAGGGCAAAACCTGGTTTGATATAAATCTATAAAGATGGCTCAGTTATCTCCCGAATATCCCCTATGAGCTAACAGGAGGGCTATTCCCATGGGAGTTATTCTCGGGATCATCGGAGTACTAGGAAGCGTACTAATTGGATTCATCGGACCTGGTGGTCCGGTTGAGGTTCTGTTTCAACCATACGAGTTCTTGGTTATCGCTGGTGGTATCGGATTTACTATCTTGATTTCCTCGCCCGGCGTAGTGCTCAAGGCGATTGTGCCAGGTATCATCGGTGCAATCAAAGGTAGCGGGGTTAACAAGGCCCTTTACAAGGATATCTTGGGTTTGATGGCCTGCGTATTTGATACTATGCGCAGAGAGGGAGTTTTAGGTATCGAAGGTGATATCTCCAATCCTCACCAAAGTGCCCGCTTTAACCGCTATCCACTTGCGGCACACAATCATCATCTTATGGACACGTTGTGTGGTGCGTTACGACTATTCGTCGATGGAGTGGTCAATGCCTTTGAGCTTGATCGGTTACTCGACTCGGAGATAGAGACCCACCACGAAGAGGGACTTCTTGCGCCCACTGCGGTGAAGACTATGGCCGACTCTTTCCCGGCGATGGGAATCGTGGCTGCGGTTCTAGGAATTATCATCACCATGCAATTTCTCGATGGTCCACCAACAGAGATCGGTCACCACGTGGCCGCTGCTCTCGTCGGAACAATGTTAGGAATCTTTCTTTCATACGGACTAATCGGTCCTGTTGGAACAAAGATGGAACATAATGTAAGAGAGGTAACCGGCATACTGAAATGTGTTAAAGCAGGGCTCGTATCATTTGCTGGCGGGGCCCCTCCCGGTGTCGCACTTGAATTCGCACGCAAAACTATACCGAGTGCATTTAGGCCAACATCAGAGGAATTAGAGGCGATTCTTAAAGAGGCTAAGAAAAAATAAGGTTTATTTCAATTTAAATCCATGGCCGATAGTAAGGACGATAACAAACCGACTATTATCGTAAAAAAAGGGGGGCACGGTGGTCACCATGGCGGCGCTTGGAAGATCGCCTACGCCGATTTTACAACGGCTATGATGTGCTTTTTTCTCTGTATGTGGCTGATCAACACAGCATCAATTACTACCCGCCAAGCTATCGCTTCGTATTTTCGCAAACCTTCTATCTTTCAAGAGGGGTCAGGTCAGCCTCTCTTACTAGGTGGCGAAGGTATCCTGAATGATGCGCTTAAACCTCTTAAAGTAAAGGATCCGCGGCGCATTACCAAGGTTATAGAAGATGAAAAAACCTTCGGTGAAAGGGATAAAAATCTAGATAAACTCTACGAACAGGAAGGGCGAGTTGACCCCGTCAAAAATAAGGGACCAACAGAGATCTCAGGTTTAAACTCTGACAAGAAGACAGTTGAGGAATCTAGGAAAGAGATTCGCCTTAGAATTATCGCCGAACAGACGAAGGGAGACCTTGAGCGCCTACTCAACTCAGTTCCGCCATCAGCACGCTTACCTGGCTCGGTTGAAGCTCGCGTTGACCCTGATGGGTTAAGCATCGACATTATGGATACAGATACATACTCAATGTTTGACAGCGGTAGCGCCAGGCTCCGTCCTGATGCCGAGGTAGCTTTTAAAGCTGTGGCTGATATCATCAAAAAATATCCTAATTACCTTGAAATTTATGGACACACTGATGCACAACCTTTTCCTACACATACTGGCGGATATACTAACTGGGAGCTGTCAGCAGACCGCGCCAACACTGCGCGAAGACTCCTTGAAAGCATGGGCTATCCTAGTGAAAGAATAGTTAGTGTGACCGGCAAGGCCGCAAGCGAACTCAGAAAACCAGCAACTCCGCTTGACCCGACTAATAGAAGGATTACCCTGAAATTACGTTTTCAAACTGCAACTGATTTCCTCAAAAATAAGGAATCAAAAGAGTACAATGACCCTCTCAAGGACCTGCTAGAAGAGGAGGCCGCTCGAAATGCCGCTAATAACACCCCACAACCGACACCGACTCCTGAGCAGATAGTATCAGGTGGGGTCTATCCTCCTCCGCCACCTGAGCCAACACCTTCAACACTAAGCACGGCACCAAAGGTGCAGCTTCCGGACGGCCCTCCTAAAACCCAGAACCCTGATTTTATGCCTAAAGACAAGATCTTTGAGGATAGTCCGGTGCTTGGGACTAGGAACCTAAATCCAGCCTCATTCATTTTTGAAAAAAATGAATGAGAATAGCTGGGCGAGCGCAATCTTGGCCCCATGATTAGCGCAAGAAGCCAAGTTGCGCCGTAGAAGACAACAAACTCCTAAGTGCTCAACAGGGCCTCGCAATTCTCCCGCTATCTACTCGAAAGGACTGGCGTTCTTGCTAGGGATAAAAATGCGCGGCTAAATCCCGTTAAACTCATAAAATACAGTAGGTTCCGCGCATTTTTGGCCCTATTTAAGAGAAGAGAATTGCGAAGCCCTACGCAGGGTTTAGGGCCTCGCAATTCTCCCGCTATCTACTGGAAAGGACTGGCGTTCTTGCTAGGGATAAAAATGCGCGGCTAAATCCCGTTAAACTCATAAAATACAGTAGGTTCCGCGCATTTTTGGCCCTATTTAAGAGAAGAGAATTGCGAAGCCCTACGCAGGGTTTAGATTAGTTGCCCAGCGGCAGGTGCCTAGTATACCCTACGACGGATGCATCTGTTACCCGCTCTTGCAAGTATCTCTCTAGCTATATCTGTAGCCTGCGGAGCGTTCGGTGCACACGCGCTGCGGGGTATACTCTCACCATCGGATCTAGCCATCTGGGACAAGGCTGTTCTATACCAGATGCTCCATTCATTAGGGGCTCTGGTTATTACTCTCAACACTAATCTAGTCGCGTTGCAAGTAAGCATGCGTCGAATTGCCTGGCTTCTACTCGCATCAACTGTTGTCTTTTCGGGCAGTCTGTACCTTTTGGTACTACTCCAGACGCGCTGGCTCGGCGCAATTACTCCTTTGGGTGGGTTAGGATTTATTGTTTCTTGGCTCCTGCTTGCGCTGCAACTTATTAAACACAGGCGCTGATCAGGGCATCGTGCTAAAGGTCACCACATCACTAGCCTGCGTAACGCCTAGTCTACTCTTCGGTCTCTTCGTCGATATCTCAACTGAGTACGATAGCCCAAAGACTGCGCCTGGTCGAAGATTCCTAAGCGTAACCGTATTTAACCGCGTTCTTATCTGCTTAACCTTCCTCGCCCTGCCGGAACCATCTTCCGCGTGCGCGCTCTGAATAAAAGCAAACCCTCGCGGAGAAGAGACCTCCCAGTACCGTATCACATAGGTAATAACGAGATTGTCTGAATCATCCATTAACTGCTTAGCCCTATTTTTAGATATGCGCCGATTTTTCTGCAGCTTCTTGATCATAGCTGTCTGTTGCTGCGTCGATAACTGTGGCCGCACCTGTGGCAGCTCTACTTCAACCTCACCTGGCCTCACTATAACAACAGGCGTCGGCAAGCCTCCTGAGCCCGGAGATACAACGATAGGCTGATGGCCTCCGATATCACCCGGATCACTCGTAGCTGAGGCACTTATCGTAGCTGTTGCTGTCGGTTGAAATGTAGTCTCGCCCGTAACTGTAGGGGTGGGCGTTGGGGTCACCGTGGTAATTCCTGAGATCCTATCAGGAGCACCTGCCTCGCCAACACTGATTGTCGGAGTGGGTGTGAGACCACCGAGGGTCAAACAGCTATGCGTCGTATCAAGTATCCCATCCTCAAATGCGATATCGACACGGCCTCTCTGTCCAGACCATCCCGGCGATCCTGAAACCAGGAAGCGTTGTAATTTACCGTTGAAAGATGCTTGGCACTCAGAGCCACCGGCTAAAGCCACCCCCTGCTCCTGTTCTGGGTCGGCTAGACAGTTGTTAGCTGGTATCAAACCAGCACAACCCAGCGCATTAATACTCACAAATCCGAGAGCGCCTCCGGTTGAGCCCTCAGCACTACGCAGAGCTACAACCTCCGCGGCCGAAGAGAACATCCCAATAAAACTCCCGCCTAGATGTTTTAAATTTGAGCCAAACTGCGCTGAATAATCCTCTTGCGGATTGTTTAAAACACATTGCGGCTGGGTATTAACTGCATCGAGTCCGTATACCGCTACGGACCCACGACCTAAATTAGATCGAGGCGATCCGATAACGTACGTAGACGCCCCAACCTGACCAGACACTACTAGCCCAGAATGCTCAGGAAAAGTATTTTGAGAGATGACTAGTTCTTGAGGATCTGACTGCAACCCTATTCTTTGATAGATCATTCCCAGCTCTGCTATACCTGGTGCAGCAACGAGGATTCTTGCAAGAGCTCCAGTTGATCCAGATCCAACCTGAGAAAGTGACGAGCCCCAACCTGATCCAGCGCTCAAGGTCTCTGAAAAATCACTTGTAGGAATGAACTGACACGAACCATTCGATTGTGCCGAAACGGCAAAACCATCGATCCGCACCAAGCGAGGATTAGCGATTACAACGTTTGCCGCGCTGCTGCCACCAGATGCTCGTACAGCTTGCAACTCTTGACCAAACCCTTGTGGTCCCTGGGCCATGCCACAGGATGAATAGCGCAGACCTATCTCAGATATTACGCTCGTAAATAGGTACACTGCTCCCTCGGAATTGGTCAGAGCGCCAGGAGCACCAATAATTAGATCATCAATTAGATCCGCGTTGATGTCGTCTATAAATTGAATAGCAGATCCGAATCTCGCCGCTGTTTGCTCAGCAGTCGGACTAAGCACCTGCAGGACAGCCGCTGGCTGAACTGGGTCAAATAGATACACACGGCCCTCGCCCGCCGCCGCTTGCGGCGCTGCAACTGCTACTACTGAGTCGTGATCTGTTACTGTTCCTGGCCTACTACAAGCAACCTCAGCGCCAAATCTACCACCACTCTCAAAACCTTGCATTGAAGAGTCAAAACGCAACCTAGTTTCTGGCTCGGCTTGAGCAGGCATACTTGCCAGTAAAGCGGTAACAAGCAGTGCTTTGCTCATAAACTGCTTCATGGCTGGCTCCTATGCAAACGCTTAAAAGGCTGCGCTAGCATCGTTCTCAAGATCAATCCACAACACACTCCCCAGAGAGTCCCAGTAACTACTGGTATGAACCACCCCACAAGAAATAGCGAGAATTGTATTGCAGCAATGAGCACGAGGGCTCCAATTACCGCAGTGATCAATGCCACACCGCTTAAAGAACAGATCAGAAGGGATAGAAGTACAGCGCAGCTATATGCTATCGCCCCGGCGCTAACTGCCGACGGTTGTCGAATCCAATCCTGCTGAAGTAGATTAGACGCCGCAGTTGCATGAATCTCTGCGCCAAAGGTCTGCTGGTCATACGGAGTAATAAACGCATCTCGCTGAGAGGCTCCAGTGCTGCTGCGTAATCCGAGGCCAACAAATACTATCTTACCCTCAAAGACACCCTTGGGCAGTGACGCTTGAGATTCTGAGACCACAAGCTCGTACGGAACGGTCGGAATTGAGCGGCCTGCTCCGTAAAAATTTAAGAGCGCGTCACTGGGTATCGGTGCTGTATCTTCCCGATCAAGCGCTACTGCCATCTCTGATAGGGTATTAATCGAAGGGAAGACCTCAGATTTTACACTAGGAAAAGCCCGTACCCTTCCAAACTGCATCGGTAGACCAACAACACCGATACCGACACTCTCTGTCTCAAAGAGCTCAGCCGGCTGGAGAAGCTCCTCTAGGAGAAACGCTCCATTAATCGTCGCACGCTGGGACAATCCCAACGCAGCCCCTAAAACAGTAGGAACCCTCTTCATAGCTTCTGCCAGAGCTAGATCATTATCGTCTTCTCGACTGGCATCGGCAAATATTACATCAAAAACAACTCGCTTTGCCCCAGCGTCCGCCAGCACATTTATGAGTTTTGTGTGTAGCGTTCGCGGCCATGGAGCAGTTAATGGCACCCCAAGCCTCATATAGCTCTGCTCATCCATCGACACCACTACGATTCCGGGATGCGGCGTAGCTGGCCCACGAAGGCGAAAGAGATTATCGACATAATTAACCTCAATGCTAGAGAATATCTCGGTTTGAGCAATCGGGAAGACAAGTAAGGCGCATACAATTACCCACAACGCATTCGCTATTGAAAATCGGAGTCGTACACTGCCCATCCGAGTGCTATCAGTAGCAACACTAGCGACCGCTTTCTCACCTATCGTTGCTGAAAGCAACTTACTTGCTTTGCCTGATCTATATGATGTCTGCACATCTAATGCATTCGCCAAAAGCTGTGCCGCCTGCATTCGGGCATCTGGATCACGATCCAAAAGGCCATCTACTCCCTCAAGCAACCACTGCGGAGCATCTCTCCGCAATTCATGTAAGGATCTGGCAGGGGCCTCTATTTTAGCCAAGATCAGCTGCGCTGGATTATCCTCAATAAATGGCGCGGTTCCAGTAAGGAGTTCAAACAGCACCACACCGAGTGCGTAGAAATCAACCGCATGCGTCGCCATCTCTCCTCGCAGGACTTCCGGCGCTACATATCTAAGGGTTCCAAAAACATCAGAGGCGAACATCGTCGCTGGGGCAGATGTTGACCGTGCTATTCCAAAATCGGTTATCTTCAGAGTTCCATCACTACTGACTATAACGTTTGCTGGCTTAAGATCTCTATGAATTATCCCGACTGCATGTACTGCTGATAAGCCGCGCATCAGCTGGCCAGCCATATCAATAACGGTGCTGCAAGGTAATCCGCCATTGGTAATAGCTACCTGTAGCGATTGCCCTGCCAGATACTCCATCGTGTAAAAGATAGACTCTCCGTCCTGACCAAAGTCAAAAGTCCTGACAACGTTCTCGTGTTGAATCTTATGGGTTAGGCGCACCTCTCTGAGGAAGCGATTGATGGCTGAATGGGCCTCCGGGCCGCCCGTATGGAGCACTTTGATCGCTACTCCAGTTACCCCCAGGACCAGATCTTCAGCAAGGTACACCGTACCCATTCCACCGCGTCCTAGGGGCCGAATAATTCTGTATCGGCCGGCGATAACACAGCCCGGCTCAAATCCGAGACACGCTCCGACAATTGGCTCTGAGAACTGTTTGAAGTCGGCTAACTGCATACCTCAACTAGCAGCTAGGCGTTTACTGCGGCCTACACTGCTCCCCTTAAGATTCGGATGCCGGACCACCCCCATTCGGAGCGATAGGAGCCAAGATACTCGGTTGGGGGAGAGCTATAACTGACTGTTTCTGACAGATTATCCTAAAATCAATCCCGCAGCGTAGCCCCCTAGTGATAACTCTACTCTTGGCTTTGCCTTTGGGCTTTGGGACCTTAAGTGAAACGAGCACAGCGAGGCAAAACCTCGCTTACGCGAGTTTTTGCTCGGTAACGGCGCTACTCCCGCCTCCGAGTACTAGCACGTCGCTGTGTTACCATTGTTCTAACTGCCCGCGACACAGCGCTGCACAGCTGCGAGAATGCTGCTTTCGCCTCGCGATAATCTTTCGAAGGTTTAAAGCCCGAAACCGCGACCTGTCTCTGAAGCGTGCGGTCGTCCACTACCGCAAAGATCTGCATAACATTTATTCGATTAACCGAGGCTGGCAGTTGCACTTCAATATCGGCTGCACCTGCCGTCAGCGGTATGTTTACCGGCGAGCACGCATAGGTCCACTTACCATCCCGACCAAACACTCTTAATGGGGCGCTCCTGCTAGTCGCCACATCTGAGATAGACACTAAAAGCGGTGTGCCGCCACTGACTACACTCGATGAGACTGTAAGTTGTGGCCTCTTAATCCGACCAGGTGCAGTCTTGGGTGTTGGGGTTGAGGTTGCTGTTGGAGGAATCACTACCGGAGTTGAAGTTGGAGCTGGAGGAGTGAAAGTCGGCGAGGGCGTAGCAGTTGGCGGAATAGGAGTTGCAGTCGGCGGCACCCAGGTTGCTGTTGGAGGAACTGGCGTTACTGTTTGAGATGGTACAGGAGAGGCAGTCGGATGCGCAGGTGTGCTAGTAGCACTGGGGGTTACATTTGGGGTGCTGGTAACAGTTGGTGTTGTCGTTGCGGTAGGTGTTACAGCACTTTGACAGTACGCCAGCGCCGACACAACAGCCCCATAAGCATTGGCAATGGCTGAGGTTAGCACTTTGCCACTAAGACTTGAGTACGGTTGGCCCGAAGAGAGTATAGCGCTTTTAACCTGTTGATGGGTGAGCATACCACTACAGGCAGACTGCACTAACAGGGCTACACCAGAGACCTGCGGAGCAGCCATAGAAGTGCCACTTAAGTAAGAGTAGCCATTGCTAAGATAGGTACTGATGATACTAGATCCGGGGGCTGCGATATCAACGCTTGTAGCTCCATAATTAGAAAAACTTGATAGAGTTCCAGTTGAAGTAGTCGATGCGACTGCAACTACATTATCACTCGAGTAGCTACTTGGGTACGAAGGAGTAGTGTCGTTATTTGACGCTGAATTGCCTGCAGCAGCAACAAAGAGGATCCCAACATCGCCACTAGACTTAATTGCAGCGGCTAGTGTGCTGCTGTAGGCGCCACCACCCCAGGAGTTATTACTAACAACGATCTTATGGCCCGCACGTCGCAATGCTATGCCGTAATTTATAGCCTTTACAGCATTTGAAAGGCTCCCACTTCCAGAGCTTGAGAGAAACTTAGCAGCTGCAATCTTCGTATTCCAAGCAACGCCAGCCACTCCTTGCCCGTTGTCTCCACGACCACCAAGGATACCAGCACAGTGCGTGCCGTGCCCATTATCGTCAAGCGGATTACCAGTATTCAGAATAGCATTAATTCCATAAACATCATCAACGTATCCATTATTATCGTTGTCTACTCCATCACCAGCTATTTCGCCCGGATTTCTCCACATATTAGCCGCAAGATCCGGATGCGCGTAGAGCACCCCAGTATCAATCACGAGCGCTATAATATCGCCTGCGCCAGTGCTCTTATCCCATGCTGCCGGCAACGACATATAGCTACTGGCATACTGTTCACCATAGTAGGTATCGTTAGGCACCGCAGAGCTAAAATATGCGTTGTTCGATTCGCAGCGATACCTGCCAAGAAGCTTCCTCATCCACTTGCGCTCTTTGGCTCGCTTACACGGATCGAGCTTACGTGTGTAGGGCCTCGGGGTCTCATCTGCCACGCTGCGTGTGGTTAGCTTATTTCTAGGCTTGACTAGTATGACCCCTGCACCGAGCGTATCCGCAACTCTGTCTTGGGGTATAATTCCGACTAAACCGGAATCAATGGCAGCAAGGGCTTGCGTCCTTCCGCGCGCCGAAATCACTGCTCCTTCGAATACAAGCCGCTGCTCCTGCGACTGCACCTCCGGCGTATTTAAAATTAATATTAAATTAAGGAGAGACAACAGAGGAACAAACAACTTCAACTGCATAACCAGTGCCATCGGCGCTCTGAGCACAAAACTTTAGTGTCTTTTGCCGATAGATATAAATGCTGTTGTATCAAATAGTTAGAGCTAGTAGCGCATCACGATTTTGCCCATCTTACAGTAGCATGCGACACTGGGCCCCTACCGCTTAGCGGGTTACTGTTAGCGGGTCTTAATTAAGTGGGTCTGATGATTACTCGTACTATTTCTTGCTTAGTGGCTTTATGCCTCAGCATTATCTCTCTCGGCTTTAATTCAACTCTAGCGGGTGCTCAGAATTCAGCGGTTAACAGTAACCCTGCTAGGTTACTCCGAGTAACACCAAGCGTACCCGATGCTCAGTCCATATCTGAGATAATCCTACAATTTGACCGGCCCGTGGTAGCTCTAGGACGAATGGAGCGAAAGTCTAACGAGATAGCGATCTCTATCTCTCCAGCACTAGCGTGCGAGTGGCGTTGGCAGAACTCTTCAGCGCTAGCCTGCATACTGAGCGCAGCAAACGCAGCGCTTCCAGCAACTACCTACACAGTTACAGTACCAAAACTTTTTGACCTTACAACCTCAGTTACTCTTGAGAGTTCGCAGCAAATTCTATTCACAACGATGCTGCCAGCGATAACTCTAGCCTGGCTAGACACCTGGCTTACCCCAACGCGCCCTTTAATAAGGCTCTCTACTAATCAGACAGTAGCGAAGGACTCTTTAGCAAAATCCCTATACTTTGAGGACTCACAGAAAAGGCGCTACGAAGTTATTACGGCGGAGTACACACCAGAGTCCGATGAAGAGTTTCAGCCTCACGATGTAGGTAAACAGTGGGTGATCAACCCAGCTAATGAACTTCCCGCTAATAGCTCCATCTCACTGAACGTATCGCCGGGGCTATCATCAAATCAGGGACCTCAACTTGGAATAGAGCGGCGCAAAATTGCTGCATTTCACACCTTTTCTGAGTTCGCATTTATCGGCATTACCTGTCGCGATTTAAGTGGCAAGACCGTAGTTATGCGCGCCGACAGGGAAGCGGAAGCTACTACGAGCCGGTGCGATCCGCTAGGTGCAATACAACTGACTTTCAATGCCCCGATTAGTAAAGATAAAGTAGCTAGCGCCTTCAGCTCCAAACCGGATTTGCGTGGTGGTCGCACTGATTTCGATCCGTGGGAATCAATCCTATCAAACGCGCGAATTAGTGGTACACATTTAAAAGATCAGCACTATTATCTAAGCCTTCCCTACGGCCTTAAAGCCGATACAACATATACATTCTCTGCTAAAGCTAACGCCATGCAAGATGAGTTTGGACGCGCGCTCACAAAGGATACCGCTGTTACCTTCACGACCAACCACCGCGCAGCACGCTTCGTGATCGACAATCACCATGCAGTGCTCGAACAGGTAGGCGATTCTAAACTCCCAGTTATAGTTAACAACATCGAAACACTCGCACTGGCCTACTCTGCGCAGACTTCACAAGGCACGCAAAGCAACCTAAGCACTCTACTGCGCCCATACGCGGCACCGAACATAGCCTATCCTTTTCCAATCGATATTCGCGCGATGCTCGGGGGGCGCTCTGGTGTCATTCACGGCACACTCACTGGCAAGCCCGCTCAAAAGTACGACAACACTCAGCGCTTCTTCGCTCAGGTGACTCCCTATGCAGTGCACGCTAAAATTGGCCACTATAACTCACTGGTTTGGGTTACCTCCATGGCAACTGGCGAGCCGATTAGCGATGCTCAAATTTCAGTATTTGTAGACACCCTTACCAAGCTGTCGACAAATCCTATCTCGCTGGCAGACGGTGCAACCGATCACAACGGAACTGCCACACTTCCAGGTCTCTTATCGCTAGACCCAAAGATGCAGTACACCAACCAGTGGAATGATAGTGAACCACGCCTTTTTATCCGTGTTACAAAGGGTGAGGAGATGGCGTTGGTGCCGCTATCCTGGGACTACCAAGTATATGACGGAGAGGTGTATCCCTCATCTCAGGCTCAATACGGCCACATTCACACCTGGGGTACAACGGCACAGGGACTCTATCGACTCGGCGACACCGTTCAATTCGCTCTGTGGGTTCGTGATCAGAACAACAACAGATTCATAGCTGCTCCACGCCAGGGATATTCTCTAGAAGTTCAAGACCCTACCGATAAGGTCGTTCTGAGGATCCCATCAGTTTCCCTCTCAGAATTCGGCTCTTTTGCCAGTGAATTTACCACTCGGAGTGACGGCGCAGTGGGCTGGTACACATTCGTGCTCTCACTGCCGTCTACCGGGCAGAGTTGGCAACCACTGCGGGTGCTAATCAGCGATTTCACTCCTGCCCCCTTCAAGGTTACCACGGATATCCAGCAATCCGAATTTAGAGCAAACGATCAGGTCACCGTACGCACTGAGGCCAGACTTCATGCAGGTGGGCCGTATGCCGGCGCTAGTGTTCGTATTTCTGCTCGTATAGTGGCGTCAGAACTTACTCCTCGAGATCCACAAGCCAAGGGATTCACCTTTTCGACCTCTTTTGATGAGCATACGGTAACCCAGCGTGACGAACACCTCGATGCAAAAGGTGATCTAGCTTCTACCTTTGACCTTATTAACGTGCCGCTTGCATACGGGAAACTTATCGTTGAAAGCTCTGTCCGCGATGATCGCGGAAAGTTTGTCTCTTCGCGCTCTCAAGCGCAGTTTATCGGACGCTCTAGGTTTGTCGGCATCGCGCAGGATGATTGGATCCTTCAATCAGGTAAGATAGCTAAACTGCGAGCTGTTGTAGTTAACGACCGTGGAGATATTATTCAAGGTGATAAGGTTCGTTTTAAGTTTGAGTACGAGGATATTAAGGTCGCTCGTGTCAAAAGTTCAGGCAACGCCTATACCAATCGATACGAAAAGACCTGGATTACCGTTCATACCTGCGAGGCTACTGCACAAGCCACAGGCCTATCATGCTCCTTCACCCCTACCAAGCCAGGCCGTTATCGATTTAACGCACACGTCACTGATACAAACGGACGCGATCACATCAGCACGATTGAACGCTGGGCATCGGGTCGCGGTGATATAGTATGGGCCAGTGAAACTAACAATCAGCTTCAAGTAATACCAGAAAAGACATCTTACAAGGTCGGCGATGTCGCTCGCTTTATGATTCAAAACCCGTTTCCCACAGCGCACGCTCTCTTCACCGTTGAACGCTACGGTGTGCAAAAGTCGTGGAACCAGACGATCACCGATCCATCAGCGGTGATAGAGGTTCCCGTGACCCACGACCACATCCCTGGCTTCTTCTTTTCTGCTACCGTTATGTCACCGCGAGTTGACAAGCCGATCGAAGGCCAAGTGGACCTTGGAAAACCAACCTTCCGCATGGGTTATGCACAGATTACCGTAGATGATCCAGTCAAGCAGATCTCGATTACGGCTACACCTGACAAGACAACCTACAAACCTCGCGAGCGTGTTACGGTCAATCTGTCGCTCGCTTCAGGCCCTGGGGTCTCTCCGATTGAATACGCAGTCACTGTAGTTGATGAAGCTGTCTTTGACCTAATCTCAGCCGGGCGCGCGTACTTCGATCCCTACCGCGGATTTTATTCGCTCGATGGTCTCGATGTACGTAACTACAATCTGCTGAAGATGCTCCTTGGACGCCAAAACTTCGAGAAGAAGGGGGCAAATCCTGGAGGGGACGGCGGAAGTAAGATAGATATGCGCTCGATCACCAAGTACGTGAGCTACTGGAACCCATCAATTCGCCCTGGACTCGATGGAAAAGCCTCAGTTTCATTTGAGGCCCCGGATAATCTTACTGGCTGGAGAGTTTTCGTTATGGCGTTCTCTCCAGAGGACCGCATGGGGTTAGGAGAAACGCGATTTTCCGTCAACAAGGATACAGAAGTGCGTTCAGCAACCCCGAATCAGGTTCGACGTGGGGATGCATTTACTGCTGTTTTCACGGTCATGAATCGCACTGACAAGCCTCGAAACCTCACAGTTGAAGCACATGGAGAGGGCGACAGCGTATCTGTTACACCGCAAAAAATATCGCTGTATGCAGAGCCCTTTAAGCGCTATCCGATCTCGATTCCAGCGACAGCACTCAAAGAGGGGCAAGCGTTCATCGGAGTAAAGGCATATGATGCATTAGATGGCGATGCTCTGCGCACTGCAATCCCGATATTACCAAAGACCGTAACTCAAAGTGTCGCGACGTTCGGGATAACCGATGGTACCAGCATCGAGCAGCCGGTCGATATTCCTGCAACTATCGACCCACAGCAGGGAGAGATCGGAGCAGTTATCTCAACCTCGGTCCTCGGATCGCTCAGTGGTGCATTCAGCTACATGCGCGACTATCCATACGAATGTTGGGAGCAAAAGCTTTCAAAAGCGGTCATGGCTGCCTATTCAATTGAGCTTAGGCGTTTTCTGCCTGCCGAGTTCTCATGGCCTGCAGCCAAGGAGCTTGTAATCCAGGCCTTGACGTCAGCCTCACAACACCAGGCCCCAAGTGGAGGCATGTCCTTCTACACACCAGACGACAAACATGTAAGCCCTTACCTGAGCGCCTTCACCGCACTGGCGTTTACCTGGCTGCGTGAGTTGGGATATTCGGTGCCCGAGGATATCGATGCCAGTCTACGTGCATACCTCCTCACGATGCTGCGCAACAACACCTTTGAGCCCTCGTGGTCTAATGAAATGAAGAGTTCCGTCCGGGCCGTAGCGTTGGCTGCGTTGACTCGCACTTCGGGGAAGAGTCCCCCTATAACAGAGGCTGACATTCACAGACTCTCTGCGACCCTGCCTAGTATCGGAACGTTTGGAAGGGCACACTACCTACAGGCAGCAACAGCTCTTGGTGCCTCCGCTAAGCGAACGGCAGATCAGGCCGTGCAGAGCCTCCTATCGTCGGGAGTTGAGGGCACTGCAACATTCTCCTTTAAAGACGCCCGTGAAGGCTCTTCACCTTGGCTGCTTGAATCACCGATGCGCTCACAGTGCGCAGCTCTGGATGCCTTAATCTCAGTTCGTAGCTTTGGTACTGAAGCCAGCAGAGCCGCAGCCCAGACCCGCCTAGCTAAGATTGCTAGGACTATTCTCCTTGACCGCAAACGAAAAGATCGCTGGGAAAACACACAGGAAAACCTCTTCTGCGTGCGTGCTCTTGCTCGTTATGCTGCGACGTATGAGGCAACTAATCCAAATGGGCGTGTAGATGTATTAGTCGGCTCACAAAACATCAAAACGATCACGCTCACATCTGATTCTGCAGAGTCCACCGCAGCGTTTCGGCCGCTGGCACCTTCGGATCTCGGCACCTCAACAAATATTACGATACGGCCATCCGGAAATGGGCGCATGTACTACTCTACCCGACTCACCTATGCCCCCAGTGAGCCTAAAAGGGAATCAGTCAACGCCGGCATTGCAGTAACACGTGAGTTCGCTGCCTATCGTAACCAGTCGTGGGTAGAGTTGAAGGCCCCAGTTACTGTTGCGCGTGGAGAGCTTGTTACCGTTAATCTCTTCGTCCGTATACCAAGCGCGCGTTATTTTGTGGTAGTAAACGATCCCGTTCCAGGAGGTCTTGAGCCAGTTAACCGAGACCTAGCAACCACCTCGATTTTTGCTGAGGACCAGAACAAGTTTTTTGGCCCGACAACATCGCTCTGGTTTACCCATCGGAGTTGGATTAATTTCGGAGATTACGACTTTAGCTTCTATCATCGCGAACTCCGTCATACCGCAGTTCGATTTTACTCAGAGTTTCTTGAGCCAGGGCACTATCACCTCTCCTACGTTGCCCAAGCGATAGCTCCGGGCGAATTTATTATTCCACCGACACACGCTGAAACAATGTACGACCCAGATGTGTTTGGTGAATCAGGTGCCGAGTTGTTAGTGGTTGAATGAGACGGATGCTGCTACGGTGCTCTACACGGCTTCTCTGCGTGTTTTTCGGAATGGCTGCTATCGGCTATGTGGCTCTACAGCGCTCGATAGTGGCGCCGCCCACTACTTTGACCCAAACGGCCACTAGTCCGGTGAAACTACAAGTCCTTGATCGTGTCGGCACACCGCTCTCCTACACCTTTACAGGTGAGCTGAACACAACAAGCTACATGCCGCTACACGAGATCCCGTCACTCCTCCAGCGAGCTTGCATCGAGGCTGAGGATCATCGATTCTTTGAACACTCTGGAGTAGATTGGTTCGCCCGAGTTCACGCAGTGTGGCAGAACATCAAGGCCCTACGAGTGGTTCGAGGTTCCAGCACTATATCCGAGCAGGTAGTGCGGATACTACATCCGCGTCCTCGCTCGCTGTGGGCACGTCTGCTGGAGGGCTTTGAAGCCCAAGAGCTTGAAGAACGTTTTTCTAAGGCCGATATTCTCGAATTCTACCTCAATCAGGTCCCATTTGCAGGAAATCGGCGCGGCATAGCCCAAGCAGCCCGATATTTCTGGGACCGCGATATCGACACCCTTACGGAACGCGAGCAGGTTTCGCTCATAGTCATGATCCGCGCCCCTGAGAAACTAAACCTGTATCGAGATCCAACAGGGATAAACTCGCGAGTTAGTGGTCTAGCGCAGCGTCTCATAGCTCGCGGGCAACTCGAACCGACAACACTTGAACAGATCGAATCAGAGATCACACCTGTTCGCCGTGAAACAGTATCTGTTCATGCAGAACACTTCGTGCGCTACGCGCAGTCCTTCGCTATAAACTCCAACTCAGCAGCTCCGATTCTTTCGACACTCGATGCAGGTATTCAGAGCTCTGTGCAGGCGATCCTAGAAGCGCGCCTGAACGACCTTAGATCGAAACACGCTACTGATGGTGCCGTGCTCGTGGTGGATAACCGCTCAGCTGAAATTTTGGCCTGGGTCAACGCAGGTGGTTTCACTCAAACTGATACTAGCCAGATCGATGCGATTATCACTGACCGTCAACCTGGGTCGACCCTCAAACCATTTCTTTATGCATTAGCGATCGCTCGCGGTTGGAGCGCTGCTACGATCCTCAGCGACTCGCCCCTCGTTGAGCCGGTGGGAACCGGACTTCACGTTTATCGCAACTACAGCCGCATGCATTACGGGGATATCGCTCTCAGAGACGCTCTGGGCAATTCACTGAATATCCCAGCTATCCGCACCATCCAGTTTACCGGAAAGGGTGAATTCCTTGATCTGCTGCACTCGCTTGGATTTGTCTCCCTCACACAACCAGTGGAGTTTTATGGTGAAGGACTAGCGCTCGGGAATGGAGAAGTGAGCCTCCTTGAACTCGTGCGTGCTTACCTTACATTAGCTCATCGTGGCGTGTACCGCCCGCTGGTGGCTACTCGGAATCACAGCACCAATCGTCCTGCTAAAGCCGTGCGTGTCTTTGACACCGAAACAACGAGTATTATCGGACATATCCTCTCAGATCCGCTTGCCCGCAGGCGCGAATTCGGTAGCGATGGTCTCCTCAATTTCCCTATTCAAACTGCTGTAAAGACCGGCACATCGAACGATTATCGGGATGCTTGGGCTATTGGATTTTCTGATAATTTCACCGTCGGGGTCTGGATGGGCAACCACGACCGCACACCGATGTCAGCGATTAGTGGAGCAAGGGGCCCAGCCCTCGTGCTGCGCTCTGTATTTGCGTCTTTAGAGCAAACCCGAGAGGATCGCGGATTATACCTTAGCCCGCGGCTGAAATACCTAGCCGTATGCTCAAAGAGCGGCAAGCTCCCTTCTGCGCACTGTCCAGCAGTTACTGAACTCTTTGCTCCGGGCTCAGAGCCCCTCGAACCGTGTTTGCACTCGCATGATTTAGCTGAGAGTCCAGCGAATGAGACGTATTCTGCGCCTCTCTCAGCTGCGGCTCACATAGTCATTCCGACTCCTGGGCTGCACCTAGCGATGGATCCTCGCGTTCCAGACTCACAGGAGGCGCTCGGTTTTGAATTGGCCTCCGACCAACCACTTCAAGAGGTTCAGTGGTTCGTGAACGGGGCTTCCGTGCATCAAGGGGGTCCTGAAGCGGCTCGATACCTCTGGCCTTTAGCTGTCGGAAAACACCGCGTGAAGGCTCGCATTCGCCTCAAGGGCGCAAGCGACTATGTTGAAGCAGCCGAGGTTGGTTTTGTTGTGCGCTAGCTCTCGTGCGCCTAAAAGCTCTTGATACTGGCAATCTGCCCGTTACGCACTACTCTTATTGAGAGCGGCAGGTCAAAGTGCTTTCCACCGTCAGCGGTCTCTGCATACCCGAATTCACCGCTTACACCTCGGCGGCGCTCGATCGCTGCGAATCGCGCAATCAGTTCCGCAGCTGTCAGTCCAGCGCCCTTACCTGCACCGAAAAGATCACCGATCATTTCTGAGATCAACTTTGTTTTCAGCTTTGCACTAGGCAGCGATACCATCCCAATGGGCATCGATCATTCGAGCGAACTTTTCGTCGGACTCAAGCCTCCGCTATTTCAGCTGAGTCTTCCAGTTGTCAAAAGACTTCTGACCACTCGGCTGCACGTAGAGCCAGGAAACTTGTAGGCATCGTAGAGGCTCTTCTTAAGTGCTACTTAAGTAGGCGCCTCATAAGTGAAGCTCAATCCGGATATGCGCCGGATTTTTGGCCTCTTCAGAGTGCTGCAAACCGCGGTTTCCCGGATCTTGTTGACTAGCCACCTTGTTAAGATAACAATCCAATCGAATGGAGCGCTGACGCGCACCCTGATAATCACGTTAACTGATCGATGAAAATTTCTCGCGCGACGCTAATTGGATTAATTGCGCCACTTCTTTGGGCGACGAGTCTTCCGCTCATAAAGTTATGTTCAGGGCAAATCGGTGCTTTTTATCTTCCAGCTATTCAGTATCTCATGAGTGGTACGTTTGGATTGGTATATTTCTGTGCAACATCTAGGCGGCCCTTCGAAGTATACAATCGCCCGAAATTCCTCCCGCGCTTGGTGCTTTTTACGGCATATTTTGCGCTTCTATACCCGGCTATTTATCTTGTTCAGAAGCCTAACTTCCCTGGTGTGCTACTCTTGAATTATTTGTGGCCTACTTTTACTCTCCTATTCACTCTCGTGCTTCTGCGGCTACCTTTCGGACCTTTGAAACTTTTGCTAGGGACGATCTTGGTGGTTATCGGCTTGGCGCTCGAAATTCTTCCAAGTAAAGTCTTCGGAATAACGGCTTCTGGCGGCTCTGTTGAGCCATTTCCTTTTGCCATGTCATTCTCCGCCGCAATTTGTTGGGGGTTGTATTCAGCCTTAAATAGGAAGTGGGGAGACATAGCTGGAGGCGTACAGGCTGTTCCACTACTTATGTTGTGTGCCGGGATTGCTCTTCTTGTTTTAGCTACTTTCGTTGATCAAGCGCCTACGTTTCCTCCTAAGATAATTGTGCCCCTGATTTACCTGTGCGCAACGCCATTTCTGGCGAATGTCGCATGGGATATCGGCACTAGGCACGGCAACTTGCCGCTTCTAAGCTTGGTATGTGATTTCATTCCGTGGATATCCCTAACTCTCACTGCAATCTATCTCGACATACAGTTAGAGGCGACAACGCTAGTGTCGGCTTTTCTTATTGTAGTTGGTGCGTTAGTGAGCCGGCTGGCGTTGCTTCCAACTCGGTTGAGTTCGAAAATTGACCCGTAGAGGGCATCGCAATTCTCTTCTCTAAAATAGGGCCAAAAATGCGCGGAACCTAATGTATTTAATGAGTTTAACGGGATTTAGCCGCGCATTTTTATCCCTGTCAGGAATGCCAGTCCTTTCGAGTAGATAGCGGTAGAGTTGCGAGGCCCTGGGGGGTGGAGCTATGGTTTGGCTAGTGGCACCAAAAGCAATAGAATTAACCACCTACAGCGTTAATCAATCATTCGAGGGCCAGCTAAAGATACCGAACCGATAGCCCGATCCCGCTGAATATCTCCTCGCCAAAACGGCCCTGAAGCCTCGTCCCTAGCCTCACATCGAGCTGTATGTCCTTGGAGAAGAGATAAGTGATGCCGCCGTTTATATAGTGCGCGTCGTCTCCACCCCGCTCTGAATCAGAAAAGAGAGCAAACCATTCTGCATAAGAGCCCCATGTACTAGTCCACCGTGTGCCGGTAACCAACGCCTGCGCAAAAGATGTGTAGACATCACCTCCTTCATCCTCTTCACGTTGGTTAAACTGTGTGCTCGCACCGATATAGCTCTCCAAGAAAACGGCCCACGAATAGAGAAAATTCACACCATAGAGAGCCCTATCAGCTCGCTGTTCCGTCGAGCCGCTAGGTACTGTGAACTGCGGTACGATCGAGAGCTCAGGAAGCATCCCCCGCTGAGGTACTATGCCGAGCTTCGCTCCAAGATACATATCGGCGAATCCTGTTGAACTATCACCTGGATTGTCTAGAGTAACAAGGGTCTGACCAACTCTCAGCTCAAGCCAATCCGCCAGTACTCCACTCCGAAGCAATAACTCAGGGTACACATGCGACGCATCATCTGGCGAAGATGCCGCGTCATAATAGTAAGTGTAGCCCATCTCTGCTTGCACCACTCCCTTACCTACGGGACTGCTCGCCTCGGTAAAGTCAGGTCTATCAGTAACAATCGGGTCATCAAGATTAAGCCTTGCATCAGAGTCAGACTGCCCAGGCCAAAGAAAAATAAAGGCGGGTCCGGTGTATCGTGAGTTGGAGCCTTCTTGGCTTAAACTGGGTAGTGGGAGAGCCACTAAGCAGCAGAAGAATAATAGTACACGGACCATCTGACACCGTCTTAATTGGAGTATCTGCTCCATTTTTATCCTTAACAGCCGAATCTAGCTTCACATGACTCGCCACAAGTAAAAAAAAAAGCCCCACAAAGCTTTCGCTCTGCGGGGCATAAATCTGGCAACGACCTACTTTCCCGGGAGATCCCAGTATCATCGGCCTTTGA
>JBBALZ010000005.1:0-39531 GCA_040402735.1 Bdellovibrionota bacterium
TTTTGAGCATCTGCACCATTTTCATCCTCCTTAACTGCCGAATTTAGGATAATTAGAACACTATTAGTGAAAATATCTGACTCTAACCCACTTCTATGGATATTTTTAGCACTTGCCGCGGTGCTGCTAGCCCCGTATGCAGGGATCCATATTATTACATCCCCGGCACCACCATTTGAACCGATCAATACCACCTCGGCAACTTGGTCACTCGAACCTGATGGGCAAGATGAAGCACCACAGCTGGGAAACCAGCCAACACAATTTGACCAAACTGAAAGCCTCCAAGATATTGAAGGGCTACTTGAGGAAGAGTGATCATGGTTACATTAAATAAGATCTACACACGCACAGGAGATAGCGGCTCCACAGGGCTAGTAGGTGGGGCTCGGGTTGATAAAGACGCCGGGAAGGTCGAAGCTTACGGTGATATTGATGAGCTCAATTCGCAACTTGGAGTTTGCAAAGAGCTCGCTTCTGGCCCTGCTGCAGCGCTTGTCACCGATATGCTCATCACGATTCAAAATGAATTGTTTGATATCGGGGCAGAGCTTGCGACTCCGGCAGATTCCCACTGGGAAGGGATGCTAAAAGCAGGGCTACAACACGTTGAGCAGCTAGAGAGATGGATCGATAAGCTTAACGAACCACTACCTGCGCTACGTTCGTTCATTTTGCCGGGAGGCACTTTACTTTCTGCGCAACTACACGTTGCCCGTACTGTATGTCGTCGTGCGGAGAGACATATCTGCAAACTACACAAACTTGAACCGGTTTCCCCGCACATCTTACAGTACGTAAATCGTCTAAGTGATCTCTTATTTGTAATGGCTCGCGCCGTGGTGCACGCCGAGAAAAAACCAGAGTATCTGTGGATCCCTGGAGCTTCGCGGCCGGCTAAGGCATAGAGAGTGGCGGCAGAACCTCACTATCGCGATGTTTTGTTACAAACCTAAACGGCGCCAGCGCGCCGTTTTTAACAAAACATCGCCTAAGCGAGGTTTTGTCGGCTTTACCTAAAAAGTAACTACTCAGCAAATTCGCAACACTTTAGCAGCTTGCCGAAGCCCACATGAAACCTCGCCCTTCTACGTGAACGTGCAGGTGCACGTTTTTGGCAGACTGCTAAAGTGTTACGAAAAAGATCCTCCAAAATTTGCTCATTTAGCGACAAAATTGCAGCGACGACCTTAAAATCAGGTGAGTAGTTACCCTAAAAAACCTCCTGCAACAACCACCCCACTCCCCGAAAAGGAAAGGCGATAACGTCTACGACCACTTGGAACGGGCCGTCGCCCTCTTTATCTTTAGCTGTCTGTTCTAGGTCACCACTAAATGGCTGCGAATCCCTCTCGCTGACCGATTCCTCAAAAGCCTCTGGCTTGGGCCTTGCGCGCTCATACTGCTCTTCCCACGGAACGATCTCTGGGGGGGTGTGCGTATGTTGGGGAGGATCAGCTATAATAGGGGGCTGCGTGGCGCACGCTGTTATACCTAATAGACACATGGACGCTAACATGAGCGTTGCATCCTGAGCTCGCTGACTTAGGTGCGAAGTGTTAGTACTCTTACCTGCGTAACGCTCACGATTTTCCATAGTGCTCGCCCTACTGAGCCAGAAGAATACCATGCTTTTCTTTAAGTTCCGATAAGATTTTAGTCATGGCTCCATCAACCTCATCACTCTTTAAGGTACGCTCCCTGCTCTGAAACACGATACGATAGGTAACTCGCCGAAAGGACTCATCGGACTTGGTAAAGTCATCAGCGATCTGAACTTCCTTTAAGTGCTCTGCTTGGCCCTCTCTAATAAGCCTAACAACCCGGCCTGCCTGTTCGCGCGGCTCTATCATCAGCGTCACATCACGCCAAACCGCTGGGAAGTCACTAAGCTCATAGAGCTCTTGCTTGCTCATAAACTTACTCACCAAACGAAGATCGAGCTCTGCGTACATCGCCGGAACACGAAGCTCACACGCCTCACGAATTGTTGGATGGATCACTCCGAGCACTCCAACCACATTCCGACCCATCTTTATTGAGGCCTGCATCCCCGGATGTAAAAAATGATCCTCACTCTTACTAACTGAGAATACAGCACCAAGGCTCTTAATCACCTGACCTATCGTACCCTTAAACAACCGTGCATGTTCTTCAAGCGACTCAACCTTGCGCCACTCTGAATCCGACCAACGCCCTGCAGAAGCGAGGGTCAATACATCATGCTCATAGCTGTACTCAAGCAGCTCTCGTTGCCGCGGTTCGTCTGACACAACACCGTCTGGTACCGCGAACACTCTCGTGTAATCGTAGATCTTCGGCGCGACAACTCCTCGCTTCAAGTTGGCTCCTAATATACGTGCCAGTGAAACGATATTCGTTAATTTCATGTGCGAATTGCTAGCTTCAAGAGAATTTTTAACGGCTACGTGTCTAGCTGCAGTACCCTTTGACAAGCTGTCAAGTAAGGCCACTTCCGACGCCGAATAAAAGCCCCGCGTCATCACCTCCACAAAACCCGATCCACGCAGCGCTGGGCGCGCAGTCAATTGAATAGTCTCTATTGGATTATGCGCCGGAGCATCATACTGGAGCGCTGGCAGCTCCTGCCTTACCCGATTAAATCCCACTGACCGAGCGATATCCTCAAGAACATCATCAATCCCCGCCACATCGTACAGCCGCCACGACGGCACAAGTAGCGTAAGCTCTCGATCCTTGCCAACTGAGGCAACTTCAACACCGTATCCAAGGTTCTTAAATCGTGTGACAACCTCAAGCTCCTCAAGGCGCGGCAGATGTAGCTGTTGCCTAAAGTAACTAAGCGCCACCCGAATTTTACGCTTCTCTGGTGGACTAGCCTCAACGTATGTGTAGCCGATTACATGCGCACCACTAACATCCTTAGCTGCTCCCGCGGAGCCCAGAGCCAGATAAACGAGACGCTTGAGCGCTGGCACGATCCCTTCAGGGTCAACACCACGCTCAAACGCATACGAGGCATCGGTCGATAGTCCCATAGCGCGTGCTGTCTTACGAACAGATACCGGATCAAACACCGCCGCTTCAATGCACACCTTTGTCGTGTCTGAGGTAACCATGCTATTTGCGCAACCTATTACACCGGCAACTGCTAGTATCTTTTTTCTATCTCGAATAAGAATTGAACCTTCCGGAACTTGGTAGGTCTTTCCATCAAGTGCCTCGACGGTCTCTACCTTCGTGGCACAATCAATAACGATCTCACCATCGACCTTGCTAGCATCAAACGCGTGCATCGGCTGACCAAACTCCATCTGCACGTAATTGAGGAGGTCAACTATCGCATGCCTCTTACCAGGCTCATCGATATACACAGCCACATCATTTCGAAGCGGCATTGGGCTAGGCAAGCTCATCTCAAGCAGAGCATACCGCGAACACTTTTCAGTGACTCTGCGCACAAGCACCGATGATTTGCGGTCACTTAAAGTTGCCGCTACCGTTGGAATGCTGATCTGTGCCAGTGTACGAGCCGATATCTCACGCGCGACACCGATGGCATAGAGGTGGTCGCCTCTATTCGCCAGGGTCTCAATAGTAAACACAACCCCCACATCACTGTTTGCCTCGACTCCTTTTACTTCAAGTCCGATATCATCCAAAGTGTGGCGTAATGATGAAGTCCCAGCCGACTCAATCGAGCACTCAGGCAGCTCAAGCAACTTTTCGATCATTCTTACGTGAAACTTCATACAACCTCCCGGAGCACTCGCAGATCGTTATCGTATACAGCGCGCAGATGCGGTAAATTAAATAGCTGTGCCGCTAAACGCGACGTTCCTAGTCCAAAGGCAAACCCTGAAACCTCATTTGGATCAAAGCCAAACTCGGCCAGTACATTACGATGGATCATTCCAGCACCCGCCACTGTAACCCAGCCCGCTCCACCGCAGGCAGGACAACCACTCCCTTTGCAGATAGCGCAATCTATCCGTGGGCCAATACTCGGCTCTGTGTAGGGGTAAAACTTAGGAATAAACTGTACTTTTCTGCGCTTCCCGTAGAGCTCTTTTAAGATATGCGTTATCAGCGCCTGTAAGTTTGAGAGAGTCAGTCCTTGCTCTACCCAAACCAATTCATACTGATGAAACACCGCTTGATGCGAGGCATCTTCGTTTTCGTTACGGTACACCTTGCCGAACGAGGATATCTTAAGCGGAAGCTTCTTTCCCTCAAACAGTGCTCTGTTCTGCAACATACGTGCCTGCACCGCTGTAGTATGCGTGCGCAAAACGTGGCCGGTCTCGGTGTAGAACGTATCCTGCATATCACGGGCTGGATGATGTGGCGGAATATTCAGGGCATCAAAGCAGTAATACTCAGTCTCAACCTCAGGCCCCATGACACTTTCAAAACCAAAAGGTCGTAGGATCTCTGTGATACGCTCCTCTACAATCGTTATCGGATGAACGCTGCCAAGACCGCCTCCCATCTCAGGTAACGAGAAATCGAGATACTCCTCTTCTAACTGCTTACGCAGAGCTCCTTGCTTGAAGGACTGCTCCTTGGCCTCAACCTCAGACTCAACCGTACTCTTTAGCTCGTTGAGTAGTGCTGCCACTGCTGGTTTCTGCTCGACTGGGACATCTCGTAGCCCTTTGAAAAGCTCCTTGATGATTCCTTCCTTAGCCAACCAATCACGCTTGATCAACTCGATGTCTGAAGGTTGGGCTACCTTCTGTAGCTGCTCTTGGAAGGTTGCAGCTAGCTTCTTAATATTGTCCTGGGATAGTTCAGTACTCATCAGGTCACCTCGCGGGTATTCGATATACCGGAGTAATGTAGGCTAAAGCTCTGATACGGTAAAGCACAAGCTGTTGCCACAAACACTCCAAACAGGCACACTGTTCGCCTGCCTATGGTAAAGCCCCCATCCCCACGACTCGCCGTGTTCCTCATCGTCCTACTGGACGTCATGGGTTTTGGGCTAATTATTCCGTCGCAGCCGTTTCTGGCCAAAAACTTCGGAGCTAGTGCCGCCACTGTGACGCTCCTGGGAGCGATCTACAGCCTCATGCAGTTCATGGTCGCACCAGTCTGGGGCAACCTCTCAGACCGCCTAGGCCGACGACCGGTACTCCTATCAACGATCGCCATGACCCTGGTAGGCCATGCTACCTTTGCCGCGTCTACATCACTTGGGATGCTCTTTTTTGCTCGAGCGCTCGCTGGTACCGGCGCAGGAAACATCGCCACCGCGCAGGCCGTTCTCGCTGATACTAATGAAGCCTCAGAGCGTAGTCGCGCAATGGCTCTCATCGGAGCGGCTTTTGGTGTAGGCTTTATCTTCGGCCCAGCGCTCGGCGGCATCCTCTTCCATTTTGATCACCAAGCCCCCGCAGCGTTTGGTGCCATCTTGGCGCTTGTGAACTTTATCTTCGTTGCACTATGCCTACCCGAGACACACTCGCAAAAGAATGCGAATCACGCGCACCTCCGACCTCGTTTGCGTGATCTATCAGAGCTTGGCCCACAACTTCGTTATCTAGTGATAACAACGCTCCTGTTTATTACCGCCTTTGCTCTCATGGAACAGAGCGTTGGATTGTTTATCGCACAACACTGGGTCAATCCCGAATCAGCACAGCCGCTTGAGGAAGCAACCAGCCTAAACAGCCTCTTTCTCGTCGTAGTCGGCATCGCTGCTACAGTTGTTCAAGGATTCTTTGTGCGCAAATGGCTACGGACCCATAGTGAGGTCTCGATGTTCCGAACTGGACTGATTGTGATTACCTGCAGCCTTATCGCCATACCGGTCTTGGGTGCAGTTGGAAGCTTCTCACTCTTTCTCCTATCAGGCGTTACCCTGGCTCTCGGCAGTGGAATGTTCAACCCCTCAATGGCGGGTTTAGTGTCGCTTGCTTCGCCCGAATCGAAGCAAGGTTTCGGACTCGCGGTTAACCAATCTGCCGCAGCGCTCGGCCGTATAATTGGGCCAACATCAGCAGGGGTGCTCTTTTCGCTGCACCCCAATGCTCCGTTCTTGGTTGGGGCGGGGCTAGCGATGGTGGCGCTGCTGCTCTCAGGGCGTGTGGCGAATCCGCGGCACAACGCTCCAGGCCAAATCTAGCTACTTCCACTTGATAGGGCATGGCCCCTGTCGTACCCTTTTGTCCCATGAGCCACACGTTCCTGCGCCTTTTCTTCTCAGCTCTCTCCGTTGCTGTATCATGCTCTACGCTCTTACCTGCAGCCCTTTCTGCAGCCCCTAAGTCTTCCGAATTTGAAAAGCCTACAACACTATCGGCCTCAAAGATCTTGCCTCCTCGCCTCCTTAAAGGCCCATACCACAAAGTCTCTGAGCGTGTGACTAGTGACGGATACTTTAACAACTATCGGATAGAATCGCAGTTTGGGGCGATGGTAGTAGAGGGACGACAACTCCTTGAGATTCGTGTTGGTGAAATGAACGCTCTTGCAGAGCTAGACAAGCTCTCAAGTTCCACCGTTTTTACCGATGCAGCATACAAAGCTGGCAAAGGAATCATTACAGCGCCGATCAGAATAGTCGAAAAGACCGCCAAGACCCTCTCCGATCCAGAGAAGCTAGGTGACACCCTCGCCGCTGTCCCTGAAGGGGCTGAAAAACTATTTTCATGGGCATATCGCAAGGGAAAAGGAGCCGTACAAGCCGTGAGCGATGCCGTCTCGTCTGACAGCAGCGACAAAAAGCCTACGAAATCTGAAACCCCAAGCGATTCCTCAGGCATGTCAACATCAGAAGCTCTTGATCAGGGTACCAAGTTGGGCCTTAAGTACATCGGCTACACCAAGCGTGAGCGCGAATGGTTTCGCAAGTTGCACGTTAATCCGTACACATCGAATGAAAACCTCAAGAGTGAGATCGTACGCGTTGCAAGTATTGAAACAGCAGTCGGCACAGCCTTTCGATTTGTGCCAGGTTTGGGGCTCTTAGGTGAGCTTGCGACCTTTAATACTTGGTATGAGCGCGCTGAAAAGCTATCGCTTTACGAGGACCCCGACTCAGTAGGCAAAAAGAACCAGCAAGAGCTTGCGGTGCTCGGAGTGCCCGAGGAAGTTTCCAAGAAGTTTCTGAGCAACAAGGCCTATACACCCTGGTCGAGACGTTTTATCTCTGCCTCGTTAACTGCAATCGGCCCTAAGGTACCTGGGCACACAGAGTTTATTAAAGCCGCGTGCACAGCAATTAATGAACCTTCAACTCTATATTTTGTTGCCGTAGCTGAGTCGCTGGAGAGGCTTCACGGCGTCTCCTCATTAAAGAAGATTCTCGCCTCGCGCAACATTCCAGCAGCCGTAACAAACTCTAACCGGCTCTATATCCCCCTACCGGTTGATTACCTATTCTGGACGGAGGAAGTATCCAGCATGTTCACAGATCTCAAAAAACATCTACAGAAAGAAGCTAAGATCGCCTCTATGCAGATCAATATCTCCGGCCAAGCATCTGCACTGGCGCGAATGAAGCTTACGAGTTTGGGATTTGTGATAACAGATCAAAACGCAAGCTGATATAAAACGATTTAGGTAGACTGCCTAGGTTGCGCTAGGCTGCCTGCAAAACCGTCTGAGCCGGCTCTGCCTTTGTCCCGACTATCATGGCTTGAGTATACATATCTCGAACACCAAAATAATAGTCAGCCATTACGAATCCATTCGACTCAAGCAACCGCTTTACATGATCGCGAGATTGTACCCGTGTAATCTCATCCGGATGAAACTTGGCATCCTTCCTACCGAATATTCCAATCACACTCTTTAAGAATTTAAAGAACGTCACGCTGGCACCAAACTCAGGTGGCCAGAATAGAACAATCTTACCTTCGGGCTTGATGACGCGAGAGAACTCACAAAGAATCCGCGATATCTCCTCTTCTGTAAAATGCTCCATGACGCCTAGATTATAAACCCCGTCAACGCTTTCATTCGGAAGAGGTATTTCAAAGATACTCCCATGAACAACACGGCAATCGCCGTTAACTCTTCGATACCAGTTCAAGGCATTGACGGAGATGTCCAGTGGCAAAATATCTGCATAGTCACGGAGCTGCGAGTCCACCTGTCCGCCACCACATCCAGCATGAAGCAACTTCGAGCCTGCTGAAAAATTGGTCTTTATAAAACGATTGAGAGATGGCCTAATCAGAAGCTTTCGATACACATCTGCTACTAAATCGTAAACGAAACTCCATCCACTCTTCTTAATCTCCCAGTACTGATCCCACCCCTGGGGATCATAATGTCGCCTATCAATCTCATCATCATTAAGCGGTTTACTTATTCTAAATTTTGCTGGACTAATCAGATTCTGAATATACGTCTTTAAAAGAAGGCTCACACTTTTTCCAACTTCCCGGAGGCTCATCTTTGAGCTTCCGTAGGTTCTAGCAGGAAGCGTTATTGGAATCTCTGCAATCCGATAAAAATTCTTAAAAAGAACGAAAAGACTTTCAAAGAAAAAAGAATACCCCTTCGACTCTACGAGCTGAAAAGCAGAATGCGGAATTCGATCTATTCTATAGAGCCTAAGAGCGCCAGTTGCGTCATAGGGCATCGCCAATAAAGAAACCGTCAAAAAGTGACCTGTTTTAGTGAGAAATCTCCTAAAAATATTCCAGCCAGGTAGGCTTTTTTCAGACATGTAACGCGATCCGACTACGACGTCTACCTCATCTTTCAACTCCCAGAGACTCAAGATATCTTGTGGACGATGAGTAAAGTCGGCATCCATGGACATTACTACCTGGTATCCGTTCTCGTAGGCATACCTTATTCCGAACTGATGGGCGCTACCTATACCCTGTTTTCCCGATCTGTGTACGACTTTAACAGATTTATGTTCTATTGCGATTCGGTCAAGGATATCTCCCGTGCCATCAGGAGACCCATCATCAATAAACAGTAAATCAACTTCCAACTTAAGGGCTAGAAGCTCCTGACATAACCGAGCTACATTGCCCTTCTCATTATACGTAGGGATAAAAAGCAACGACTTCATAGACCCTCAACAATCACTTAGGCTATATCGAATCGATCACCTCTACCGTAGGCAGTGGGAAGATCATCTTTGTACCTGCTCTTATTGTTTCGGCCTCCCGCTGCAGAAACTCCTCTTTGAAGTGCCAAGGCAAAACAAGATAGAAATTAGGCTTCATGGCTCTAGATTCCGCTTCGCTGATTATCGGGATATCGGTTCCCAAGGTTCTCGCCCCGTACTTATCAGGATTACGCTCTGCTGCATAATCAATAATTCGGCTATCTATTCCACACCACTGTAAAATTGTATTTCCCTTTGTAGATGCTCCGTAAAGGTGTATCCGCTTTCCATCACGCTTAAGCTTCCGAAGTAGAACGGTTAGTTCATCCCTATGAATATTTATCTTATCCTGAAAATTCCTGTAAGGCTTATCGGTATCTAGCTCTAGATCAAACTCCGCTTGACGGAGATCTCTGACTCGCTCGGTAAATTCAGGATTTTTGAATCTGAAATTCTCTAGGTGCGTAGCATAACATCTGATACTACCGCCATTGATATCATTTAATTCTACGTCAACTATCTTCATTGAAGCTGCTGCCAGAATGTACTCTATCGCTGCCAAGCTGTAGTACTCCAAATGCTCGTGACAGATTGTGTCGTATGCATTCATCTTAAGCATAGTAGGCATATAAGACATCTCAAAGATCCATATACCATCAGAAGACAGTGACTTCTTAATCTCTGAAACAAATCTTACGGGATCTTCTAGGTCATAGAACATGGCTATCGAGGTAACGATATCGAACTTACGACCCTTTACCAACGAATCCAACTCTTTGGACGGGAACAGATCCTGCACGACAGTAAAATCTTTGTTCTCCCGAGCTACATCTGATGGATCAATACCAAAGCGATCATAGCCAGCTGGATAGTAGCTAAGCAGTGTTCCATCATTACAACCGATGTCGAGCACTACAGGACTAGAAGATGCGCACATACTAACTGCGCGCTCTGCGATCCCTTTGAGGTGATTCCTCATTGTGTTGTTTGTGCCCGAACGATACCAATAAGCCGAATACAATATCTCAGGAGGGACTGTATGCTCCATCTGAAGCAACCCGCATGCCCTCTCATCCTGCATCGGATCGCAACGCACTAAGGAGGTTGGGAGACGTCTAAGGGGCGGAAGCTCCTTTTCAGGTTTTACGAATGAACCCTGTAAATACTGCTCGCCTAAATCTATTACTTTTTTCAAGGCAGCAGAACCACAAACGCGACATGTCTTCCTACGTTTCAAATGCATAATCTCCAGGCTCCACTTACATAACAGCGATAGTCCGAGAAGGGTATCATATCAAAAGCTCAATAAACAAGCATCGCCGCACCGTAGTGATTCAGCCCGAGTGCCTGTAGTTATTACCTATTTTTGAAATATCGCTGCTACTCAGCAAATTCTGCCGCAACAACGTTAGCCCCTATTAAGGGGCGAAAGGCACTGCCGACTAGGGGGTGGCAAGAAAAAGATCCCCCAAAATCGCCTCATTTAGTGACGAAACTATAGCAACGATCTTAAAATCCGGTGAGTAGTTACAAAATATCTAGCTTAAAAAGCTGGCAAAAGCTTCCCTTAGACTTCAAAACCCCATCACTTACTCAAGCAGGGTGACATTCTCAATCCGCACTGAACACCCACGAAACTCGCTCGGAAGATCAATCCGCAAAGCAGTCAAAGCGCCATTCCAAGCCTGTGATAGCGCCGGCCTAACCACGTGAGTGGCCTCTTGAGTTCTAAACTGAAACTGCAAACTTTTATCTTCACTAAAAGCCGCGTTGTCGACAGACCAGAAAACCTGCCCCATCCCTCTGCGCTCACTAGCATCGGGACAAACAGTCGCCACACGAAAAGACACTACCTGACTTCTTTGTAAATCAACGTTGTTGAAGCGATACACAAGGTACGGGTCGTCACCAACTACATAATCAAGCCCTCGCTTATTAATATCATTACTGCTCTCAAACGATCCCTCGTGCCTATTGTCGAAAAAAGATGTGTACGTAACGCTTGATTCCGTAGGGAATTGAGAATTGCGTGGAGCGCACACGAAGGCCAAAATCAAAGGGGCAATAAAGCAAAAGATTCGACGCGTTCTCCTAGCTTTTATACGATCACCAACACCTATAACAGCCAGCACTAACAAATAGGGATACAACGGAAGAAACATTCTAGGAATCGGAAAGGTAACGGCGTGTAGTGCTGTAAAATACGCCAACACAGCTCCTACGTATATCCTAAGAACAGGAGATATCGATTGCTGAAAAAGCGCTATAAACGCCCCTGTGACGACTAAAATCTGAACTAGCGGCCAAGCGAGCGCGCTCAATTTTTGAGGCAAATCTGCTGAGTATTGAATCTTACCAACTAGCCCACCGTGTGGCCAAAAATATCCATAGTATGAGCCAAAAAGATACCGGCCCATCTTCCGAAGAGTAAGCAACGCAACCTCACCCGGCCTAACACGGAACCGTTGCCATGCGACCTTTGCGAGCGCGCTATCTCCCTCTGTATCTAGATGTGTATTTGGCGCGGTGATGCGATATGTATCGAAATCAACCCCGTAATATAGCGGCTCATCACCATCTCGTCGTAGATCGTTTCCCAAGTACAGCACCGCCCCCAGACCGTTTGCGATGCCTGCCTTACCGAATTGACTCCAGTTCCAGAGCACCGTGGGAGCACACACTAGGAGCGCTAAAAAACTGTGAATAATCAAGCCGCGCTTCCAGCTCACCTTAGAAGAGACTATTAATGATAACGAAATAAGAAAAAGTGGAAAAAGCTGCGTAGTTGGCCTCGTAAGTGTGGCTAATCCAAATATTATTCCCGATAGCGCGAATCCTTTGCTTGAAAAATTACCTAATAGAACAACTCCGAAACTGCACATTAGAAGAGATACGTAAAGTGGCTCGGTGAGAACGGTTGGTATGAGCGAGTACGTAGGCGGATACGCAAGCAGCCCCAAAGAAACTAGCGCTCCTTTTCGCCATCCTGCGATGTGACCTACGCCCCCTGCAAGCACACCACTGGCAAGTGAAAAAAGGAGCACATTAGCGAACTTGACTAGCGGCACCTGGCCACCTAACACCGCAATCCAGAGAGGATTCAGTGGCCCATTCCAGAGAGAGCGCGGGGAGTAAAAGAAACCCGATCCAAGCTCCATCAACATATGAGCCGCAGGTAGGTAGTAATTATTTTCATCAGGATAATTAGCCTGGAACGCCAATGATCCGGAAAATACATACAGAACTAGACTCCGGACCAGCGCAGTAATCGCCGTAGTTACACCGATCAGAAGATAAATTTTCGACTTTCCAGGGCTCATCAGCAACGTATACTCGCCTCACCTTCTACCAGCAACCTCTTTACATAATCGCCGATCTCTCGTCTGGCTATATTAAAAATTCTTGCTGGATTTAATGGCGATGATTCGCACAGGTCAGGTTGGAGATAGGACACGAGTGCTTTGCCAAACACCGTGCGCCCCGATGTAACAAGACTGGAGTACATCGAAGAGTAGCCCTGCACCTCCTGCTCCAGAGAGTAGATCTCAGCTGCCGATGTACGTGTAAAAAGCTCAACATGCCGATTCCAGTCATTCACTATCTCTGCCAAAGTTCGCCTTAAATCATCGATCGAATTATTAAAGACATACCCAACTCCCCAACTAACAACCCTCTCAGGCAGGGCACCATAAGGAGAGACGATCACTGGGATACCACTCCAAACCAACTCATCAAGAGTTAGTGAATACGTCTCATGGCACTGCGGCGCTACTAGCGCCACATGTGCCCCGATCTCAGAGATCTTCCCGGCCAAATTAAGCGACGTAAATTCACCTCTATTCGATAAGCCAGGGACACCCTCCGCCCCGCGACCTAGAAAATACCACTCAACCGCTGCCTCGAACTTAGCACCAGCGACACTCTTAATATCGGCGACGGCTTGTGATATCAGATCTGAGCCCTTATGCGGCACAAAACTTCCTACGCATACAACCTTTAGTGGCCTATCATCTCCAGGCTTTGTCGGCAGAGGTACTAGATTACGGCCGACTGAGGTATCTATGCCGTGACTGTGAACCTCGATCTGTGAAAAGTCGCCGAGCAATTCGGAAATTAAGCGCCTTGAAGACTGAGAGAAAACGATGATACGGCTGGCCAGCGCCAACATTTTTTTAGCAACTTCCTTGCGCGCAGCGCCCGTTCCTTCAGCCTCTCCGCATGAACCACCACACGAGCTACCATCACAAGCCTTACTATCAGGCCCGAACAACCAGAGACGACTACAGGTTAAATGATAATCGTGAATCGAAACGATGTAGTTACCGTGACCTGCCAGGGCATCTGCAAGAGCGTGAAGGTCGAAACCGATCGAGTGATGGAGGTGAATTACGTCAAAAAACTCGCGTCGCAGTATAGATGGGAGTAGACCTTGAGGAATTACTAATGTTCTGTCTCCCGAATCGGTATGTGCCGTTAAATATAAACACCCGTCTCCAGGAGTAAGCGAATGGTGCGCGGAATCTTTATCATGCTTAATGATACTTTGAATATGGCTCTCGGTGCCACCCAGTCCATGACGTCTAGCGACAAATGGGCCATTGTGAGCAATGTGCAGCACTACGCGCTTGTGAGAATCTATCCAGCGCGGGACGAGTGTATTCCAGATTCTGTCGTGTACGCGCGCTAAGGGATTAGCTCCACAAAAACGCCCGACACTCGGCTCATAATCAGGATACCGGCGCCGAAGGATCTCACTGTTCTCCTCAGACAAGGAATCCCTCATCTCCTTAAATGACATGTTTCCGCGGTGATATATATACGTTGCATCATCGACGATGTTAGCAAACCCTGCCTGTACAGCACGCATAGAGAGATCGTTCTCCTCTCCATATCCCTGCTTGAACACAGGGTCAAAAATCCCCACCTGGTCAAGCATTTCGCGTCGGATATAAACACAGAAGCCCACACATGTCGGGAGTTCCACATACTCTCTCTCGGAGACCCGCTCAACCAAATCGGCGAACTCCGTCAAAGAAAAACCACTAGGAATCGGATTGTTCTCCAAGAAAATGGGGCATGAGCAGATAGTTCCGTTGTTGGTGAGAGGGGTTACAGTGCCTATGTTGGGGCGTGAGTATGCGGCTGTTCTCATCTTCTGAACCCATCCAGGGGTGACGATCGTATCGCTATTTAACAGAATGATGTCATCACTTACCGCCTCAAAAAGCATGCCACGATTACAAGTCCCGACGAATCCAAGATTGGCCTCGTTCCGTAAAACCTCAACCTGCGGATGTCGTTTGATCGATCTCGGTAGAAAATCGCGCAGGTCACCCACCGGACTAGCATCATCGATCACGCAAATCTTAACCCCCTTGGGAATCGTGGAGATAACACTCCTGATACAATCGAGGGTCACCTCGAAGGCGTTATAAACTGGAATGACCACGGTGATAGCTTTCATGAGATAGGCATCTCCTGTAACCCCTGAAAAGCTGGCAATCCAGCTGGCAGAAAAGGATCTTGAAATTCACTCATACCGTAGTGATCCATAAGCCTACTTATCTGAGTCCTAGAAAGTTTTGGGATTACGTTAACTGTAGTTTCTACAGCTTGAACAGAGGGCTCAATTACACACCTTAGACCACTCATCTTAGCCTCAAGTGCTGCCACCAGTGCTAGCTCGCTAGTCGATTTAATCGCTGGTGGAAGTGTTCGCAATAAACCTGCTCTAAGAAAGAAACACTGCGGATAGATAAATGACACATTAAACGGAGCTACTAAACGCCCCCGGTAACCGATATCTGAAGATTTAGCCCCTTTAAAATTGGGCCTAATCTCACCTTTCCTGTAGTGTGCTCCAGCAGCTATCAACTCCTGATTGCTGTCGACTATGAGTGGAGCAACGATCCCTATAGCCTGATCACCGAAATAATCGAGTATAGCTGCGACGTCTTCCTCTCTAAAAGAGGCACCAGAGACAATACATACCACAGCGGAATCAGCTAGTTTCAAATTATTAATCGCACTACTTATAGATACAATATCTCCTTCACTAACTTTCACAACCTCTTTTCTAAACCCGTGCGCTGTAGCCTTCGACTCACCTATGACGATTGTAGCTGAGAGCTCTATATGGGCATTCCTTCGTGTTAAATAGAGCCCTCTACTACGCGAGTCGTTCACAGAGGCCGCCCTAAAACCTCGCCTTAAGAGAGCATCTAAAAGAGCCCTCTTGGCTGCTTCGAATGCATACGGTTTTGAATCAAGATTACCTGCAACGGAGTCTTGATGCACTCTCCAGTGATACAAAACCTCGGGAATATGCTGTACACGATTCGCACGCTCTGTAGCTCGCAACATCAGATCGTAATCCTGACTCCCCTCAAACCCTTCGCGAAATCCACCAACATCACGAACTAGAGCTGCACGAAAACAACTGATGTGTCCCGTATACATAAACGACAGGAAATATTCAGGTGACCACGCCGGCTTACAGGTCGGCTCAAATCTCTCGCCCGCTAGAGATACCTTATCCTCATCTGAGTAGAGCACGTCGGTATCGGGGATATTGTTGATAGCTTTTGACAAAGCACATAGGGCGTGAGGAGCTAAAAGATCATCGTGATCAAGAAGCACTACAAATTCCCCGGTTGATAATTCAAGCGCCGCATTTGATGCCCGCGATATGTGCCCATTCTCGCTTAAAAACACAACTTTAATCCGATTGTCGTTTGCAGCGTACGTCGTAAGTAACGATCTAATTGCCGGACTATCAGAGGCATCATCAGCTATACATAGCTCCCAATAAGGATACGCCTGGCTTCTTACCGATTCAATCGCTTGCTTTAACCATATCGGCTTGGTTTTGTACGTCGGCAAGATTACCGAAAAAACCGGACCCTCTTTTGACAAGCTCTCCTCTCGCATCTGCGTGAGCTCTCGAGCTGATGGCGTTAACCGAGCAACGCGCAGCTCATAGTCGGACCCGAGCCTAAAGAGGTGCCATACATAAGAGCCTAAGCGCGATCTCAAAAGCCAGGGAACGCCAAATAAGCCGCCTTTTGCCAGCGCTTTAAATCGCGACCTCAATCCTTGAAGAACATATTTAAATCGCGACTTCAATCCTTGAAGCAAATATCGGGGTATCGTCCTTAAAATACGCCGTCCGACCCTTAAAGGTCTAGTTAAACGCCAGGACATAGAGCCAACGAGTAAATTCAGGGTTTCCTCGGAGTGCCTTTTAGATTCTTCGATGCTAGAAATTCTTAGCCTATGCGATTCGATATCGTGTTTTGCACTTTCTAATTCCAGCGCAACTTGCATCAGTGTCGATCTTACGTCCTCAGTCTCTTTACATTGCGATGAAAGACTAACGTTCAAGGAGTCAATCTCTTTCGTTTGCGATGAAAGACTAACGTTCAAGGAGTCAATCTCTTTCGTTTGCGATGAAAGCATCTCCTTCAAAGAGTTAATCTGTGCAAGCTGCGAAGAACTTTCGCCTTGAAATTGGCTAAAAATTCCGTTCAACTTAAGCGGCGCACTCAATTCAAATTCAGCGAAAAACTCGCCGCCTTCTCGGCAATCAACTAGGATAGTTAACGCAGGATCATCAGAGCTGGGAATTAGCACGCTAACCCCTTGCGAATAAATTTCACTTAAGTTCAGCAAACCTGATCTCTGCTGAATAGGCCCATCGGTGCTCTTCCAGTTAAACACCACATTATCCCCGCTCTTCACCATAACGGAGCTAAACACAAAGGGTAAAGGGGCATCGATTGGATCTAGTCTAATAACTCCAACTCCCTCCGGCACAGCGCACCTTATGAATTGCTTGGATACTGAACTATCGAGGGGGACAGTTATTGAATCAGGCTCGCTAAAGCCTCCGCCTGTATCGAAATAAACCTGTGTCGCAAAACCTGCCTTAGGATCAAATTTATATGGTTCCGATCCGAATGAATCACCTACGCCACTCTTTGAACACTTAACTAGAAATTGGTATGTATCACCATCCGGCACCGCTGATAAAACGCCCCGAGTCGCCGCCCCTAGACTCCTTGTTTGCAAACGAAACTCTGAAAACTCAGGATTAATAATCGTTCGACTCCATTCAACACCAACTAAACCTGCCTGGACGAGCAGCTCGGTGAGAGATTTTCTGGTAAAAAAATGAAGATGAGTTTCATCTAGCAACCCATCCCTGCGATAATCGAACCTTCCCTGCAGCAATTCAGCGATTACTCCGACATAACCGATATTCGGCACAGAGATTAGAACTTCCCCCTCAGGCTTAAGAAAGTTAAGTGCGCGCCTCAGAACAGTTAGTGGATCACTTAGGTGTTCAAGAACATCGGCGAAGGTAATATAGTCAAAACGCTCCCCTTCTATTTCCCGCTCCCAGTCGACAGAGCTTAAGTCCCCGACTATCATTTTTCTACAGTATGGCGCAGCCTCCCTGGCGGCATTCGGATCAATTTCAATGCATACTGTGTCGCAATGCTTCTGGCCCTGAAGCAGTTTCGTCATCATGCCTGTGGCCGGGCCCATTTCTAGGACAGATGAACTGGGCTTAATCCAGCGAAGTATGCGAGCTACCGACGAGTCGCCCAGCGGGTCAATTGTCCTGTCATATTTTTCGGCGCCTTGCATAAAATGCTCATGAGATACAAATATATATCTTGAATAGTAACAAACCGAGCATCAGACTCTACCTGATTCGCTTGAGGTACCCGTTTGGATTAAAAGTCATGAGGAATTTTTCGCGAGTTGTATCTACTTCAAAATCTCGATTTACATTCAAAAAATTCTCGACCGCTTCGTAGGGTCCAGGCCCGAATGACTCATACGCTGGGTGCCCATTCACATTAGTGTCTTCAACGATCAAGTAGCTGCCAACCGTTACTAGTGGAGCAAATAGCTCAAGCTCCTTCGACACATGCACTTGTGAGTGATCGGAATCAAGAACAACCATTCGCTTTTCTTCGCCCCTGCCTTTCAATACCTCCCTTAGCAAAGTAGAATCATCGCTAGAGCCTTTCACATATCGGATCCGCGGATGTGCGGGTCTTTCGAAATCATCACTGATATCGAAAGATATCACCTCTCCATTACCAATGATATCAAGCATGTGCGCCATAAACAGGGCGCTGCCGCCAGCATTTGTTCCTGTCTCTAATATTAGATCCGGCTGCACCTGATGAATAATCTCTTGATAAATCCACATATCCAGAGGGCACTTAAGACACGGGTACCCCATCCAGTGGGTTTGAGCGAATATTTCGCCATTCCCTGGAAGCCCCTCGTAGTAAATTTTATGGAAGCCATCAATTATCCGCCTATTGTCATCTGTCATATTCCTTCCCCGACCGCTATCTACTATCTTTTACAGGCCCTAGTTCGTATTAACTAACGGACTGTATAGATCCGCCCCTTCTTGCTTAGAGACACTAACTGACCAGCTGTGCTCTGGCACCAATACACCCTCGGCTACATAGCCTCCAGATATCTTGAATCGAATTGCATTTTCTAAAAAATCCCACCTAACCATGCCAAACCGATCAAATACTCCCACTTTAAAATAGTACTCCCCTCCCAGTAGTTGAATATTGGGCAAATCAAGGATTACCACATAATTACCTGGATGAATTGGAACCACAAATCCATCCAGTCCTGTGTTTAGTCCACTGACATATAGCTCATCGTTTCTAAAGATCGCCGCTCCGATAACAAGTCCGTCCGTTTTCACTAAAACTTCATACTCTATTGAGACCCTAAGCGTGCCTCCATGCAGTACCGTTGCTATCTCCCGCTTATCGTCACCTAATAGTTTTACCCCCTTTATTCGAGCTGCCAGGCCAGCTTTCTCGTCACCTGCCGCAACCACCGCATCCCTTGGCAACTGCGGAGTAGCAGAGGAAGAACTGGACTGCGTCTCGTTAACAACCATCGCCCGTTCACGCATAAAGCTATCATAATCATCAGCTACGTGGACTGCTTCACCCAAATCTACTAATCTGCCGCTGTCGAGCCAGCCAGCACGATTGCATATCTTACGAACTGCCGCTGTATCGTGAGTAACAAAAAGTATGCTCATGCCTCGAGAACGGAGCTCATCGATCCTTTGCAAACACTTATACTGAAACGCCGCATCTCCAACCGACAAAGCCTCATCCACCAGTAGCACATCAGGCTCCACGTGGATCGCCGCTGAGAAGGCAAGCCTTACGTACATACCACTCGAATAGGTCTTAACAGGCTTATCAATAAAATCTCCCAACTCAGAGAACTCTAGAATAGCAGGAAGCCGCTCCTGCATCTCCTGGGCGCTGATCCCAAGCAGAGCCCCACTAAGCACGACATTCTCCCTCCCGGTAAATTCGGGATTGAATCCCGCCCCCAATTCCAGCAGGGCTGAAAGTCTTCCTGCCACCTGAAACGATCCATGTGATGGATCAAGGGTCCCTGCTATCATTTGTAGGAGCGTCGACTTACCGGAGCCATTCTTACCCAAGAAGCCAACGCACTCTCCCCGTTTAACCTGAAAGGATATTGGATGAAGTGCCCAAAATTCATTGTAAAACTGGCGCTTTCCGCGCCATAAAAGCTGCTTTAATCGATCAGGTGGCGTCGGAAATACCCGATACACCTTGCCTAAGCCTACAACATCAATAGCCAGGTCATCAGACGACATCGGCAAAGCCCCTTTTAGTTCGCATAAACCACCAATAACCCAAAGCGGCTATACCCCATGACACGAGAATACTACCTCCAAGCATGGGCAACGAAGGTGCCTCACCGGAAAATAGAGCGCCACGGATCATCTCTATAACAGGGGTAAGGGGATTGAGAAATATAAGCTTTCGTACACGCTCAGGAACCGCCGAAAGCGGATAAAATATCGGACTGAGAAACATTAAGATCGTGGTGACTATCCCTGTTCCGTGTTGCAAGTCCCTTAAAAACACGCCCAGTGACGATATAAACCAAACAGCTCCAAGTGTAGAGAGACAGAGTGGCAGAACAATTAGCGGTATGTAAAGTACCGCTGCCGATGGAACTCCAATTAAGAGAAGATAGAATACCAACAGTAAATATGACGATATGATCGCATTGATTAAGCCTGAACAGAGCGCCACCCAAGGCAAAACTTCGAGGGGGAACACCACCTTCTTTATATACGATGTATGCCTGAGAACCATCTGTGGAGCAGCATTAAAGTTCTCTGCAAAGATATTAAATGCGATCAGGCCGGAGAAGAGCACAATCGCAAAGGATGCCGGGCTACTGATATCTACCGACCACCTCGCTTTAAATACCTGAGAAAAGACAAAGGTGTAAACGAGCAGAAGTGAAAGCGGAGTAATTAGCGACCAAAGCAAACCAAGAAAAGATCCACGAAATCGTCCCTCAAAATCGCGACGGACGAGCTGGGCTATCAACCGGCGATTGAACCAGAATGATGAGAAAACTCCGAAAAAAGCATCTCTGAGTCTAAGGGGTCGTTTAGTTGAATTCACGAGCACACGGTCTCCAAGAGCAACGTGATAAAAAGCTTTAATCCTAAATTCGGCAGTTAAGGAGGATGAAAATGGTGCAGGTACTCAAAAGCACGAAGGATTTTGAATTTTTCGGAGGCGCAACCCTGGCACCGTCAGGGTGAGCACCGAAAATTCAAAAGCCACAGTGATTTTGGGTAGATGCGCCATTTTCAGACCCGCAACTGCCGAATTTAGGATAATACGTCGCCAAAATATTACGGTAAAGACTTAGGGTTAGCAAGCTGAGGGTAAAGAGGTGGCCGCGGGAGACACAACGAACTACGTGACTTTCAAAATAACAACTACCTCTCCGGGGCAGCGCGCGAAGAATGCTATCCTAAAGCCGACTTCATCAGCACAGTAACTCAAAAAATCCTTAAATCCATCGGGAGCCCAACAATGGAAATGAATGCTATAATCTTTCTCTTCTAGCTCTTTAACGCGCAAGTTGATTTCATGGTCTTGGTAGACTCGGCCAAAATGCGGCTCACACTTAGTAACCCACTCAACAAAGTGCTGATGTCGAGAGAGCCCAGGGCCATTGCTATGGTCGGCGATAATGTGGTCAAGACTGGTGGGTGTACGATCTCTGTCAAATGTGGATGTCTGGTCTGGCACAGCGATGTACATACATCCACCAGATCTAATTACACGTCGAAAATTCTTCAGAGTCGCTATCGGGTCTTGTGTATGCTCTAAAAAATGATTGGCTATAACAAAATCCTGTGACTCTGCCGACAAAGAACCAAGCACTTCACCATTATCAACTATATCTACCTCAACGAGTGGCGCGCCGCGCAGTTCAGGATATTGTTCGTAAAGTTGGGATTTAGAAAACCTATCAACATATTTAATGGAGACATATTCCGGGATCGGCAAGGGGTCCTGCAAAGCGCCTACCTCTATCCCTACTCCGGACAGAAATACGTTGGCAACAAGACGTCGAATCTCGCGGCGCTCGGGCTGTTGATCGCCAAATACATTAAACAGAGAGATATCAACTAAATCATTTTGATAATCTTTTGCCTGCGATAGCGCATTTATAAATTTCCTAAGAACTTCCTTATTCCCAAAATTACCTGTGGCGATTAGATACTCATACAGCGTAGGTGACCTATCTTCAAATCGTCCAAAACGCAAAAAATGAAGTAGCGGATTAATCCCCGCGTCTTTAACATCAGAATAATTTCTTAAATAGAAAGTGCTATCAAACCTTCGTGAGGGAGCTCGCCCCTCAGATCCACCATGAGCTAAAAAGTGTCTAAGCGATGCCAGCACACCACGCGGTACATCCGGATTGCACTCCTCATAAAAGCGTCGATCAAAAAAGCCACTAGTCGCCGCTGTAAATAAGTCTTTTGCGACAGAACTATAATCAGAAATAATGCGCTTCATCTGTTAAACCTATTACGGTGGCTGGATACCAAAATCGTAGTATTATAAACTCGAAAAATTAGCACGAGGCCATCGAGGAATAAATAGCCATGCACCTATCCTAGCCAATTAGGATTAACTATTCACCGCAGTATAAAGTCGTTGGCCGGAACACTTGCCCAAAAGTGGTATAATTGCTGGGCTTTCTTTCTTGTCATCCCGTAATCGGGGATGCGTTATCTCGGTGAATAGTTAGTTTTCCCTTACTCCGGATTTCCTCCGCAAATCCGCCCCTTAATAAGGGCTAACGTAAAACAAATATATTCGGCTGAATAAGCAAATTTAGGATTAACTTAACCGACCTTCAAACGACTTTTTGAACCAGTCCTAGGCATACAACGGTAGTTTATGCTGAGATCTAAAAGCGCTAAATGCCTATCGGCACTTGCCTTTGCCCTCTATATCAGCAAATCTTGCCCTACTAGGCTATGCCCTTCGCAGAGATGAAGTGCGTCAACCAGACTCACCGAGGCGAACTATCGAGGAGAGCTAAAGACCGATGGCGGAAATGCAAACGAAATTAGAGCAAAAACCTTATCTTTTAACAGCGGGAGTCATCGCGGCCTTTTCCTGCATTTACTTGGTAAATGCATTTGTATGTGACGATGCCTTTATTACCTTTAGGACAGCTGACAATTTTGCTAATGGCTTCGGCCTCCGTTACAATATTATTGAACGTGTTCAGACCTTTACCAATCCGCTGTGGCTTTTTCTGCACGTCATTCCATATAAGATTTTCAGAGATCCTGCAGTGCCGCACGATGCTGAACTTTTTTATTACTTAACCCTGACTGTTTCCTACATCTTCTCTGGAATGACCTGCCTACTAGTTACAAAATTAGTTCCTCAGGCTGCCCTCCCAACAATCCTTGCTGTATTAGTACTATTGTCGAGCAAGGGTTTTACAGATTATACCTCGTCAGGACTTGAGAATCCGTTGACCTTTTTCCTTATCGCCATTTTCTTTGTGACCTATCTCTCAGGGATCCGGATGGCGGACGGTGTTCGTACTTGCAAATTGACGAGGATTTGCTTAATAGCGTCCCTCCTGGTGGTTAATCGGATTGATGCTGTGCTGCTAATTTGTGCGCCACTGACTGCTATCTGCCTTTCAGAGCTTTGGGGTCGTGGCTTTAGCGCTGTTCGCGCTATGTCTGTCGGTTTCCTGCCTGCGATCCTTTGGTTTGGATTTTCTATCATTTACTACGGATTCCCGTTTCCTAATACTTACTATGCTAAACTGGGGCTTGAACTGGAACCTCAATTAATTTTTTCCAAATCCTTAGCCTACCTATTCACACTTTTTAGGAGTGAGCCTTACACATTTCTCATATTATTATGGGGAGTTGTGGCCGCTTTAAGCTTAAAGAATTTCAGGCTGATAGGAGTTTCTCTAGTTCTCTACTTTGTCTATTTGATGAAGATGGGTGGCGACTTTATGGGAGGACGTTTTTTAGGAGCACCTTTTTTAGTATCAGCTATAGTTTTACTGTCACAAGCGTACGCAAATATGAATGAAACCATTGGTCGTGACATTATCCTGACGCTAAGCCTTATATCGTATAACTTAATTTTTCCGTCCTCTGTTCTTAAAGCTTACGACTTACCTCCAGGGAATAACGACAAAAACATTTACTATCCTGCTTCGACCCCGCTCCACATTCATCCGGTTAGACACTTTCCGTTCACAGTCTTCGGAGTTGTTGAGGGGCGCAAAGAATGCCTTAACATGGAATCAAAAGAGAGTGGCGTTGCCATAGGAGGAGGTGGATTACATGCTTTTTGCCAGGGGCCAAAGATGACCTTAGTCGATCCGCTATCTTTGAGTGACCCGCTCATTTCGAGACTTCCAGTGCCTAAAGATTTAGATCCTCTTTTTGTTCCTGCACACTTTAAGAAACCGATCCCTAAAGGCCTGCTTAAATCTTATGAGGAGCATAGAAATTCGATCGAGGATAGAGAACTGCGCCGTTATTACCAGAAAATAATCAACGTTACTCAGGGCCCAATATTCACCTGGCAGAGGGCAAAAGACATAGCTTACTTAAATCTAGTTAGACCTAAGTACGGCAGGGATTATATTGCTGATTGATAATCTTGGGACATAAGGAGATTACTTTAAAAGTGACGAGATTTTTTTCCTTATCTATAGTCATGATAGCAGCCCTCATTTTTCGCCTTAAAGGGATCTATTGGGGCTTGCCCTCAAACGAGTTGCCATTAGCGCCACTCCACCCAGATGAAATTTGGGCCATGACGGTATTATCTCAGATGAATTGGCCTCTTGGGGATTTTAATCCGGAGATGGGTCATCGAGAGGGAGCCCTTGCCTATTACATCTGGACTGCTTTTGGTCTCCTACTTAAATCCTTTGGCATTTTGAACCAAATGCCTTGGGAAATTGCGTCGTATGACTCTAATTATGGCAGATTCCTTTTGAGCGCTAGATTGATTACAGCGGCACTTGATGTGGGAAGCTGTATTTTTGTTTACCTTTGCGTATCCAAGTGCACGCAAAAAACTTGGCTAGCTCTCTTATCAGGCCTTATTTTAGCGGTTACCCCGTTCGAGGTAATATACTCACATTACGTTAGAACTCATACGATATCGAATTTTTTTCTCAGCGCTACAATCTATTTCAGCTTAGCTCTCTACAAACATGCGAGCCCCTTTACAATAGCTGGGCTTGGGGCGATCTGCGGCATGGCGGCTGCCACTCGCTATCCACTAGGAGCTTGCCTTTTGATTCCTGGCTGCATCATTCTAGGAAGAGGATTCTCTTCAATGCGAAGAGCTTCGCCGATGCTGATTGCAAGAACATCTTTAGCCACATGCGCTAAGTGCATTTTTTTACTTGTCGGCTTTTTGACCGCTTTTATCCTATGCGATCCTTACCTAATATTTGATTTCGATTCAGCTAAACCCCACTTGAAAGATCAGGCCGCATTTGTTGACAAAAATGAATTCACCTGGTCAAGTTTATTCAGTCTCCACAAGATCTGGATTTACCTCTCCTATCTTTTGCCACACGGAACCACCCCGCTTCTTCTAGTTATTCTATATTTAGCGGCGCTTTATGTGATCCTAAAGGGCCTTCGCATACGTTATTCAATACCTCTTATATTTTTTGTGCTTTTCTATTTTTATAGCATGGCTAAGGGTTACACAACGGAACTCATTTTCATCAGACCTACCATGGCCATGTTCCCTCCCTTAGCAGTGCTAGTTGGATTAGTCGTAGATGATCTATTAAAGCGCTACCCCACTGTAATTATTCGTAGATCGTTAGCACTGGCACTGGGCTTAATAGTATTATCAACTGGCTCTTATACTTGGGCTTACGTTAGTGCTATGGGCAGAACCGACCCGCGTGTTCAACTCTACACATGGCTCCGCGAAAATGATGGTAGAGACAAGATCACCGTGGGCGCTTTCCCATACTGTAGAAACTTTATCGTAATATTTCCTGCGCTTGATGCCCTTTCTAAACCTAAGGTCACTTATGATCTGCGTGACAACCTAAAGGATTATCCAATTGATTCTGACTACGTAGTGCTTGCCGCATACGAGCCCGACCAATTTGCTTTAACTGCACGTAGGGTGAGTGAATTTAGTGAGTCTGGTAATTATGAAGTAGCAGCAAAGTTCGATAACCCGATCGTTTTTGACGATTTAGTTTTTGACAATTCAGATTACCCACATGATCTGCAGTATCCCTTTCCGCTACTGTACCTTCTTAAAAGAATAAAGCGATAGTCAGAGAGACGTATTAGCTTGTGAGAACTTTTATCAATAACTTTGATTGGCCTCGATTACTAGCATTATTTATCTGGTTATTTGTAGTAGCCACCTCGTTAGTGCCATTTGTGCCGCTAACATATGATGAGGCCTGGAACTTCTCCAACATTGTTGTCCATGGAAGCCGCTGGATCGCCACTAACTATCCCTTCCCAAACAATCATGTCTTGTTTTCATTAATCCAATCAATCCTATTACCCGAGACTCTTATTGAATCATATTGGCCACCCCTACTTCGACTAGTCAACGTCGTGCTAGGACTTATCCTCCTCGTACTCTTTGACATGTTTTTGAAGGGACATAACCTCAATAAAAGGAGTAGAGCTACGATACTCTTGATTGTCGTATTCGGAGCGCCGATCTATACAACCTATTTTTTTGTGGCTCGCGGATATCTTCTAGCATGCGGACTTTTATTACTATCTTTAACCTCTCTAGCTCTTAATAAAAAATTCTTGTCGATGCTGCTATTATCTCTCTCTATATACTCGATTCCGACATTTTTATTCGCTCTTCCCGGAATGTGTGGCGCCCTCCTATTCCTTTCACATGATAAATTGCAGCAATCGTCATTTTATCCCTCGCTCAGAGGAATCTTTTATTTTTTTTGTGGCTCCATTATTTTTGCGTGGCTTTTGTATTCACCCATTTGGAGAGATGTATTTCTTAAAAGTCATAACTTCCACGGGGCATCATCGCCAACTGATTTTTCATTTAAGTTGGCTGCTGCAATTTCATCATACGGAGAGTTTATCTCTCCCACTCTAACAATTGCATTTCTTGGAATAACCTGGATTATCTGCGCAACAATCACATCTAGAAATCAAAAATTAACATTAGAACCATTATATCGCTTTTCACTGATGTGTGCATTTACCTCGATTGGAGGCTATTTGACCTGCCTAGTAGCTATCCTGTTTGTTGGTATTAATATCCCGTTCCTTAGATCTCTGTGCTTTATCCCGCTTCTATTTCAAATCAGTTTAGGGCTGCTAATTGAAGGCACAATCAGAACTTGTAATAAAAGACTATTAGTCTCTGGGCTTAATATCTTTTACTGGTTGCAAGGCTTTGTCGGCTTGCTACTCATAGTTAAATGCTTCCTATTAAAATCTCCTCTGGATTATCCGAATTTTATAGAGCTAACTCCCTCTCCGCTAGAGCACTGCATTCGGTCGGGTGTTTCATTTACGAACCAGGAATTAATTGCTGTTGAGTGGAACGAGCCTGTGCTTTCGATGTACCGCAAAGCATTAACTTATTCGACTAGATACACTAGGGATGATTTAGTAAACTATCCGTGCATATGCGGAAATAACCCACCTCCCCCTCATCAAAGGATAGCATTTAAAGATCGGGGCAACTTTCGATTGCTGTGCTATTAGCAAGCTTTTGTTTTTGGATGTTTCTATTTATGCTTACGTAAACTCAGAAGCTATTTTAATTCGCGGTGAATGTATGCACGTCCCCTTCCTAGACCTAAAAACCGAGTATAACAGCATCAAAGAAGAAGTCATGCGCCAGGTCGATAAGGTGTTCTCGAACACTTCATTCATCCTTGGCCCCCAAGTCGCTCAATTTGAAAAATCATTTGCAGCTTTTCTCGGCACTCAGTTCACTGTCGGAGTGGCAAACGGCACTGACTCGCTCGTGATGATCTACCAAGCACTCGGCATCGGCCCTGGAGATGAGGTCATTATTCCAACACACCTTCGTGGCAACGGCTATCGGCGTACTTAACGCGGGAGCAAGGCCAGTTCTGGTTGATATCGATCCGACGACGTATTTACTAGACTATTCTAAACTCGAAGCGACGCTCTCTCCGAGGACAAAAGCTATCTGCCCGGTGCACCTCTATGGCCGCGCCTGTGATATGGACAAGGTTATGAGCTTCGCTAAGAAGCACTCCCTTAAAGTCGTAGAGGACGCTGCGCAATCGCACGGCGCCAAGTGGAAAGGCACGACTACGGGAACGTTCGGTGAGTTTGGCTCTTTTAGCTTCTACCCCGGTAAAAATCTCGGAGCTTATGGTGATGGCGGTGCTGTGTGCACAGCATCAGCAGAGCTTAACTCAAAGGTACGACGACTGCGCAACTATGGGTCAGAGGTCAAATACGAGCACCCAGAACGCGGAACCAACTCACGACTGGATTCCGTGCAGGCGGCAATACTTGAGATAAAGCTTAAGCACTTAACGAAGTGGAATGCTGCGCGCCATGCAGCCGCTGTGCGCTACGCAGAGAGACTCAAGCCACTTGAGTCTAAAGGGGTAGTGATACCCGATGTGCGCACCGCTGAGGAGCACGTGTTCCATCTCTTTGTTATTCAAGTTGAAAATAGAGCAAAAGTCATCGAGCACCTAACGAATAACGATGTACACACAGGCATTCACTACCCGGTACCGTTCTACCTACAAGGTGGCTACCGTGAACTTGAGTACTCTAAGGGTGCATTCCCGGTAACTGAGGCAATAGCGCCAAAGATTCTCTCGCTGCCGATGTTTCCTGAGCTCACCAGCGACCAGATCGACTTTGTGGTCGAGAAGTTGGCTGAGGCGGTGGGATAATTTAGGCAGTAATATTAATTAGTTAGCAGGACAATTGAATCGTTCTCTTTAGCGCGGTTACTTGCTATTGATTTACTAATTACAATTTAGGGGGTAAATTGTAATTACGATCAGCAGAATAGTTAGCCTACTGAAACAAAGGCATTTAGGCTAAAGAGAGCCGCGCTAGAGAAACTATCATTATCGGCGGCTAGCGTGCAGATGACCGAAACGGCATTCTTGGGCAAACTCCTCCTTGAGTTGGAATCCTCCAACTGATCGAGTTCTTTTGACTGCAAAAAGGCCAATACATACGGAATATTGTCCTAATTTCGACTTATGTAACGGCAGGAAATCTGTCTCGTTTGACTAAGTCGCCGGTTCTTGGATAATTGGGGGATGAAAATCTTCGATGGGCGAACACCCGACCCAGGACCTACGCCTCTCTCCCTAGCAACCACCACTGCTAAGTTGCGAGATTCACTTGGGCTTCAAACTCTACCGTTTCAGGATGCCATTGAGGGTGCAAAAGGCGGGACGCTTCCTGTGCCCGCTCGGGATAACGCAGCAGTTACCAAGCAGATGCTGTATGCATACTATCATCTCTTGATCCCCCACGTATGGAAGCGCTTTGACGATTGGCGTGAGTCTGAAAAGAGTCGAGAGGACAAAAGCAATCCTGCCGGTCTGATTACATGTAAAGGTCAGCCTAGCCAATTATTAAATGCAAAATTTTTGTCTCACACCGATAGTAGTTCTGCATTTCAACTTAGTATACACCTTCGGCAGGAACACTATAACCGGGCGTTCCTAACGCCGATGCCCACTCAGGAATGGCAGCAGATTAGTGTGGCTGCGGCTGCCCAGAAAAAACAATCAATTTTTAATGCCCTTGTGATTACGTTCCGTGCGCATGTGATGCTGTGGGAGCACGAGCACAAAACCGGTGACAAGCAGCTAGATCCAAACGTCCTTACTCTCTTCAACAATTGCAATGCATGGTTGGATCATGAAACCCGCATAACGCTCACCGCATTGAACAAAAACAGTTCCCCTCCTATTCGCAAGAACAAATTTCGTCTCCTATTGCAAGAGCAAATTAACACCTCCAGCCAAGGTATGCGTTTAACCATGGGCCTTGGCGATGCCTTCAAAGTTGCGCTTGGTGTTTGGGATAATCTATCTGACCGGCCGGAACTTGTGACCGCATTGGCTACGACGCATAGCGATGTTGATGGACCGCTTCTACCGCACATTATGACTGCTTTGGGGCCAGCTGACGCCGAAGTTCCTTCCCCGGTAGCGTTCTCCCAAGCAGCAAACCTTTTGCTGCCACAAGTTCCACGACTAAGAACACGTCTTAATTTGGCAAGACGAGACGGTGATGTAGGCAACTGGCCAGTGTCTTGTGGCTGTCCAGCTCTTGGTACTCCAGCATTTTTGGGTAGCCGGGATGTGTTAAACGAGCTAAAGAGGCTTTCCGGTGGTTGGTAATACGTAAGGCTTTCCGCTTCAGATGAAAGGGCTCGCCGACTAACTACTGGGGCTCAGTTACCTCAAGGACTACGAACCAAACCTCTTAGGCGGAACCCCAAGATCATACCCAACACCTTCCAGAGTAAAATTCGGATTGTAAAACGGATCACTAGTGAGCTTTGCGCCCCACCTATCCTGCATCGCTTTATACTCTCGCTTAAAGCGGGCTTTCTTCTCAGGGCTATCTTCATAGCCTCGCGAGACTGACTCGTGATGGAGTAGCTCGGCATACGGCGTGTACACAATTAGCCAGCCTGCTTCGCGCAACTTCAAACACAGATCAATATCATTAAATGCCACTGTTAAATGCTGTGCATCGAATCCACCAACTTTGTGAAAAAGCTCGGTGTGCACAAGCATGCATGCAGCAGTGACAGCCGATAGGTTCTGCGGTAGCACTGCCCTACAGAAATACCCCAGGCTGTTCACTGAGTAGGTCTTAAACTGATGGCCAGCGACTCCGCCGATCCCGGTGATAACACCAGCGTGTTGTACGGTGCCATTTGGAAACAGCAGCCGCGCGCCCACTGCAGCGACATCTTTGCGGCACAAATTAGCCACCATCTCACTGAGCCAATCCGGGCGTATCACCTGGATGTCGTTATTTACGAACCCTAAAATGCTGCCACGCGCATACTTTACTGCGTCGTTGTTGATTCGCGAGAAATTAAAGGCACCCTCGTCTCGGATGACTCGAACTCGGCTATCTGTACTCGGCAGGTGCTGGAGATACTCAAGAGTCTTTGGATCATTACTGCGATTATCGACCACGATCAGATCGATGTTTTTGTACGTCGTTCCATTAAGTATGCCTGCCACACACTGCTCAAGGAGCTTCTGCTGGTTGTGAGTGGGAACGATCAGGCTCACAAGTGGCTCTGGCTGAGGCACAGCGTATCGTACCCGCAGCATGGAGAGCTCAGGGATCGATTCAACGCATGCCCCACGGTTCCCCTTGCGTTCAAGATGCTCAGAAACAGCTCGCATCTGCGCTGCAGTGACGTAGGGTTTTGCTGCTGTTTCTTTTGCTGTTGAACCTTCGATGACCCGCCAGTGATACAGAATATGCGGAATATGTCGAATGCGGTCGCGCGTAGTGTTCTCCGAGACTCTGAGAGCAAGGTCCCAATCCTGAGCTCCATTACACTCGCTTCTAAGCCCTCCTATTCGATTAAAGAGATCACGCCTCACCATTGTAAAATGGCACACACAATTGTGGCAGAGCAGCAGCTCAGGATTCCAATCAGATTTAAAGTACGGATCATGGCGCACCCCCTCAGGAGTTATCTTATCCTCATCGCTAAAGATCAGGTCTGCATCGCGGTGAGTCTGCAACTCTCGCACCATCATGTAGAGCGCGTGCTCACGGAGTTCATCATCGTGATCGAGAAATGCTACAAATTCCCCGGTCGCTAATTCAGCCGCAGAGTTAGTGGCACCTGATATATGGCCGTTCTCTGTCCTAAACAGATACTTTATGCGTGAATCACGCTGAGCGTACTCTTGAATTACATCACGTATTACCGCGTTCGGCGACTTGTCGTCAGCGATGCAGAGCTGCCAATTGGTGTATACCTGCCTACGCACAGATTCAATCGCCTGCCGCAGATACGTCTCGGGCACATTGTACACCGGCATGAGAATCGATATGCACGGAGTGTATTCCATCCGTTCGATATGTTCTCGCATTACTCGGCGGTCAGCTTCTGTAATTGTGTCGTAACGCGCTACCCACTCAGGATAGTTACTCCTTCGAAGCATCTTCTCTTTTAGGGCTGCAATCCCGCCTCGTCTCAAAAGAAGGTATACTTTGTTCACCTTCGAAACAATCATGTGTGGATGACGAACGTGGTAACGCAACAACTCATACGCCTTTGGGGCGTACTTCTGCAGCTTGCCAAGCTCATAAATGGTGACTGCGGGATAGAGTGCTTGTGCATTACTCGAGTAGACTGTGATACTCATCTCCGAGACATCGGCGGGTATCTGTGTCATAAGATTAACTCTTCCGCGATCATCACTGGCAAACCAGGCGAGCTGCTGCACTTCGGTCTCACGATCTGATGATTGCTGCTTTAGCCGATAATAGATGCGGCCAGTGACTGGCCCACCTGCCCGCTCTACAACAACCTTAATACGGGCTAGCCCAACTGGATACGCCGACCTGCCCTTCGGAAGATCGAGCTTCCAGAGGCTCTGGGGCATGGCGCGATCGACTGCATCACCGGAAACAATCGCATCTCGCTGGAGTGACGCTATGAACCGAGTAACTCGATAACGAACCAGAGGATCCGACACCTGCGCCGCAGGTTGTGGCGGCGATGTTTGCCCGGAACTGGGCACATGCTGCGAGGTCTCGGTTGATGCTGCGTTCGAGGCGTTCATAACGTTGGCACAAATCCTTCTGTAACGTTGTCAGAAGATACCGCCTTCATTAGATAAAACAAATACTTCGAGGAAACTTTTTCGGTCTATACCTAGAAAGATCATAACTACTCTCCAAAAAAAGGCACCCCCGACTTTGGAGGTGGCAAGAAAAAGGATCCGTCAAAATCAGCTCATTTAGCGGCGAAATTGCAGCGACGATCTTAAAATCCGGTGAGTAGTTACCTTTATTTTTTGGCCGAGCGTTATTGATCTGCACGTAGCTTCCTCTGGCTGTACTCTTGTGCGCTGCGCTCTCTTCGCTTCTGTGTCCGGCAACGCGCGCGGACCGTGTCATGCAGGACATAGGCTGTGCTGCTCTTCCCAACTACCTACTCTTATAGATAGCAAAATCCTTACCGACAAAGATCCGTTCGTAACATTCAAAACTCCGTGCTGAGGCGTAATTGACCCACACGAGATATCTCACACCGAAACTCTTGAAGTTCTGGTGGCACGGATCTACCTGCAGCTCCCATGTATCAGCGGCTAAAAGCGAAAACGTCGGAGGAGTTCCTTCCGATGCGATGGTAAATACTGTGTGCGCGTAGCGATTGTAGACATCGATGTGCTTACCGTCTTGGTCGAGAACCTTCAGCGATTGCAAATCAGGAACATACTGAGAACCGTCCACCACGTTGCGGCCCGAAATTTTTGCTAGTTGCGCGTGAAGTAGCGATCCAAAAACAGCCCATCGTCCCTCACGCTGCGGATCAAACCTCTTGATAGCTTGCACGAGAGGCACATCCGAAATCACAGAAAGTCCGCGCATAACAGGATTCACCTGCGAATGCGGTAGAGCACACAATACAAACAGCGCAGCTACAAGGCCCCATGGCACACGAGCAATGAGCGCTACTATGGCGACGAATACCCAGATACTCGTATAGCGCACTTCCTCCGCTGGGATGCCCGAAGGAAACCGAGTTGAGAACTCGCCAACACACCAGATAAGGGCCAGTGCTGCACTAAGCACGTATATCCAACGGAGATACCACGGAGCAGTCGTCAATCGATTCATCACAATTAACGAGAGCGCGGCGCCTCCTATACCCCATCCGATAAAGGCCCTTCCGGTCGGCACGAATGACCAGCCAGTCATCACAGCTAAGGATTCTGATATCCCAAATAGCCCCCAAAGCGACGTTAATAGTAGGTAACCAACCAACGGCAAGCAGCGAAGCAGCTCGCCCCTCTCACGCAAAAACGGCATCATCAGCAGCGAGACAGGCCACAGAAGGAGAAACGCGCTCGCCTCACAAACGTTCCCAGCCAGAGGAGGAAAGATGTCATGAGTGTAACTACGCTCAAGCAGCCCTCCAACATAACGCCACAGCGAGAGCTCGCCACCAAGGGATACCCGACGACCGGGGTACACTGTCTGCTCCATCAGGGCGACCACTGATGAATTGTCAATCATGAACGCCATCAATACAGCGAGCCCAATCACTGGAACACCGCCAAGCAACGCGAGTCGTAGCCACACTCCTGGCCCGCGCGCTGTCAGGATACCTCGTGTCAGAAAAGGCAAGAGAGCCAGCCCCAAGTACACAAGTGGCACCTGGAACGGAGGATACAAGCACAGCCCAAAACCTATTGCGCAGATCAGCAGCGCTACCGCTGCCGCAGAAACCGTCGCTACCCGAGTACTAATACACACATACCGGAGCGATACACACGCCAACGCAAAGTAGGCTAGTATCTCCGCGACACTTGCTAACCACCACTGAGTAAATCCGGCAAAAAATATCCAGATCGCTCCGGCCAAGCCGCAGACGAGAGACCCACCACATAATTCGAAAAACAACAGGAAAAGAGCGCTAAAAACAACCACCGAACGCCACATCCACATCCAGGAGAATCCGCGTTCAATATCTAGAAGATAAAACCCCCAGTGGGCGGGGCGAAAAATCGCAGTCCAGTGGCGCGTCGGCAAACCCACTAGCAGTGCTGATGTCCCAGGCCCCACCGATGGATTCTCGGTTGCCCAAGCTGGATTCGTGGCAGCCTGAGATAACTGCCACGGCACTCCAAGCATCCACTCATCACTACGAATAGCGCGGGGGGTGCCGTACACAAGCCCCGCGGTCTCTGCTTTCGGGTTGATGTAGGAGTTCCAAATTCCGACCGAGGAAAAATGCACCTTGCTATAGACACAGCAAGCACACACTAAAAGCGTTGTAGCGATAACAAGACGCACAGGAGAGCTTCTAATCCAGGCTATGGACGACCTTATCCTCGATAGCAGCCCCGACATACCCACTTCTCTATCCTGCACCACAACTCACTATGCTCTGCTCATAGTCTGGGCGATCCACTCCGAAGCATCTGCAAGGTCGCGAGCCACGTAGTGGGGAGAATTCTCAAACATGCGATCGTCACCGCCCCGCCCCGTCTGCAACAGTATAGCTGTGCACCCCCCATTAATCCCCAGCTGCACATCTGATGTCATATCGCCGATGACATAGCTGTGAGAGAGATCAATGTTCAACTCCTTCGCTGCACGCTCCAAAAAGAAAACTCCAGGCTTGCGGCAGGCGCACCCCTCTGACTTCGAGTGTGGGCAGAAATAGATCTTATCAAACATCGCCCCCTGGCTCGATCCCTGGCGCATCATCTCGCGGGTCACTGCGTAGAAATCCTCTTTTGTGAAGTATCCTAGCCCTATTCCCGGCTGATTAGTCACAATAACAATTCGAAAGCCTAAATCTCGTAGACGTTTAATCGCTGCATAGGCTCCCGGTATCTCTGCAAACCTCTCTGGCTCACTCAGGTACTCAATATGCTCATTAATCGTTCCATCACGATCTAGAAAAACCGCTGGCCTGCGCTCGTAAACTATCGTCTGGCCGCTTTCACAGAGACCGGCTGTTTGAATCCGCTCAATAATAGATGTCGTTGAGTGCCCACCCTTAAAAGGCACTAACTCGACACGACCTCCGTACTTCTCTACTATCGCCTTGGATGAAAGCTTCTCGGCTGAATAATCTCCGGCTTTGATGTAGGCATCGGGCTTTAGAAGCTCAACATTTACGTTATTGTTGCGATCGCTAAAGATAAAAACGTGATCAACTACACTTAAGCCAGCCAAAACCTCGGCTCGCTCCTGCTCAGAACATATAGGTCGCGACTCACCTTTGTTTGATTTTACCGAATGATCAGAATTAAGCCCAACTATCAGCACATCTACCAAAGCGTGCGCGGCTTCAAGATACTCCACGTGGCCTGGATGAAGGATATCAAAAACCCCACTTGTATAGCCTACCTTCTTGCCAGCTGCTTTGTATGAGGCTGATAGCTGTGCTGCCCGTTCTCTGTTGACTATTTTTGAACGCATAGCACTAGATTTGCCCATTTATGGTCTAGGAGCAAGCTGTATAGGGCTTGGCAATTATCTCTTCTTAAATGGGGCTAAAAATGCGTGCCTTTACTTAGAGCTTTAGAATTTCTAGTGCTGGCCCTGACGGTGTCAGGGTTTAAGCTACCGCAAATGAACCCTGCACGAGTGCACGTGTATGGGAGATGGGGTCGCACCGGCACTTATTCAATCGATTCGTCAGGGGCGGCTCTCAGATGTGTTGATCACTAGGCGTGCAGTAGTTTCTACTACCTATATAACGGATAGGCACACTTTGTATTTTTCTCGGTCGGGAATCACGATCGTCCACAAGGAATACTAGAGATCGCTGAGCAAGATGAAAACTACCTGCCTGCCAGCATTTTCGGAGTGGGCTAATTGGCACTTTCCGATTTATGGTACTACGCAGATAGGGTATAATCCGCACAAGGAGCGCTGGACTTGGGGCTAGCAGGGTATTTACTGCATGGATCATCAATCGTAGGGGGCTAGGAGTAACGTGTATCTTAAAAAGAGTCTCGGCTTGATGAGCGGGACGAGCATCGATGGAAGTATTAGTGTGGCACTCATCCACACAGATGGCGATCTGCAGCTTGAACGACTCGGAGCTCTTGAGTACGAGTACGAATCAGGGGCAGGTAATACCCCACGGCCAGTGCATCACCTCACGAAAGCTGGTGAACTTGCCTATCGAGCCGCCCGTGGTAGCCATGAAGAAGCTAGTAAGCTGTATCCACACGCAGTTGAGCGTTACTTTCGAGAGACCTTTGCAAAGGATACAGATGCAGAGCGAGCAGAACGACGGGCGCTCTACGAGCGTGAGTTTCTGCGCCGGGTGCCTCATTATAAAGAAGTAACCTTAGCTGCGGTTATCGAGTGCTCAACGATGTTGCACGCTGAAGCGATTGAGGCATTCCTGCGGGCACACACTATGAGGGCCTCAGAGCTAGATCTTGTCGGATATCACGGTCAAACACTCTACCACGCGCCGTTTGATGGCATCACCGTGCAGGTTGGTGATGCTGCATATCTCGCACGCCGGGTTGGCGTTCCGGTTATGTACGACTTTCGTTCAAACGACGTCGCTCACGGTGGTCAGGGTGCGCCGCTAGCGCCTGTGTATCACAGAGCTATCGCACAACGAGCTGGGTTAAAGAGCGTCTGCGTTCTGAACCTGGGAGGAACTGCGAATATCACGGTTATCTCAGAGCAGGCTGCGTCGTGTGTAGCCTTTGATACTGGCCCAGCGAATGGGCTGATCGATATGTGGGTTAAGGAGCGAGCTAGCCTCGCTTTCGATGTTGGGAGTCAGTTGGCAAACCGCGGGCGTGTTGATGAGGCTGCGCTTGCAGTGCTGCTCAGTCGTGGAATTGTGCTCGCAAACGGGCGAAACTATCTAGACTTGCCAGCGCCTAAATCGCTCGATATTCGAGATTATCACTACAATTTTCCTGAAGTAACCCGACTATCTCTTGAGGACGGCTGTGCAACGCTCAATGCATTCACGGCTGAGTGTATCGTGAGTGGGCTCCGGCTCGTGCCAGAGATTCCTAGCCGCTGGATCGTCTGTGGCGGAGGCGCGCATAATGTACATGTGTGCGCCCAGCTTCAAGAGAGGGTGAGAAAAGCGTTTGGGGTTGAGATAGAGCTATTAGCTGATGACTCAGTTGGATGGAGTAGTACGAGCATGGAGGCGGAGCTTTTTGCCTTCCTCGCGGTGCGTAGCGCTCGTGGATTGCCGATCACATTTCCGTCAACAACTGGTGTTGCAGCGCCGCTCTGTGGTGGTAAGCGTCAGGATCCGTGAGTAGAGAAGAGAGCAACGAAATTTCAGCAACGAGTTTCGAGCTGGGGTGTGACCGGCTCCGAAGTTTCTTTGCACAGCCCCTGGTAGTGCTGTGGGTTATAGGTGTTGTGCTCGTGTGGAAGCTTGCACTCTCATCGCCGGCTGATCCTGACCTCTTTGCACGTGTCGGCATGGGGCGGCTCGTTCATACGCTCGGCAGTGTCCCGTTACAGGATCCCTTTGCTTTCACGGCGAAGCTCCCCGAATGGATCGATCACGAATGGCTCTCTGGGGTTGTTTTTTACCAGATAGCCGCCACCTGGGGTGACTGTGGTCTGATACTCTTAAAGCTAGTGTTAGCGATATGGACAGCTATCCTTATCGTGCGCGCGTCACGCATCTATTGGCCGCACGTATCAGGGAGAGTCGTATGGGCGACTGTGTGCCTTTTAGAGGCGTCACACCTGTGGGCCAGCACAGTGCGGTGCCAAATCTTTACGTATTTTATCATCGCGCTGATCTACTACGGATTCGTAGAGTACAGAGTCTATGGGGTGCGCCGCTATATCGCTTTGGTCCCATGTGCACTCGTGGCGCTCGTGAATATGCACGGAGGATACGCTCTAACGGTGCTGCTCCTGTGGCTGCTTGCGGGGTGCTCTTTTATTGAGCGAAAGTCGTGGCAAGCACTTGCTGTAGTTGCTGCAGTCTCGATGCTCGCTCCGCTGGCAACTCCCTACGGTTTTGAGAAGTTTGTGACCTATCTGGTGCATGCTCTATCGATGAAGCGACCAAGCATTACGGAATGGGAGCCGCTCTACCATGATATTGGTAGTTTTATTCGTGTCGCCGTAATCGCCGGAATTATCGGACTTGGAATCGTATTGAGAGTGCGACAGCGTGAGTGGCACCTTACGGCACTTGCGGTTCTTGGATTCTCTCTGTACTGCGGCGTATCGCACATCAGGTTTGTTGGGTTTGCGATGCTCACGGCAGTCGTCTTCGGCGCAGGCTTTTTTGGTAGCGTAATTGAAGCAGTTTTCGAGCGGCTTCCTCGGCGAAGTGCACTCTTTGCTCGCATGCTCTCGCTTGTTGGGTTAGTAACTCTTGTTGTGATGGCTCTTCAAGTAAGCATCGCCGCTACACGCAAAGACACCTGGAGGCTTGATACCTCGTCGTATCCGGTCGCGGCTTTTGAGTGGCTCCGCAACTCTGGTTCAAGCGGTAAGCTTCTCGTTGATTTTAATAACGGCAGTTTTGCTCTCTGGCGACTCTACCCTAAGTTCCTCGTGTCAATCGATGGTCGATATGAGGAGGTTTACACCGATGAGACTTTTCGGGAAGCAGGGCTCGCACTCCGCGCTGATACGCCCGAGGGATCAGCCGCACTAAAAAAAATATCGCCGACCCATATTCTGTTGGGGCGGTCGAGTGATTCAGCAGCCACCATAGCAGCGCTGTCTACAGAGTGGCGCGAGGTGTATGGTGATGAGCGCTACAGTATTTTGACGACGGGCGAATCTGGTGTAGCGATGCCGACACCAACTGCGAAGTCAGTAGATCTGTGGGACAACCTTGCGAGTTGGTAATGTCCTGTTATCGCGAGGAGGGGCGAAACCGGATATCTATGCAGCTGTTTTTACATTGCTCGATTACTCACGAGGAGCGTTACGTTATCCCCCTAAAAAGAGCAGTTGCGTCTCTGGTAATGGCGCATCTGCCCAAAGTCACTTCGAGTTGATAACAAAGTACTGCTTACTATCAAGACCAAGCGGAACTAGTTGTGGTGAGACCAAGCTCACAGAAGCAATCCCGGAGCAAGCTCATGAGGTTCTCATCGCGCTTTTAAAGAATCATCTACCAGCCAACGCCTGGGCGTTACTACCTTGAGTAGTTACGAAAACTCGTTGATAAGCCACCGAGCGCGCCGCGAATAGTTATTCGTTTCTCTCAAATCGAGTGCTATTATCCTAAAGTCGGCAGTTGCGGGTCTTAAAAATGGCGCATCTACTCGAAATCACTTTAAGCTTTTGAATTTGCGGTGCTCAC
>JBBALZ010000006.1:0-38939 GCA_040402735.1 Bdellovibrionota bacterium
GTAGGTTCCGCGCATTTTTGGCCCTATTTAAGAGAAGAGAATTGCGATGCCCTGCAACCCTAAAAAGAGTGACAAACAGGGAGTTGTCCCGCGTGTCGTTTTAGCTATACTAGCAGTGTTTGTTTGTTAGATCGCTTATCTTGTTTAATACGTACCTTGTTAAATACGGCGATAAGTCACAACTCAACTAGTAGCCTCTCAGGAGTGCTCAGATTCGTATGGCCCTAACTCCAGATCCTTTCTCGCTCTCACCTCTGCTTTCGGTACTTCCAAGTGTCGGGAATGTTTCGCGACTAGAAAACCTCGTACCTTCTTTATTCGCGCGGTTTGAATCCGTTCAGGCGCTTCGAGAGCATAACGAAGATCCTAATATTCGAGCTATTCTTATGAATGAAGCGGCGATGCTGCGGCAGATCTTAGATCGGTTGGCTGTACAGCCTGAAGAGGCGGTGAGCAAAGATGAGTAAAGATAACACAGCGACAGATGCATCGAGGGCAAGCTATTCAAAGGAGGAGCAGGTTGACATATACGCGCTTGCGAAGATGTGCCTAGAGACGGGTCACACAAAGCGCGCTGAGCTGATTCTTAAAGGTCTAACTACGGTAGTTTCTGATTTTTTACCGGGCTGGTTGGCTCTGTCTGTGGCTCAGGCTACTTTGGGAAAGGTCGAGGCTGCGAATGAATCAGCGCGCCATGCGTTAAAGCTGCAAGCTGATTCACCAGCAGGGATGATCCTGCTGGTAACGACTGCGCTCACTCTAGGAGACCAGAGCACTGCTGGAACTTATTTGGGAGAGTTAAAAGATCTGATCGATCAAGGTATAGTAAACGACCCTAATATCGTTCGTCTCTTTAAGATGCAGATGGTTCGCTATCATAATCAGGCGAGTTGATCTCGCCTGCGACCATCTGCCCATCACGCAGGGCTAAGATAAGATCAGAATCGGCGATAGTCGCTAACCTATGAGCAATCACCAGTAGCGTAGTTCCGGTAAATTCGCGTCTGATTGTTCTCTGCACTGAGTGATCGGTGTGAACATCGATTGAGGCTGTAGCCTCGTCGAGGATTACTACCTTGCTTCGCCTAAGAAGCGCTCTAGCCAGGCAGATTAATTGGCGCTGGCCGTTGCTAAAATTGAAGCCACCCTCGCGAACCTCTGAAGTTAGGCCATAGGGGAGGGTAGTCAGGAAGCTCTTTAGTTCAACTCGTTCAAGTGCCGATTCGATCTCCCGATCAGAGAACTCACCGAACGGATCAAGGCTATCCCTCAGAGTGCCAGAAAATAATACGGGTTCCTGTGGCACAACCGCCAACGATCTTCTTAGGTCGTTAAGATCGATCGAGGAGATATCTATTCCATCGATCTCAATAGAGCCTCGGCACGGCTCAAGTAATCTAAGCAGGGCCAGGATTAACGTGCTTTTACCCGAACCGGTACGACCGATGATGCCAACTCGACTACCAGCGGGAATCGTGAGAGTTATATCCTTTAAGGCTAGGGGCAGATGCGGGCGATAGCGCACAGAAAGTCCACTAAACTTAATCTCGCCACGCTTCGGCCAATCACTCGGCGCTCTATTGCCGATAGACCGTTCAGGTTCGGTGGAGGAATAACGTTCAATCCGTTCAAATGAGGTTAAGCTGCTCTCTACCATAGAGATGCTGCGAATAGCCCAATTCATACTCGAAGTCATTGAGCTGGCATAGGCCAGAGCTAATCCTGAAAAAGCGATTCCTGTTGCAGCACTCCAACCTAAAGAAGCCACGACACCGACCGCAAAGATGAGAGCCGACCCCAAAATCTCTAAACGCACCCCGAGCCACCGATTGGCGGCAGTTTGAGTAAAGACGGTTCTTGTGTGGACATTGAGAGCCGCTTCAAAGTCCCGATTAAATGATTCACCTAAAGCTGAAGCCCTTAATGATTCGATACCAGAGAGGCTCTCAGAGGTCATCGCAAATATCGGAGATAGCGAAATCGCCGACAACCTCTGTAGCTCTCGTGATACAGGTCGATATGCCTTGCTGAGCAGAAAGTAAGAGACCGCAATTGGAGCTAAGAGAGCCAAGGTTATAGGCGCAACAAAAGCTATTATGCACGAGACAGCCGCGGTTTCTACTAAGCAATGAGCTGCATCTACAATTGATCTAGGTAAAGATAGTTCCACCGTCTCGAGATCACGGCTAAAACGATTTAGGATTCTTCCTACTGGGTTGGCCTCAAAAAAACTCAGCGGCGCTCGTATTACTCCATGGAGAAGCGCCTTGTGAGATTCAGCCCCTGCTTGCAGTCCACGACTGAGGATGTACACCGTTCTTAGGTATACCATACAGCAGAGAATCAAGATTGATATCAGGTACCCCGATAAAAATAGAGAAAGCTCAATCTGATTTTGGTTGGCCCAGCTTGTGAGCCAGAGATCTGTAGCAACAGCAGCGCCCTGTCGGCCTAAAAATAGGGCAATTACAGTTAGAATAGCCAAGCCTGGAGCTATTTTTGCCGCATATGAGCGGATGGTGCTTGAGTGTAGCGAGCCAATCTGACGCTCCTCAGCCTCAATTATTCCCGACTCTAAGTTAAGAAGCGCTGATGATGCCTCTGATGACTCAACCTGAAAAGGAAGAGAACCGTCAACTCGAGCCAATTCTTGAAAATCGTAACCTGATTGAGGGGTCATGCTCAGATGAGTGTTTAAGAGGCTGGCGAAGCGACTCTCAAGTGCGCGTAGCTGATCTGGCGGGCCATCCTCAATTATTGAACCGTTTTCAATCACCAGCACTCGGTCTGCAGCCAAGGCGAATTCAACGCGGTGACTAACAAGGATGCGGGTTTTGCCCTTTAGCTCGCCACAGATTAGTTGAGAAAATACGTGTTGAGCGACATTCGCATCGAGCGAGCTGAGCGGATCATCAAAGAGATATATCTCAGCATCGCTGTAAAGAGCCCGGGCCAAAGCGACCCGGTGGCGTTGTCCACCAGAGAGGTTGATACCACGCTCACCGATCTCGGTTTCGTCTCCGTGTGGAAATTGTATCAGATCAGCCTTAAGTCCTGCGGCCGAGATAGCTCTTGTAAGCCGTTCGGCATCGAAAGCCTTGCCGAATAAGATATTGTTGCGGATAGAATCACTTACAATCCAGGGTACCTGTGGGACGTATGCAACTGGGCCTCCAAGAGACACCGAACCATGCTCTGCTTCGAGCTCGCCTAATATAGTTAAGAGTAGTCCGGACTTGCCTGACCCAACCGCGCCTACCACAACAATGAGTTCGCCACGTGGAACCTCTAAATGTGGGGCAATCAGAGCTATTCTTCCGCCGCAGGACCAGCGTGATTGGAGACCTATGAGAGATACGGCACAGTCTTGATTCGTATCCAGATGCGGTGCCGAAGCCTCGGGAGCTGAGAGGAAATTATGGATCCGTTTAGAAGCTACAAAAGCCTCCATCGCGTTGTATATCGTTTCTGGGATCATATTTAGAGAGAATCTAAGCTGCATAAAGAGCGTTAGTACAGGGAATATAGTCGCGCTGTTTAGCTCAACACCTTGATAAACCAAGCAGATAGCGGTAATCGCCATGGCGATAGCAGGAGCGCTACCAGAAGAGAATGAAAAGACAGCAGAAAGGCGCACAAGTTTCTGGGCGATCTTGATCTCGTCTTCGCGCAAAGCCTGAATCTTCTGCTCCATGCGGGTCTCCCAACCCTGAAGTTTAGCTGCTTTGATATGAATAAGCGTTTCTCGTGTTATGCCGATTCGGTGATCAGCAACTTTCGAGAGTCTGTTGCGGAGCTTGCCCTGCTTGCGAGTAATAGTGGTCGAGCTTAAGAGTATTAGTAATAACGCCGAGCTGCCGACTAGGGCGGCAGATCCTACTAGTCGATACAGCAAGCAGACTATGCAGATGAGTGCGGTTGGGTGGTGCCAGATAGAATGAAAGAATGAGAATAGGGTCTGAATTCTATTGGTGTCTGTAGCAACTAGATTTAGTATAAAACCGGTGCTGAGTTGTTGTTGTGATGCTCTTTGTTGTCTTAGAGCTTTAGCAAAGATTATCGCGTTGAGAGCGGCGCGGATGCGGGCGCCAAGATTTGGTTGGATATAGAATAGATGGTGAGTAGCCAATATCGAGACAACAGAGGAGCAGGCGAGAAAGATTGAAAAAATAAAAGAATAAGAGTTCCAGCCACGTAACCATGGAAGTATCGCGATCAGTGATTCAAACCAAATAGGGGTCGAGAATTTCGGATCAAGCCCCCGCAAAACCTCACGCAGAAGGAGAGCTGTCGAAAGCCCTGAAGTTAAAGAGACGATTGATATCCCGATAATCTTTAAGATTATTCGAGCATGAGAGGTGATGATTGCTAGTAGTATCGAAAGATAGCCCCAGTGCCAGTATTTTTTTATCGACTGACTGAGTCTATTGCTATCGCTGGTAGCATCAATTAAGGCTGGCAGCAAATCGATCGTGGCATCTGTGATCGGGGTAGTCTTAGAGTGCTTTATGAGCGGAGTTACCCAGCTAAACAACAAGCGTGATAACCAAGAAGGTGCAGGACGCTGCTCTTTCATATCTTAGAGTCTAGCTAATATGGCGTTATGCGAAAGTCCGTAGCGATATGACGGCTCTTGGAAAACGCTATTGGTTCACGAAGGCGAGTCGAAACGATAGCTTATAGTCATTCACGGCGAAAGCCGTGCCAGTTTGCTCTATAACATTCCGTTTAGCAGAGTACGGAGCTGTGAGCTTACTCATAGTGAATCCGGCTAATTGAATTAATCTTAAGGGACGGGGCGAAACCCCGCTTTTGTGAACTTTGGCTACGCCGCTGGCCGGCTGAAATTCACCTTGCGGATATATCTAGGAGGATAAAATGCCAACAACAACATCACCAGCAGGAGTTAGCACTGAGAACTCCACATTTATCACGATTATCTCAGTAGTGGCGCTGATAGCGATCGTTGCGTTGATTTATTTTATAGCGCGTGGTCGCTCACCGGCACCGAGCGTTACAGAGAAGGCCCCGCCAGCCCCGCAGCAACAGCAACAATAGCGCATCTTCTCGAAATCGCTTTAGGCTTTTGAAGCTTCGGTAGGGCTTAGCAATTCTCCCGCTATCTACTGGAAAGGACTGGCATTCCTGATAGGGATAAAAATGCGCGGCTAAATACCGTTAAACTCATTGAATACAGTAGGTTCCGCGCATTTTTGGCCCCATTTAAGCAGAGAGAATTGCGAAGCCCTAGTGCGTAGGCTAGTCACGCAACTTTTATCTGCATCGATTCGATATGCATAACGGTAAATACTCTGCTGCAACAAATAAATCGCATGATCGCACTTTCCATCCGCGCACGCTCATTGCGTCGCGCATTCGCCGCTTGGCGACGCCACGCACCGGCTGTTCAGTTGGCTCTTTCTGTCATGCTGGGGCAGGGAGTCGTGTGGGCATTACAGGATCTCTGGTTAGCGATAACACTAATCGCTATCGGGATAGGTTGCTGTGCTTCCAAGATAAGTGGCGCATCGTGGCTAACCGGTGGGATGGTGTTAGGGATCGTCAGCGCCTTTATCGCGGCGCCAGTTCCAGCAAGTTTACCTACGCTACAAGGAGAGCTCGCTATCGTTGGTGTAGTTGAGGGAGCTCCCAGGCATCCACGACCTGGTGAGGTGACTTTCGAGTTTAGGAGTGAAGCGGAGCTTGGTGCTGCGCTGATTCGTTGCCGCGCAATTGATCTGCCCTGGCGTAACGCAGCGCTCCTAGCACCAGGAGACCGAGTGGTAGTTCGCGGTACCTTTGAGCCGGTTTTTAAACCGCTCAATCCATTCGCATTTGAAGGGTGGTTGTGGCGCAGGGGGATCAGGGCCGAGTGCAAGGCCAGGTTTGTATCTGAGCCGATTGAGCGCATGCCGCCTGTGCTATTTGACTGGCGCGAGTACGTTCGTACCAGAGTGGTCTCTGCTCTTGGAGAGTCGCAAGGGGCGGGGCTATTTCTCTCGATGGCGCTCGGTTATCACGACCTCCTGAGTGTTCCACTTGAGAAGGCTTTTACCCGCTTAGGATTGACCCATCTCTTAGTAGTCTCTGGCTACCAGGTGAGTTTAGCATTCGGATTTATTCTTTGGTGCGCCACAGCGCTTGTTAGGCGCTTGCGTTATGGCGGACGATATGTGCGGAACGGAGCGACGATCCTGGCATTTTCAGTCTCGACGTTATATGTCGTTTTTATCGGTTTTGAGATGTCAGCAGTTCGGGCTCTACTTGCCGCGGCGTGTGTGTGCGCAAACCTGCTAAGCGAGCGTGGTACATCATTTGCGCAGCGGTGGGGCGCAGCATTACTCGGAATGCAGGTTATCTGGCCTTGGTGTGCGTTTGATATCGGTGTTGTTCTGACCTTTGCGGCGCTCTTTGGGATAGGACTCGGGGGTAAGTTCGCTATGAATTCAAAGGTCGCTCAGTTTGTGGCGGTAACTTGCGCTGTATGGCTGTGTACGAGCCTTGTTATCGTTGTATGGCAGGGCACACTCTCGCCACTGGGTTTGGCACTCAATCTCGTGGTGGCCGCTCCGTGGTCGATTATAAATTGCACTGTTGGTCTTAGTGCGCTAGGGCTTATGCTGCTAGGCTTTCCTGGTAGTGACTATCCACTATGGGCGCTAGGTGTTCTGAATCAGTTGATCGGAGAGATCGTGCTAACTCTTGGAGAGTGGTCGCATGCGAGTTGGCAGTTAGAGGGTGCCAATCGTCTAGTAGCGATTGTGATTGTAGCGATGCTAGTGGCCTGGTTAGGCTTAACCCCCTTATTGCACCGAAGTCACTCGAACTGCGGTAGTGTGGGTGACCTTGTTGCCCATAGGGCTTTGGAGCACTAGAGTGAATTCGATAATGTGTGGTAACGGGAGCGCGCGCTGCTCCTTCCACTCGCTGCTCCAGCTCTTTTTTTGACCATCATAAAACCGAAGGCTGAAATCAAGTAGGTTTGTGGTAATCGGAAAGCGGATCTCTTTTTTACAGTCTTTTTGGATCTGACCAGATGATGGAGTCTCTGATCTGAGCAGCACAAGTGGAGCATCACGTTCTGACCTTCTGTCAGGATCCTGCTCGACAGAGTATTTGAGCATCACCACACCGGTCTGCCCACTTGAATCAGCCGTCTGTTGTCCTGCACCTTTAGCCATAAACAGGATGCTGCCGGGTTTACCATCTGATTCTCCCAGTAAAAAGCGTTGCGGCCCAGCATTGGTTGGTGGCGGTGCTGAGGCTGGGCCATCAGAACACTCAAAGAGAGGATGCTGGGGAGCGGCGATAGCCAGTTGGAGTTCACGCGATAATCTAGTTAGAAGTGAGTTTGCTATGTACATAACATCGCGCCTATCCTCAATTAGCTCCTTAGCCTTGATAATGCCGCGAAGAAGTTGATAATTGAGCAGAACCATAGCCGCCAGGATAGCGATTGCGATAATCACCTCTATTAAAGTGAACCCCGACTCCGTTTGTGCCATCCTCCTCTGAGAAATCATAAAATCCTTATTGCAGCGGAGGTCTCTGGTACACGATCTGAATGGATTCATCGGCTCCAGGTCCCCACGTTAGCTTAAGAGTGATCCGTTTCATCTGTTCCTGTCTGTCGAGCGGGAGTACTAGTTCAAGTTCATCTACGACAACACTCGCTGTCATCTTGTCAATCGCCGCTGATTCAGCTCGTTCACCCATGCCGGTAATATTAAGTTGTTGCAGGAGATCCCTGACTGGGCTCTCTGATTGAGTAGAAATGGTGAACTCTGAATCTTTTAGGATCTCAATTGATGCCATAATGCGTCTGGCCACTAACATCGCGGCCTGGGCGTTGGTATCGCGCAGAGTTCTCCGTACGGCCGAGCCTTGCATGCCGATAAAGATGCTGGCTGATACGGCTAGGAGAGATAGGGCGACTGTAATTTCGATCAGCGTAAAGCCTGATTGCTGCGATCTTCTACGGCGCAGATTTACTGGTTCTCTCGTGGCATGGTCCATTTGAAATCCTTATAGCCAGGGTATTTCTCTGCTAAGCCAGTCCACGGGTTAGCAACGATAGTTATAGCTGAATCCCCGCCGGTGCTGATGTGAATAACTCCGAAGTCAGACGCTCCTCGCGGCGAAAAGCGAATCGCTGCAGTACGGGCTTCATCATCTTCGCGTGAAAACTTTCCCTCCGATGTCACAACATCGAGGATGACGTATCGCCCCCCTAAAGCGGTTGGTTCCGCGAGTGAAGGCATGCTTGGCGGCGGAATCATAGTTGCCGTTGAGGATGATTCTGGGCTGAGCAATAGAGCTAGCTGTTCTTCGAGGGGATCGAGATTAATCGCACTGGCGATCCCCGCGGATGTGCCGGCCAGGCCAGCGTTATCTGGACGCATCACGCCTGCTCGAAATGAGTTGCCTTTTAGGTCGAATTCAAGTCGGTAGAATTGCTGATCGAGGATCGCTTGGTTGTTGAGAAGTGCTATCGTTTCGGTGAGTTTCCTGAGTGATGCTTGTTCACGCCAAAAGTCCATGGCGCCCATACGCACAGATACGAGCCCAAGAGTGAGTCCAACGATAGCGATGACCAGAACGAGCTCAATCAGCGTAAAGCCATCAGCCCGTCCTGATCCCTCGCACCCACTTTTCATGTTGTTCTTAAGCTATCTCTTAAGCTACGGCCCAGTAACTACGATATCAGCGTCAGCCCCAGAACCTCCATCGCGGCCATCTCCGCCGAGCGAGCGCAGTTCGTAGCCACGACCATCCATCACGCGGTACTGAACCTCTCTTCCCCAAGCATCTTTAGTGTCATCTGCTTCGGCTTGAGCCAGAGATTGGGGCAGGGCGCTATTACGCATCTGATATATGTAGATCGGCTCTTTTAAGCTATTTAGCTTAGCTCTGGTGAGCTCGGCTTTGGCTTTGTCTCCAGCCTTAAACACCTTGCCGCCGATAAAAGCGCCGATAATGCCCACCATCATCAGAACTACGATAATCTCGATGAGAGTTAGGCCGCGCTCAGCAGTCGAGCTGCGCTGAGCGTCCAACAAACGCCTGCGTGGATCTATAAGGCAGAGAATAGTGCGTTTCATATCTTTTTCCTATCAGTTCTGTTTTCTATTGGTGCAGCACGTTTGTCCAGTGGTTTAGACCCACGAAGCCCGCACAACCAGTGTATTGTCGCAAGAAAATACGATTTGCGCCACCTAGAATAGCGGCTAACCCTACTGAACTATCTGCATCAGCTCAACCATCGGCAAGAGAACCGATATCACGATGGTAAAAACTATGACTCCAAGGAATATAATCATCAACGGTTCTAGGAGGGTTGTCAGCCCAGCGATCGCCGCGTTTGCCTCACCAGAGAAGGTTTTGCCGGCCTTATTTAGCATCCCCTCAAGACGACCGCTCTTTTCTCCAATGGCTACCATTTGCGAGAGTAAATTGGGGAAATAACCGCTTTTGGATAGCTCCTTAGCCAAGCTGCGCCCCTCTTTAACCCCCTCACGCGCATCCTCAAGGGCTTTTTTCATATGGGTGTTGCCGATAATATTCTTAACGATCTCCAGAGCTGCCAGCACCTCGACTCCACCGTTTAGCAGGGTTGCTAGGGTAGTGGCGACCCGTGCTGTGGAAACCTTGCGATAGATAGCCCCATAGATCGGCAGCTTAAGAAACATTCGGTCGAACCAGGCCTTGCCCACTGCGGTAGCATAACGTTGCTTAATATACAGGGCCGAGATCACAATTAGCGCCAACATCAACCACCAATATCCAATCACCATATCAGAGACAAAGATCACCATCCGTGTAGGGAGCGGCAGCGCTACTTTTTGTTTAATGAAGATCTCTACGATGTTTGGAACTACAAACGTCACTAGCGCAATAACGACGATGATACAGAAGACAAACATCAAAATAGGATAAAAGAGAGCATTAGCAACCTTTCGTCGTAGTTCAAGCTGCGCTTCGTAGTAATCAGCGAGGTTTTCAAGTGCGGTATCAAGCGCGCCTGACGCCTCGCCTGATGCAACCATGTTTATGTACAGTCGTGGAAAAACCTTGGGATATACACCGAGTGCCTTAGCCAGAGAGGATCCCTGCTCCACTCGTTCCTTAATATCGACGATGACACGTTTTAGGGCAGGGGAATCGACCTGCTCCGAGAGAGCGAGAAGAGCACTAACGAGAGGTAGTCCAGCATTCGAAAGGGTCGCCAGCAAGCGTGTAGCGAGTGTGAGCTGCTTGAGCGATACCTTGTCACTCTTAAAGAGCTTTTTTACATCTTGAGTCTTTTCAGTTGAAGCCTTGAGTGACTCTTTTATGTCGGTAGGGAAGATGTTTTGCACGCGGAGCTTCTGACGTGCAGTGCGGATGCTATCGGCCTCAAGGGTGCCCTTTACCTTCTTTCCGCCAGGATTAAGCGCGGTGTACTCGTAGACTGGCATCGTGTATACCCCTAGCTCACATCATCGTGGCTGGCGAGTAATACCTCTTCAACAGAGGTAAGTCCCGCCAAAACCTTTAGGCCGCCATCGGCCCGGAGACTTGCGAATCCACGTTTGATGGCGCTGTTCTTGATCGTGTTTGAGTCAACCTGCTGCAATATCTGAGAGCGCACCTCGTCATCAATTATTAGAAGCTCATGAATGCCGAGACGGCCCGTGTATCCCGTGCCTTGGCAGCGTGGGCATGCTGTCGCACCTGGTCGGAAGGCTTGGCGGTTTGTAATCTCGGCTGGATTGAGGCTAAGCTCACGGAGCTCTTCGTCAGATATCTGATAAGGAACCCGGCACTCTTTACAGAGCCGCCGCACTAGACGTTGAGCTAGGACAGCTAAGAGGCTCGAGGATACAAGGAATGGCTCTACACCCATGTCGAGAAGGCGGCTGACAGCACCTGCCGAGTCGTTGGTGTGTAGAGTCGAGAGAACCAAGTGTCCCGTAAGCGAGGCTTGAATCGCTATCTCAGCGGTCTCTGTATCACGAATCTCTCCCACCATCACCACATCCGGGTCTTGTCGCAAGATAGCTCTTAGTCCGCTAGCGAAGGTAAAATCTATCTTAGGATTTACCTGCATCTGGCCTATACCATCGAGCTGGTACTCGATCGGGTCCTCAACGGTCAGGATGTTGAGATCCGGTTTGTTAATCTGCGTGAGGCAAGCGTACAGCGTGGTGGTTTTACCAGATCCGGTGGGACCTGTTACTAGGATAATTCCATTCGGTTTGGAGAGTAGCTTGAGCAGCGTATCGAGGTTGCGCTTCTCAACGCCAAGCTGATTAATGTCGAGAACCGCTCCAGCTTTATCGAGCAGACGCATTACGATGCGCTCTCCAAATTGGGTAGGAACTGTTGATACGCGGATATCGACATCCTTTCCAGCGATTTTTAAGCCGATACGACCGTCTTGCGGCAGGCGCTTCTCGGCGATGTTTAGACCAGCCATGATCTTTACGCGAGAGATTATAGCCGCTTGGAAGGCCTTATCTTCACTCGCCACATCGTACAGTACTCCATCTACGCGGAACCGAACTTTGAGCTTATCTTCGTACGGCTCGATGTGTACATCCGAAGCGCGCTCAGAGCTGGCCTTAAAGATAATAGCATTCACGTAACGGATAATTGGCGCATCATCATCATCTGAGTCCGTAACGTCGATCTTAAGTTGATTCGAAAAATCATCCGCATCGTCCTTTTTACCAGAATCAGCGAGAGAGCTAGATTTATCGCTCATCAGGCTAGTACGGATTGAGTTAATCGCCTTCGTAATCTGTCCAGGAGAGGTAACAACCACTTTTATCGGACGTTCGTAGCACACTCTGAGCTGCTCAATCGCTTCGATATTTAAGGGATCGGCAGTAGCAACAACCACGTGAGAATCATCACCACCGATCGGTACGGTAAGAAATTGACGCCCCCAAGACCCTGCAATGCGGTCGAAATCTCCGCGCACTGGATTACGCGGGGGTACCGGTTCAGGGAGCTGATCAAGGTAGGTCATTCCCAACATTTGAGACATGATCCTTCCGTCAGCTTCGGATACGCTGGCTGTAGGGGGCGTCGCCTGGGAGGGTACTGAGCTATTCATGTTTTATCTCACTTGCGTTGCCATGGAGTCCGTCCAAGGGATTTAATCTCTGCTAAAGGAAGGGTGTGCCACGATCCGGATACCTCAGGATATCGTGATTCAGCCTCAGATGGCGAGGAAAATGCTCCCCGTACGACGATCTCGTGTTGGCCTGCCGGAGCCCCGTATGAGTACGTATTTCCAGAGCGGAAGAAGCTCTTGGCTTCAATTGAGCTATCACTCGGAAGGACGATACCAAAGCGTTCTCCCCGACCTTTACCGTTAAACGGTAAAGTGCTACCGCGAACAACCTCTGCAACAACGAAGGCGGCAGTGGGGTTAACCGTCTTGCTGCTGCTTGTTTCCTGCTTAAGCGATGCTCGCGACTTGTCAGGGGCTGGGCTAGAATCGAGGTCCACTACAGGCTGGGTCGCTTGAGTCTCAGAGGACGGAGCAGCCATATCGAGATCAAGAACCCCTCCAGCAGAACCATCAAGAACCGCAGCATTGCTGTCCTTTGTCGGTAACCGCGGAGCCATTAGCTCCTTTGTGGCTTTTGAAGGGGGAAGGATCGTGCCAGGTTTGGGGCCCTCGTACGGATTTGATTCGGCAACTTGATCGATGCGGCGACTGCGCAGAGTACCTTGTCGCTTCGGTTGAACTCCATACTGAACGATTACATCCTCCATCTTATCACGACTCTCAATTGTAGAGTCGCGAGCATCAAACTGGTCTTTGATGATTCTAGGAGTGAGAAAGATTAAGAGATTCTTCTGTGCTCTAGCTTGGGAGTTAGCTTTGAAAGCGTGACCGAGAACGGGTATGTCCTTGAGGTACGGAATGCCCTCATCGGTTTCTGATACATCATCAGCGATTAGTCCACCGGTAACGATCATCTGGCCATCTTTAGCGATGATGGTTGTTTCGCTTTGGCGCTTTGTCGTTGTTGGCCCAAGAGCTGAGTTAACTGTTGAGAGTACCAGTGCCGATACCTCGGTAAAAACTCGCAACGTCACGTAATCGCGCGAGCTAATCTGGGGGGTAATTCTAAGCGTGATACCAACATCCTGCCGATCAACCTGATTAAAGGTGTTGTTTAAATTCACTGCATTTGTTCCGGTGCTAGCCAAGAACGGTACGTTCTGACCAACAACTATCTGCGCTTCTTCGTTGTCTGTAGCTAAAATTGTCGGGGCGCTGAGAACGTTAACGTTGTTGTTCTGTTGCGCAGCGCTCACCAAGATCGATTGAGTAGGTAGAGTTATTCCACCAGGCAGCTTGAGAGAGCCAGCGCTTGCGGCAGCTAGGGTCAATCCTTGTAACTTACCGGGATTTGTGAAAAGCGTTGCTAGAGAGTTCTCGCCTGCAAACTCACTACGAGCAAACGCTCCACCATCTGCGCCCCCTGTTGAGGTTAAAAAGCTTGTGCTGGTTCTGATGGTGTTATCGATTGAGACCTCAAGTAAGGTCGCCTCGACCAGCGCCTGACGACGCTTTACATCGATCTGAGCTAACAACGCTTTAATCTTCTCATAGTCAGGCTTGCTCGCGGCGATAATTAGTGAATTCGTAGCCGGGTCTGCTGTGATTGAGATATTATCACCTAGTTGCGTAGAGGTAGGGCCACGATTTGCAGAGCCAGTTCTGCCGCCTGAGCGGTTGCTACCAAAGCCGGTTCCAGAACCAAATCCACCACCTGAACCCAATCCTCCGCCAGTGCCGCTGCGACCCAACCCTGAAGAAGAGTTGCGGTTTGAGAATGAGCTTCTATTTTGGCCTATGCCACCAGCTGAATCAAATAGTCCACCACCACCACCTTGACCAGAGGAACCAGAGCCAAATCCGCCCGTTGCTCCAGCACCTCCACTACCACCAACTAGCCCCGCAAGAACTTGCGAGAGCTCCTCAGCATTGGCGTGCTGACAACGATAGACGTAGAACTTGTTACCCGATAGGTCAACCTTACTATCAAGTTGAGAGACGAGGGCGCGGATACGGGCGGTTGTCTCATCGTCGGCAACAACGATAAGGGAGTTTGTGCGCTGATCAGGGATAATTTTAGGCTCTAATCCGCGAGCAGAGATCGTTTTGCCGGTTGAAGCGCGAACTGAGGCTTGGACGCCACCGGTAGCTATCTGTTGAGGTTGGTTGGGGTCTCGCAACGCTGCGCGCGCCGCATCACCAGAGCCATCTTTTTTCGATCCCTCACCGAGAATATCGTTTAATTTCTGGGCGATATCCTCAACATCTGCGTGTTGAATGGGGATAATCGTCATCTCTCGATTTGAAAAGGGGACATCGAGTTGATCGATTATGCGCAGGAGCCTTTCAACGTTGTCCTCGGCATCGATTAAGATTAGTGAGTTAGTTCCCGTATAAGCATTCACCAAACCATCAGCCGAGATTAACTGCGAAATGATCTGTTGAACATCTTGAGCGCTAACGTACTTAAGCGACACCAGACGGGTTATAACAGATGAGGTAGGATTAGTTGTCCTTCCATCCAGTCGTGTCGGGATCGTTGATTGGCGAGCTTCCTTTGAAGGCACGATCTTCCACAAGTTCTCGCCGATTGGCACAGTAGTAAAACCTTTTAGTGCCAATACTGAATCGAGAATACGGAGAGACTCTTCTGCCGAGACCTTGCCCGGAAGATAAATAGAAACCTTTCCGCGCACCTTTTCGTCGAGTATGTAGTTGCGTTTGGTTTTGCGTGAAAAGATTCGAATAATCGCGGCTATATCGGCGTTTTTGACGTTAATCTCGGTATTGGAGTCTTTGGCAATATCTTGGTCACCACCAGCAGGGGCTTGTGCGCTGACAACAAGAGGTCTGCACACAACAACACCCCAAAGAATACTGGTGGAAAGAAGCGCATTTAGGTAGTGCCTGTAGTTCATGGTTTACCTTATCGTATACTTAAATTCTCGTTCCTGCTTGTCACGCTCCAAGGTCAAGTTTATGGAACGCTCCTGTTTTAACTGCTCAAAAAGTTTTAGTGCTTGTGAGATATCGCCTAAATTATTGCCGTTAATCGTCTTTAAGATGTCGCCGTTTTTAAGGCCGACTTTTTCGTAGAGACTACCTGTTTTGATCGCAAAGAGCCGTAGTCCGATTGATCGCCCATCTTTAAAGTAGGGCACAGCACGAGCTTGAGTTAGAAGGAGCGGCAGATTCTCCAAACCCTTATCAAGCTCAGCTTCCTCGACCACAAAGTCATCAGAGCCTGAAGAGACTATTCCAGCGCCAGCGTTACCGCCGATTTCATCAAGCCGCAGCACTTCAAGCTTGCCGTTACGTTCCACTTCGACGCGGTCTAGATAGATCTTCTTTAAGGTCGCTTGATCGAACACCGAATCTCCAATCAGGAACATCTCTTGATCGTTCTTCTTCTTGTCTTCGATGATGGCGTAAGGCTCTTGGCCCTGGGTTAGGAATGTTCCAATAAGCGACAACATAAGCGGAGAGGGGGGTGGCGTTGGGGCTGATGCAGCTGGTGCCGCAACTTTACCGAGCACCCCAAAGGGCTTGCGTTCCTGAACAACGCTCCAGTCGTGTGAGGGGGCCAGACCGCCTGATGTGCCCGCAGACGAAGATGCTTTTAGTGAAGCTATTTGTGAGTCTAGCTTGGAGGTTGCAGAGATCTTGCCAAGGATATCTTGACCAACGACAATCACTAAAATAATCAGAGTGAGGATGAGAACCGCCAAACTGGCGAGATTCACCCAGCGCACCATCCGAGCGATATTGTGACGTCGCATCACACGCCCGATAACGGCGTTGTAATTTAAGTCGCGTAAACCTTGGATGTCGAGTAACTCCCTCACTGAACTCAAGTCCCTAACACTCTAAAAACCTTACAGGATGATACGCAGTTTGCGGCGATTGCGACAGGCTCTCTCTTATTAATGAACACCATGTTTTGTCGCTATATCCGAGATACACAGGCTCCACGAGGCGCACGCATATACTCATCCTCCACGAGGTTAAGATGAGGGAGCGCTGGACTTACGGTGCAATTTTCAAACAAGAAGAGGATAAAGGGAGGGCTAAAGCGGTGACGAATGGCAAACTGCGTTCTGTTTTATTGCGGCGGTCTACCGGCAACGCCGTTAAGCCGCTCGCCCCAACGCGCGGAGAACTGCTTCTCACGCGCATCGACCGCCGCTTGGTTGCCCTGATTTCGATAAAACTCAATTATCTCTCTGTCGTAAGCGGTCAATTCATCAATCACATTGGCTCGCTCAGAACGAGCGATATCGGAGTAGGCTGAGCCTGGATACTGATTCACTAGTTCATCGTATATAGCTAGCCCGCGCTCCCACGGCTGTCTATCTCGACCGGCATCTCTGGCGGAGGCGATATGTGATCTCGCCGCTTGGAGCTTTACGTACGGCAGGTCTGAGCTTCCAGGAAAGTTCTTGATGATATTTTCATACGCCTTAGCTGCTTCGTTGTATTCGCGATTAAAGAAGAATGAATCAGCGTGTTTCAGCTCAGCAAAGTTAGCGTAAGCGCCCAATGGATAGCGATCTTTTAATGAGGCCAGTGAGTCACGAGCCACAGAATACATTCCGACTTGATAGAGCTCCTTCGAGAGCTTAATCAGCTCAGCCTCCGGAGTATCGCTTGATGAGGAATCTTTGTCTGCTTTGATCTCTTTAGCTTCAGGTTCCGGTTCCGGGTCTGAGCTACTTCCCCAGCAACCGGTCAGTAGCAGGCCTAAACCAAGCAGCAAGCTTAAAGCGCTGAAATGACCGACTGAGATTGTCCTATGGGATGGGGCACAATAGTAACGATTTCTGCAGTAACGAGTAGCGAGTGAAAAGATTCGCATTCGGTGCATCTAGCCGCCTTAGCCCTTTCGAATCCGATCGATGGCCGCCTTGAGGACCGCTTTGTTGTTGTAGCGTGATACTATGCCTTGCAGCTTTGACTTTGGGGCTTTGCGCAGAGCGCGTACATGCTTCTCTATCAGCGGGAAAGCCCGCTGAACATTATCGATAATTGAGATATCAGCTGATTGCGGGGTACGCGAAAAAGGATTTAGATCGATAGCGATAACGGTCTTTCCTACATGCTTTAACGCCAAGGTCCGGTCCCCGTCCTCTATTGAAACAAGCACTACGTCCGCCCCATAGATCCCGCGCGCATCGACCAGCGCTCGATGTGATGACAGCCCCTCGATGCGTTTATCAGGCTTTATACCGAGCAAACTCACCTTGTACTTAGATCTAAACATCGCGCCTATCTTGGCGCGACGCTTGCCGGTGTCATAAAAAAGATTAACTTCAAGAAGCGCACGCGAGCTTTTAGCTAAAGAGACCATCTCTCTGGGGGTCAAGACTGCGCTATTGCCGTTTATTGAGATGACTGGGCGCTCTGCCAGTAGGATAGTGGCAGCAGCAGCCTTGGCCGCACGATCGGCAAACGGGTGCGACTTTTCACCGAGGAGATAATCAAAAGCCTCGCCACGGCCGTGTGCAGTTAGACCCGTAATCGTAGTGACCCCCGATTTAACACCCTCGGCTACAGCGTAGCGGGCCATGAGTGACCTGTAACGTGGATGATCTTTGGGGACATGCGACATACTACTGAATCCTTCCGAAATTTTGGAATCGCCGATTTATATCACCATCGCGGCTCTATCAGCAACTGAGGTAATACTTGTGCGATCTGAATACGCACGTAACCGCGCCTCGATCTCAGGGGCCTCAGAGCGGTGAACTACAGCGTAGACCGTTTGGCCTAACATCGCCATACTTGTGCTATCTACCTCTTCCATAATTCTTCGCACACGATCATTTGCGAGGCCCGTTGTAAAGGTAAAGTAGCGCGATAGCTCACGAAAGCGAGCTATCGTCGGATCGCGATTAATTTCGGTCATGCACTCAAGCCCAACAGCATTAATGCGCTCCTTCCACGACTGATCCCTGATAATCGAACTAGTTTTAATTGAGTCAAGGAAGCAACAGACAACAGTATCCTCAGAGCAGGTAATTTGCCGCGCTGAGCGGCTGGGATAGGGCTCTTCGCCGATTAGGAAGCCAGAGAACTGTTGTGCCATCACTGTTCCTAGTCCGGTACCACAAGCTATCTCAGCATCTGCTGCGATCTGCATACACTCACGGTAGCTCTTTCCGGCGTTAAGTGCCTCATTGAGCGCAAGCGAGAGAGAGAAGCTACCGGCACCACTCATACCAAGCCCAAAGCCGACAGGAAATGCTGTGGTAGTTGCTACCGAAATACGTCGTTGAGCGATAAACTCGGCGTATGCAGCTGCTACGCGGCGTGATACCAAAGCTTCAGTGTCGCTGCCGTTGATGACAACCTCGATATCTCCGCGGGAGTCGTGAATTGATACCGTGGTCTCAGCGCCTTTAGCAAGGTTAACCCCAGCGCCGGTTGACCCATTATCAAAGATAACAAAGAACCCAGTTATGCGAGCCGGGGTGAAGGCCCGGGCAATTTTAATCTTTTGCATAGGGTAAGTCCTACGATCAAAATCTTGGTTAGTCCAGAAGCCGTAACAAGCACAAGGGCCTCGCAATTCTCCCGCTATCTACTCGAACAGACTGGCATTCCTGAGAGGCATAAAAATGCGCGGCTAAATACCGATAAACTTAATAAATACAGTAGGTTCCACGCATTTTTGGCCCTATTTTAGAGAAGAGAATTGCGATGCCCTAAGACTTTGTCCAGTCGCGCTCACACCCACGAAGATCATCGCGATTCCAAAACGGAGCTCCGGCAGTCGCGCCTCTTTCTAGGAGCTGTCTTTAAGATGGGGCTCGGCCAAGTACTAAGGTGTTACCAAATTGCCCAGAGTCGTCGAGCAGATCATACTTTAGGCTTACCGAGAAAGCTGCTTGATGAGCTGCCCGTATTAGAACTACTGCTACTTGAGTTACCTGAACTAGCGACCGAACTTGCAGAGCTAGCGGAAGAGGAAGAAGCGCTGGAAGCAGCAGACGATGAAGCAGAGGAGCTTGAGGATGAATTTGGGCAACCGCAAATATTCAAGCGCATCTGAAACCAAGGCGAGCTACAACCGTTAGCGCAACTAGACATGGAAAGAATACGTCCAAGAATAGCAGAGCAAGCATAACAACCACTGCTCAAAAACTCTCCACAGCTTCTCTGAGGGCAGGGAGGTTGTGACGGACACGAGCACTGAGAGTAGTTATTCGAAGGCTGCTCCATCCTACTTTGGGCTTTAGCGCTGCCGATTAAAAAGCAAGCACTTAGGGAAAATACAAAGATGTGTAGGAGTCGTCGGGAAATCAAGGATTTCAAAATTGATTAAAGTTATGCTTTTAGTCTACCAGTCAGGATTGGTAGTGGCTAGTGATAACGCTAAATTCAGTAGTTGCGGGCAGTGCTTCGCAATTCTCTCTTCTTAAATGGGGCCAAAAATGCGCGGAACTTGCTGTATTTAATGAATTTAACGAGATTTAGCCGCGCATTTGTATCCCTATCAGGAATGCCAGTTCTTTCCAGTAGTTAGCGGGAGAATTGCGAAGCCCTATTTTATCGCTAAATTTCTTGAGTAGCTCTACAAAGCAGCTACAATTTAGTGAGAGCATCATCAAATCCTATTTTGTATTCTCTAATTTTGAATTTTGGATATTTTTATATGAGTGGAGACTTATCATCCGACATAGCCCCTAAATCTTTTGACCCCGTACGCGAATCATTCGGGCGTCAAGCTCGTGTTTCTGCTGGGCCAGAAAGGTTGAAGCAAGCAGGCTTCTCCGAAAAGCAAATTGCTCAAATCGAGAAGCAGGCCGGTAATCTTAATGTAGTGATATTTGATTGTAATAGCAATTCTACAATTTCAGACGCTGCTGCTGCTGCTGAAGCGTTATTACTCAATGAGCAAAGTGCATCTGCGGCGGTGTTCAATTTTAATGGTGCTACTATGGTTCTCAGAAAGGGTGATACGGCGGCCAGTTTGTGCGCAGCTTATATCGCTAGTTGCGAGCAAGCAAAATCATCAGGAACGTTTGCAGCATTGAAAAATTTGTATAGAACTGGAGTTGCCCCTAGCAGCTTGTTTGAGCCAGACGATATTCATTATGTGTGACCGGGAGCAGCTTTGAGATTAACACGATAGAAATGATATTACTAGCCGGATTTCCAAGTTTCGGGTCTGCAGCATTGCACACTGAAGAGTCTAAAAGGAGAATACATCACCAAATTGGGGTTTTAGCAGAAGAGAACAACATAAGTCCTGACGAGTTATGGACGCATTTGTCTGATGGGATACCCGATTCTTCTGAACCCAGCGCGAACCGCAATAGAGAGAGACTTGATATTTTGGTTGATCGGTGCCAGCCAATAATAGATGAAAAGCGCTGCGATGCTTTAAGGGCTACGCTTATGTTCAGAACTCTTCCACGTAAATTTGTCACTCCATTCCTTGCTATTGCAACTCTTTTAGGTTTTCGTGAAAAAGTGGATGAGCAAGCTGATGGCGCCATAGCTAATCACTCAGAAACGTTTTCGCGCTCTAAAAGAATGCTTCAACTATTATTAGACATCAAGGTTGGGAAATGGAACTTCTTACGAGACCTTGGTTTTGATGATGCACTGTTAAGACGATATAAAATCGATCCATCAAAGTATGCGGACATTAAAGAACCCAGAGAGGTTATGGGCGCCGCACTCGATATATTGGCGGCGTTCACAGGCGTTACTGATAAAGAACGGGTGTGGTCAACTTTGTGCCAGTCTTGTGGTGGTATTAGCCATAGTATTCCTGAATTTGAAATTTATGCCAGAGAGAGTGTTAGAAATTTTCAAACATACTTTCGAGAGACAGCGCTTCACGGGCCCCGCAGAGGAAGCTTCCGTGGTGATTTTGGCGCTATTGCCGAGACAGTTGGGGAATGTTTAGCAAATGGTGGAGGTTTATCTACACTAGTTGACCCTCTTGTCGGAGAGCATAACCCAGAATGGTACACCCATAAGGAGCCTCTTACCCGATTTCAAATTGTTTTAACTGTTGTTGCGCGTTTGAAAAAATCGTGGTTCATGGAACAGTCGAGTTATGGAAGTCGAGATGGCTCTGAAAATGCTTATAATCTTGACATCAACCAAGCACAAAAAATCATAAATTTTTTGATACCTCAAGATATTTTAGGCAAGTACAGCGATTTGAAATCGGAGAGATTTGAATTGGATGGCAAGACTTACACAGGAGCGGAGGCCGCATTCTGGAGATTGCTTAATTCTCTTGATAAATCAGTTACCTTAGCTCAGCTTAGGAGAGCAAGTTGTAGGGGCTATATAGCTGATACCATTGAGAGCTGGTTGCATTCCGAATTTATAATGCAATATGAGCGTTGTTCACCAGAGGACCAATTAGTCCACGGTATTATATATACTTTCGAGGAAGCGTACGAATTTCTGTATATTGAATTCCTGCGGCAGAAAGAACGTTTTGAAAGTAAGGTTGCCAAGGATGCACAGGCGTAAGCACCACTAACTAATCCCCCTATCTGCGTAATTTAGGATTATATCCGGTTTCGCCATCAGCCCCTGCTTGGCTACTGTTTTTATCAAAACCTCGGCAAGCTGCTAAAGTTTAACCATCTTTTCTATCTCTCTATAACTGCCTAATTTTGGGGAAACTTCGCTCCAACGAGTGTTGGTAGGGGGCAAATTGCGCTCTGTATCTATGGGTTAATAGCTTAACGCACTCTGATTTATTTTAGCCCGCCTCATTCGGCGGAGTATCAAAACGGTGACGACGATTTTCACGAGCTTTGGCTAGGTCTATTAGAGAGGGTACCTTCACAGGTCGCGTACGAGAGTTTTGCGTAACTTCTTTTCTTCCACCAGGAACGATCTCTAGTTTGCGTTCCGATTCAGGGATGATCCGGTCGTCATTGGATGACTGCCCCAGCGCCGCCATGATGCTGTCGAATAGAGAGTCCTCAAAGTTCTGCAGATCTTTATCCTCAGCCGAAGCAACCCTCTTCTCGCCTCGTAAAACCCTGCTTACAACCCTTGAAAGCAACGGAATAATGCGCTTTCGCTCCGTTTCGCTTAGTTGCGATAATCCATCGAGAAGTGACGCAGTCCCCTCGCCACCCACGCCTTCAAGTAAGGTCTGTAGCTGAAGCTGAAGGCTCAGCAAATTCCGTGTAAAATTTCCACCCCGTGACCAACTCATGTCTAGTTCTCCCACAACATCAAAATCGTCAGTAATACTTTCTAACGACGTGCGCTCAGTATCTTCATCATATATCCGCATAAGGCTCCTCTCTGCTTCAGGCATTTAGAGACTTATTAGGCACAAAGTGTGCCTGGCGTAAGTAGTTGAAAATATGGCTATTATTTCGCGGTGTTCGTCCTGTTGCAGGGCAACGTCCAAAAATAGGTCAGCAATAGCTTAAGCTACCTTGCGCGAGCGAGATGCATTGCTGCGAACGTAGTTAACGATGCTTGTGGCATCATAGCCGTGCATGGCGTGTTGCTCTGTTTGAGACCCGTGTGGAACAAAGGTGTCCCCGATACCGAAGCGTTTAATCGGATTTCTCAAGGCAACTCCACTATCGGCCACAAACTCTAGCAGAGCTGAGCCGAAACCACCCGCTAAGGCGTGGTCCTCTATCGAGCAGACCAGGCCATACTTTGGAAGCTCTTTTAAAAAAAGTTCAGTATCAAGAGGCTTGGCAAACCGAGCATTGATTACAGCACACTCGATTCCGTGTTCATTAGAGAGTGTTCTAGCGGCATCAAGGGCATTATTCACGATCGGACCAAACCCGATAAGCAGCGCATCTTGTCCAGCTCTAAGGACCTCTGCACGACCGATAGGAAGCTTTACTAGGTCACTGTCTAAATTTACACCAACTCCGTTGCCGCGTGGATAGCGGACTGCCGCCGGCGCGCCCAGTTGTGTTGCAGTAAATATCATGTGCCGCAGCTCATTTTCATCCTTAGGAGACATGATGGTAATATGTGGAATCGTGCGCAGGTAGGCGATATCGAACGTGCCTTGGTGCGTTTCGCCATCGTTACCTACAACACCGCCTCGATCGATAGCGAACGTTACGGGAAGTTTCTGGATGCAGACATCGTGCACGATCTGATCGTATCCGCGTTGTAAAAATGTTGAATAGATGGCGACGATAGGCTTAAGACCCTCGCAAGCTAGCCCGGCTGCATAGGTGACCGCATGTTGCTCGCAGATGCCTACATCGTAGACCTGCTCAGGAATAACTTTTGCAACTTTGTCTAGTCCGGTGCCGCTTGGCATAGCTGCGGTGATCGCTACAACAGAGCGATCCTTTACTCCGATCTCACTAACGGTGTCGGCAAATACGTTAGTGTATGAAGGTAGTTTTTTCGGAGCCGCGCTGGCCACGGTTGATGTCGAGGTAAATTCGCCCTTAGAGCGATCGAAAGGTACCACTCCGTGCCAAAGGATCGGATCTTCCTCTGCGGGCTCGTATCCCTTGCCTTTAACTGTATGACAGTGCACAACAACGGGGATATCCTGACGCTTGGCATTCTCAAGTGCCTGGATCAGCGACGGCAGGTCATGGCCGTCTACTGGGCCGATGTAGCGGAACCCAAAAGCCTCAAATAACATCGCCGGAGAGGAGAAAAACCCTTGAGTAACCTCTTCGGCACGATCAACTGCTCGATAGATCAGATCGGGAATGTACCCGCGGTCGTGAAGCCGCTTAAAGGTATCTCGAGCACGTGATGAGGTCTCACCGGTTACAGCCCGCGAAAAGAGCCAACTGAGGGCTCCGACGTTTTTAGAGATCGACATCTCGTTATCGTTTAGAACAACGATAAATCTCTTTAGTCGCAGATCTCCTGCATGATTTAGGGCCTCAAAGGCCATCCCTGCGGTCAGAGAACCATCACCAATTATCGCAGCAACGTAACGGTTTGGGTCGATTGAATCTAGCGCTACCCGCATCCCCACAGCGGCTGAGATACTCGTGCCAGCATGGCCCGCACCGAAAGCATCAAAGGGGCTCTCTGAGCGCTTTAGGAATCCTGATATTCCACGACTTGTGCGGATCCCCGACATCGCAGCGCGCCGACCGGTAAGCATCTTGTGGATATATGCCTGGTGCCCCACATCCCACACGAGTCGGTCATGCGGGGTATCAAACACTCTGTGCAATGCTACCGAGATCTCTGTTGTTCCCAAGCTTGAAGCGAAGTGTCCGCCTGAACGGCTCACTGAATCAATAAGCTCATTGCGTAGCTCCTGTGCTACTTGAGCGAGCTGCTCTGGGGTAAGGATCCTGAGATCTTCAGGGAGCTTAAGGTTGTCAATTAGTCGGTGGTCCATGACCTGATAGCATACAGGTAGTCCGGTATTTCAATCAAATGGGTAAAAATCCCGCGGCTGGATATCGAGGTCCTCCCGCTATATACTCGAAAGAGCTGGGATTTCTGATAGGGCTGTTTTAACCATGGCCTTGTGGGTTAATGTACGGACCATAGCAGCTAGTGGTGAGCACTAGTGTGTGGCAGGTTAAAAGCTTAGTTCGAATAGGCGTTGCAAATACCGTGTTGTATCATCTCCTTACATCTCTCCAAGATACCTTTAATTGGCTTAATGTTTTTAAGTATCAGACCTTTCGAGCGATGCTCGCATTTCTCTTTGCGTTCGGATTCGTACTGGCATTTCAGCCGCTATTTATTCGGTGGCTACAGGATCGCGGGGTAAAAGGCCAGCCGATTCGTGATGATGGTCCCAAGGCCCATGAGGGCAAGCGTGGAACCCCAACGATGGGCGGGATGGTTGTAGTTGTAGCCGTGTTGTTGGCAACGCTACTGTTTGCAGACCTCTCAAATGCAAAGGTTTGGCTAACGATGGCGATGATGGTCGGTTTCGCTTATCTTGGATTTATTGATGACTGGAAGAAGATAACCAAGCAGGATTCAAAGGGGCTATCTGAGCGCGGAAAGTTACTCTGGCAAGTTGGTTTGGGGGCCGGATCTGCATTGGTGCTGGTTTTATTAGGGGGGTCGACCGACGTCTTTGTGCCGTTTGTTAAAGATGTGACGATTCATCTCGGTGTGATCGGATTTGTGCTGTTTGCGGCTTTTGTTCTTACAGCTACTTCTAACGCAGTAAACTTTACCGACGGCCTTGATGGATTAGCGATCGGCCCGGTGATGACTGTGGCGTGCACCTATGGTGTGTTTGCGTATCTAGCTGGCAACTCAATTTATGCTGGCTACTTAGGCATTCATCATGTGCCTGGTGCCGGAGAGATCGGCATTATTCTAGCGGCGATGTTAGCCGCGGGTCTGGGGTTCTTGTGGTATAATACCTTTCCTGCACAGGTGTTTATGGGAGATACCGGATCGATGGCGCTTGGTGGAACGCTTGGCTTTATCGCCGTGCTTGTAAAGCAGGAGCTTATACTTATTCTGGCAGGGGGTGTTTTTGTAATTGAGGCTGCATCAGTGGTGATTCAGCGCTACTATTACAAGGCGACCAAGAAGCGTATCTTTAGGATGGCACCAATTCATCATCATTTTGAGCTTTTGGGGTGGCCGGAGCCCAAAATTATTGTACGCTTTTGGATCCTTTCGATAGTGCTGGCGATCCTCTCGTTGACCTCACTTAAGTTGAGGTAGGGGCCCATTAGGTAAGCGAGGTTTTGCCGCTTTTCCCTAAGGGGATATCCATGAACCTTGTCTCAGCGAACTTCGAATCGCCTGCCTCAGTATAAAGCTCCGTTTAGCCCCATCGGTTACTTCGACAAGATTGTCGTAGAGCTTAGGATCAACCAAGAGCGCCCCAAGGGTGCCGGTTCCCTGCACAAGGGAGTCAGAGGCGGTCTTGAGGTTCGTGGCCATCGTTGCAAGCGATACGAGCACCTGTTCAATTCTCTTGGCCACCACTCCAGGTTCAATATCTGTGTAGATCAGGTCATGTAGTAGTCCTTTACCGTTTTTGGCTTGTAGCAGCAGTGCTGAAAGATTATCACTCGCCGATGCAACGCTGTCTGATGCGTCAAAGAGCCGCTGAACAGCTCGATCGCCCCCATTAGAATAGACTAAGGCGTGCAGAATCCCTTTGCCATTCCGAATTTCACGCGATAGGTCAGAGATATCTTTCGAGCTATCGGTTAGGCTAGTGATCAGTTTTTTTCCCTCGGTCTCAGAGTAGATCAGCCGATGAATAAAGCCCTCTTCGCTTTTTATCGCTTTAAATATCTCAGCTATGTTCTGTGAGGCTGATGCGATATTTTGAAATGTCTCAGCGGAGAGACCCTCAAGCGCTTGATTAATCCGCTCGGTTATCTGGCTCGTGTTACTGACTGCCGAGTTAGCTCGTTGCATTACCTGCTGCAAGTCCGCAATTTCCTGAGAGGGTAGTTGGCTTCCAGGACTAATTCGTGTTGTATCAACTCCACTGCTAAGGCTTACAAAACGATCTCCTAGCAGCCCTTGGGTGTCGATAAGGACCATAGAGTCCCTGCGGATTCGGTCAAGGTAGTCCTCATTAACCAAGATCGTTACGCGCACCTGCGGGTCTTGTGGATTATCGGAAAAGCCCACCTTATCGACCCGACCAACTGGAATGCCTCCCATGCGCACCGGAGCGCCGGCGGAGAGGCCCTTTACGTCCTTGAAAAAGGCGTAAAACTTACTCTGTTTGGCGAATATCTGCCGCTCTCGACCCATGATCAGGATAAGTGCTCCAACCAGCATTAGGCTGATCAGAACAAATCCTCCGGCCTTTACCTCATTGCGCAGGTTCATAACTCATCCTTCCATTGTCCCGATACGAAGTCCGACACGAGTTGGTTCTCATCAGCCAGACGATCCGAACGACCGTCTGCAGCTATTACACCTTTGCTGAGCAACATCCAGCGATCGGACACCCGACGCGCGCTCTGGATGTCGTGCGTGACTACAAGTGAAGTAATACCCGATTCCTTGGAAAACTTCACGATCAGATCGTCTATTTTCCGAGTTGAGGTAGGGTCGAGTCCCGTTGTTGGTTCGTCGTAGAGCATGATCTTTGGTGACGACGCTAAAGCTCGCGCCAAACCAACGCGTTTTTTTTGTCCACCAGATAATTGAGATGGAATTTTTTTCTCAACACCTAATAGCCCCACCATTTCAAGTCGCGATTCTACGATGGAGGCGATCTTGGCAGCATCTCGTTCACCACGCTCTCGCAGTCCGTAGGCCACATTGTCAAAGACCGTTAATGAATCGAAGAGCGCGGCACCTTGAAACAGCATGCCGATATTAACTCGTAGTGCGCTCAGTTCGTTCTCTGAGATTGTGTCTAGGTCTCTATTCATCACCCGAACTGAGCCTTTCTGCGGCCAGTTCAATCCCATGATTAGCTTTAGTATAATAGTTTTCCCGGCGCCACTTGGGCCCAAAAGCGTGGTGACCTCGCCAGGTTGTAGCGAGAAATTGAGTCCGCGGTGCACGTGGTTAGTCCCAAATGAGGTGTGTACATCAATAAATTGTACGGTGGGAGATTGCGTGTTCACTTGAAGTTAAGAATGATTAAAAGCTTAGTTATAAAATAGTTCGAGACGAAAACAGCGAGTGAGCCGGTGACCACGGCCGAGGTGGTAGTTTTACCGACCCCTTCGGTTCCGCCGCGGCACGATAGACCCTTGTAGCAGGCGATAGAGACAACGATCATTCCAAAGGCAGAGCTCTTTATTAATCCATCGACAACATCGCGTATCTGTACAGCGTACAGATATGACCTGTAGTATTGGTGTGTAGAGATCCCAAGCTCTCCAACGGCGACCACCATCCCACCCCAAACCCCGATAAGGAGGGCTAATCCAGCTAAGAGCGGCATCGATATCGTTCCGGCAACCAGGCGTGGAGTAACCAGCCTTCGTATAGGATCTCCGCCCAGGGCTCGAATCGCATCAACCTGTTCCGTAACAACCATCGACGCCAGCTCAGCGGCGATGCCAGCACCGACCCGACCACAGACCATGACTGCGGTGAGAACAGGGCCAAGCTCACGCGAGAGCGCGAGGCCAACAAGATTTCCTACATAGTTTTTTGCTCCAAACCTCTGTAGTCCATAAGCGGTCTGTAATGCGAGTACCATGCCGGTAAATACCGCAGTGAGCAATATAATCGGGAGGGAGTTAATACCGATAGCAACGATGTGACGAGATGTCTCCCTGAGATCGATACCGTGCCGGCGGATATCACGCAGGATATCCCACATAAGATGCGCATAAGCTCCAAAAGCGCGGAGATGACCTCTAACCCGCATCATCTAAGCCGCCTTCAGAGGAAACGTTAGAAGCGTTGAGCATCGAGAGAGAATCATCGAGGAGTAAGGCCGTAAGCTGCGACGTAGAGCGCGCAAATGTCGCTAGAGAGTTATCGGAGATGTGTGCAGAGTTCGCTCCTCGCCACAACACGATATCGGTAACGCAGTTTTGCTTTCGAAAGGTAAAGGCCGCCATAAGGACCGATTCCGCATCGAGAGTTCCAGTAACCACGGTTTGTAGCGCCTTAGTGTTACCTATCTGAACTGGCTCTTGGCTGATCACCCTAAGTCCGAGAAGCCCAACAAAGAGCTGACGCGTGGTAGTTTGAAAGGTGAATTTCTCAGGTATTGAGCAATCCTTTAAAGTAGTAGCGAATAGTGACGAATCACTACCTTGGCACTCGTAAACAGCGGGAGCAGCAAGCGGCCCTGAAAGGCGTTTGCACGCTTGGTGATGTACCGCCACACTCTCAAGCGGCACAGTAGTCGGCGCGGGCTGAGAAGAGCAGGCCAATAGCGCGCAACTTAGAAAAGAGGCTCTGGCAGTAACTTTAAATACGGAATAAAAATTAACTAACACCGCTGCATCGTAGCCTATTCAAAAATAGCGATGCAACAGGAGCTTTTACTTGTAACTAACTCAGCGCAGGGTGTGCCAGGTCACCTATGCAAAAGGGCAGAAAATAAGGAGCATTAACTTTTGACTATGATCCACCTTCATGGAGTCTCAAAGATATACCCCCCTGATCAGGCTGCTCTCCGAGGGATTGACCTCCAAGTGGGAGAGGGGGATTTTTTGTTTATCGCGGGGGCCAGTGGTGCGGGCAAGAGTACGCTTTTAAAGCTGCTTTTCGGAGCTGAACGTTGTTCAAATGGTGAAGTGCTTGTTGGTCAGCGTAACCTCTCGTCGGTAGGACGTGAAGGGATCGCATCACTACGACGAGAGATCGGGGTGATCTTTCAAGATTATAAGTTGCTGCCACGCCGTAGTGTGCTTGATAACGTGGCATACGGTCTTGAGGTGCTTGGGGTTGGAGTTCGAGAACGCCGAAGACTAGCTATGTTACTGCTGCATGCCATGGGGTTACAGGAACGCGCAGATGCCTATCCGGTTACACTATCTGGAGGAGAGCAGCAGCGCGTGGCGGTTGCTCGTGCTCTTATTCGTAAACCGCGATTGATCTTAGCTGATGAGCCAACCGGTAATCTTGATCAAGAGATGAGTCGGCGTGTGTTTGATCTGCTCTTAGAGGCTAATGCAGCGGGTGTAACAGTGGTTGTTGCGACTCACAATCTCTCAATAATCGAAGAGCTAAATAGGCGCACAGTTGTACTTGACCGGGGGCGGATGATCGGTGATTTTTCGCGGGCCAGTGGCGTTCGGGGGATAGGGTTATGAGCCTACCAACAGAAAAGAGATCAGCCATAGGTATCACCTCAATCTGGGGCGAGGGTGATGGTGTTGACCGGGTGTCTTTGGTTGCTGTGGTGAGTCACTGCGTGCGCCAAGCACTTGAAAATGTGAGGCGGTCTTCGATAACTTCAGTGCTCACAGTTGTAACGATATCAGTGGCGATATTTCTACTCGGCTTGTTCCTTCTTTTCCTGCAGAACGCATCACAATCAGTAGCGCGAGGTGGGGGAGAGCTCACAGTGATGGTATTTCTCAAGGATGGCTTGTCGCAGGGGGATTTAGACTCAATCTCACGACAGATGCACGAGTTATCTGATGGGAATGCGGTTACTTACATCGACAAAGGTCAAGCGTTGCAGTTTTTTCGGGGCTCACTTGGTGATGATGCCAAGATTCTAGAGGGGCTAGATGCTGATAATCCTTTACCGGCGTCGTTGCAGATTCAATTAAAATCAGCGGAGGAGGCCGAGTCGGTATACGCCAAAGTTGCCAAGCGACTCGGTGATTCCAGCAAGGTAGAGAGTGTTCGATACAGTCGTGGAGGGGTAGCACAGATCCGCAAGATGATCGGACTGGTACGAGTGCTCGGTGGTATCGGCATGTTCTTTCTGTTCATCGTTGCCGGGTTTATTATCGCTAATACGATTAAGCTCGCCCTGTACAACCACCGTATGGAGATCGAGATTATGCAATTAGTCGGCGCGCGACGCCCGGCTATCTATGTACCATACCTGCTAGAGGGATTAGTGCAGGGGATAACCGGAGCCGGTGTTGGGCTCATCGGAGTATTTGTGGTTTTTCTTCTAGTTAGGAATTTTCTCGGTGAGGCGGAGTTGTTACGGGTCATTATGCCCTCGTTTGTTTTTATTCCATCAACATACGTAAGTGTAATATTAGGCGCTGGTGCTCTCGTTGGGTTTATCGGGAGTTTTCTTGCGGTACGACGTTTCTTACAAGAGAGCTAGAGATTGCTAGAGATGGTTTCAGCAGCTCAGAAAATACTCAGGACACTGAGCAGACTAACAGGACGTGTATCGTTACAGGTGGTGTTTGTTATAGCATCGTTGTGTCGAGTTGACGCTCAGACAAGTGGTGTTGCTGAGCGACTTACCAAGATTCGCGCCGATGTTTCTACCACAGAGAGGACTATAGAGGGGCTCAAATCAGAGTTTCGTAAACTAAAAAGAGACGAAGCGCAGTTAGAGGATGAGATCCGGCGTTTGGCGCAGGAAGAGCAGACGATGCTCATCGAGAGTACTCAGGTGCTGCGTCGCAAGGAGCAGTTGGTTGTTGACCTCAAGGCTTCTGAGACAAGAGTAACGCAACAGCAGGGGCTAATTCGTCAGCGCTTACGAACCCTCTACATAAATTCATCTATCAATGATCGTGCGCTAGTTCTGGGAGCTGCGCATACTGGACAAGTCGAGCGTATCGCGGTCTATGCTAGCGCTTTGAGGCGTTATGATGACGCGCGATTTAAGGATGTAATCCGGGCGGTTGAGGAGCTGTTGGAGACCAGGCGTGCGCTTGACAAAGCTCTCGATCAAGGTAAAGCGCTCCAAGAGGGGATACAATTAAAGCGAGCTGAGCTTGAGGGCCAAAAGAGCAAGCTGCGAGGAGTCATTCAACAGATACAGGCCCGCCAACAGGCCGCAAAGCGTTCGCTAGATTCATTAACCTCTGAGGCCGATAAATTGGAGTCGCTACTGCGGGTGATTATGAGTGGTGATAGTGGCGATGAGAGAGAGAGAGAGACTCTTGGCGATTCACGGCAAGATTCACCAGAACCGACAGCGCAAACTCCAGATGAAAAGGCCGAGGTTGATAGTTCAGTTACAGCAGACAAGCAAACCTCAATAAGCCAGGTAATGCACCCCGGTGGGCTCTTTGCTCAGACCGCTCGCATCGTATATCCGGTGGCAGGGGAGATCGTGCAACGTTTTGGTAGTAACAAAGTCACCAGTTTTGCCGACATGGTCTTTAGCAAAGGATTAGAGTACAAGACCCCTGAGGGGAGTCAAGTAAAAGCGGTTTTGGGGGGGCGGGTAGCTTTTGCTGGACTTATGCCCGGGTATGATACGGTAGTTATTATCGATCATGGAGAGAGGAGTTATTCTCTCTATGGCAGATTAGGCAAGAGCCACGTCAAGCAGGGAGACCTTGTGCAGCGCAGAGATGTAATTGGAGTTACATCGGCAGCAGATTCGAAGGGAAGAAACTTCTATTTTGAGACACGTAAAAACGGAGCCCCTGTTGATCCAGGATCGGTATTGTCGCGGGCGTCGTAGAAGGGGTTACGCTGAATGCAGCATCGCCCGCATCAGGTCAATGCGCTCGCGTAGCTGTTTTTCCGTGCAGTGGGTCTGGCTACGAACTTTTTGAATAGAATTGAGCTGAGCATGTATCTGAGCATGCGACTTGTTAGTGCGTTTGTGGTGCAAGTTTACTAGCTTTCGTAGCTCCTGAACTAGGAAAGCCTTGTCCTCGGCGCGTGTGCGACGCTCGTCAAGCCGTGCAGCTACACGCTCTGTTACAGCTTGGTGAAGTTCTTCGGATTGCTGGACTCCTCCAAAGAGCGAGAGCTGATTACCGTGAACAATAACCGAGTTAAGCCCAGAGTTAATCGATGTTAGCGCCTCCCACTGCGGCGGGTTAGGACGGCCGTCGTTCTGCGCAACGCGTCGTTGGTCGTCAAAAAGGTCATCACCTCGTGGTCGGATACAGTGACGGATCTCATCTTCAATCTCCTCTGCTAGGCGTATTAGGGTCGGGTCTGCTGGTAGGTAGCAATAGGCCACTTGAAGCGCACGTAACGAGGAGATGCGGCGAACAATTCGGCCGAGAAATTGACGGAAGTACATCTTGGTGCGTACTGTTGTGGCGTAGACCCCCACCCGCAGTCGAGGAATATCGACACCCTCGCTCACCATGTTACACGCCACTAGCCAGGGCTCGTTCGAGTCTCTAAAACGCTTTAATTTCCGCGCAGCTTCCGGCTCTTCGGATAGAATGACAACGGGGGATACTTTGGTAATCGAGCTTAATAATTTAGCCAGTCGACGCGCACTAGTTTGATCCGCTGCAACAAGTAGGCCAGCGGCGTTAGGGTGATCAGATCTAGTTTTAACGAGCATCTCATGGGCGTCCCGAAGCATCGGCTCAATCCAACCACTTGCTGGATCTAGCGCGGCACGTAGACGTCGTGATTGGCCGATATAATCGAGTTCGTCTGAGAACCAGGCGCGAACATCACCAGCCTCTTCACGCCAGGCGACCTCTCCGGCATAGGTGAAGAAGGCAGTCGGGCGGCAAACCCCATCCTCGACGGCACGACTGTAGGAGTATGAGTAATCAGGCACACTAAAACCATGATCGTCATAGGTGACAAAAGGGATCGGTGAATTATCACTCCGAAAAGGTGTTCCACTAAGACATATAATGAATCTAGCTTCGTGGAATGCGCAACGTAGTCCATCACCCCAGGAGAGACCATCACCGGCATGATGCACTTCGTCTAGAATGATGCAGGAATCTTGTGTGAGGCGTTTAAAGAGCTCTGGCTTTTGCGCTACTTGCTGGTAGGTAACGACAAATCCACTGTAGTCTTCTGTAAGGGAACCGCGACTACTTGAGAACGAGCTGTCTAGGTGTAGGTTTAGTTCCAGCGCAGCGCGAGCCCACTGAATCTTTAGGTGCGCGGTTGGTACGACTATACCGATACGACGTGCCCCCTGTTTATTTCTTTGGTGAAGGGCCAGGACTAATGCAGCTGTAGTTTTACCGGCACCCGGGGTAGCTTCCAGCAGGAGTGTGCGCTCGCGTCTAAGTACACAGTCGCGGTACACACCAAAGGCTTCTTGCTGCCAGGGGCGTAGTTTTATATCTGGTTGAGGGGGTAGGGTGCTTGGCGGCGGGAGTAAAGCTTTGAGCGCGGACATCGGTACTACAGTAAGATTGTGGAGGCTTAAAGTTGCGCAGATGACAAGCGGTTCGCCATAGTTGTGATACCGCAGCATGTGCCAAATTCAGGGACCCTGCAAAGATTACTGCACTCGTGGATTGGACGCCATGGAGATAATCCTAAATTCAGCAGGTAAGGGAGATGAAGATGGCGCAGATACTCGAAAGCACGCAGGATTTTGAACTTTTTTGAGGCTTGAACCCTGGCATCGTCAGGGTGAGCACTCAGAATTCAAAAGCCTCAAGTGATTTTGGATAAATGCGCCATTTTCAGAGCCGCAACTGGTGAATTTAGGATTAAATCTGGTGAGTAGTTACGCAACTAGAACGATTTCTAGCTACAGCACCCCTCTACCCCTTGTACAACACATCGAAATGCTTGTGTGCACTTACAACAGCATGTCGCATCATGTCCTCAACGCGACCGGTCTCACGAACCGAGAGAGCCTTGCTTAGCTCCTTGAGGTTAATTTCTGCAGCCGCTTTCTGACATGCATCCCACGAAAGGATGCTGCGAAGCACGCGATCGAGCGCCTGTGTCTCGTTATCGTACGCTCTCGGTTGCATATCGTGCCCGTACCAGCGGCTATAGCCAGCCTCTTTTACGAGCGAGGCGATAGCAATATTGATACCGTTAATCTTCAACCCGTGATCGATATCGTACTTGCCAGGTCCACCTAGGGTAATGCCATCGTTGTATCCCTGACTGTTTAGATGCATATGGGTAATAGCATCGTTGTCGATCTCCTCAACAGTGTCATACACTGAATCAAGACCGATCATCTCAGAGTGCCCGAACTCTTTGTTTAGTCCGCGCTTGGCGAGATTAACACCGAACTCCTCCTTGAGTCGCTTCCAGAACAGGAGTGCGGAGGCAACAGTTGGAAGTAGCATAGATGGATGGCCTTCGTTTGGCTTTGGTTCTATACCCATATACAATTGAGCTCCCTTCTTATCTTCGTAAGAACAGAGGGCAGCCACTGACTCCTTTAGATTTTGGTACATCTGCTTTATGGCAGGTGTTGCCAAGTCATATCCGTACGAGCCATTCCAGAGTACGAGGGTAGGAGCCTTTGATGGATCTGAGTGCCACGACTTTTTAAGCGGGCCGTATGCTATGTCAACCGTTCCAAAGCTAAGCTTGGTCGCATTTTCACGCTCAGCCGGATCCATAGAAGCTGGGCCGCCGTAGCCCAGATGTGAGTGCAGCCCCGGAGTGATCATCGCCAGGTACATCTTAGCGTTAACGAGCGCATCGGCTACAGCCGGAGCTGTCTTCTCATCAATCTCAGTATCGTAGTGTAGCTCAAATCCAAGCTCGATATTGTCCGGCAGGCGTGGACGGATCTTGGTGTTAATCAGATTTATGATCTCAACGACCGAAAGCTTGTCTGAAGCCCACTGTGGTCTTATGGCGCTTGGCACAAACCCACCCTTTCCAGCGTGAAAGGTCCAGCGACATAGGCTGTGATACTGTTTAGCAGTTGTCATATACGTTCTCCTTGTATAAATGGATGCTTTGTTACCCTCGCGTTAATCACGAAAGGCTTAAAAAACATCCCGTTATTAAATCTTAAGCTTTTTCTCCACTACAGTTTTCCAGCGATGATACGCTTCAAGTGTGGCGTCGCGAGACTCCAGCTCTGGGGTAACGGTAACTTCTTGGCGTAACCCTGAAAAAGCATCGGAGTAACTAAGTAAGCCCACGCCAATAGCAGCGCCTCGAGCGGCCCCTTCGGCTCCATCAGTGGTGTACAGTTCAACTGGCGCACCGATCGAAGTAGCGAAGGTTCGACAGAAAAGGGGGCTTTGGAACATGTTCGCATTACCAGCGCGAACACGACTAGGCCGAAGACCCATATCTCGCATAATCTCCACGCCGTAGCTCAGCGCAAAGACGATTCCCTCTTGGGTCGCTCTAATTACATCGCCTAGGGAGTGTCGGTTGAGGTCGATATGCTCAAATGATGCACCTACAGAGGCGTTACATAAGGTGCGCTCGGCCCCGTTGCCATAAGGTATACCCACCAGTCCATTAGCTCCGATTGGGCTACTTTCGGCGCGCTTATTTAGCTCGCCGTAAGAGATTGTTGAGGCGCAGGTATTGCGAACCCAACGATAGAAGCTTCCGGTTCCATTGACGCACATCAAAACACCGATACGCGGGTCTTTGGTCGAATTATTTACGTGGAGGAAGTTGTTCACCCGTGAACTAGCATCAACACCGAGCTTATCTGTGACACCATAGACGACCCCAGAAGTCCCAGCATTCGCCGCTACCTCACCAGGTTGCAACACATTTAGAGCGAGAGCGTTGTTCGGTTGGTCTCCCGCGCGGTAGGTCACCGGAACTCCCGGAGGTAATCCAAGCTCTCTGGCGATATCAGGACGAACTCCTTCAAATACTCCAACATTATCTCCTATAGCCGGAACTAGCTCCGCAGGAAGTTCAAGCGCATCGAGTACATCAGTAGCGAGCGTTTGTGTGGAGAAATTCCAAAGCACCCCCTCAGATAGTGCAGAGCGGGTGGTGCCCACCTTGCCGGTGAGTTTCAAGGCGATGTAGTCGCCAGGCAGCATAAAGTGAGTGGCCTGACGCATAATCTCCGGTTCATTCTCCTTGACCCAGGCCAGCTTTGAGGCGGTAAAGTTCCCCGGTGAATTGCCAAATAAGCTAAGGCAGGTCTTTGAGCCGATCTTTTTAAACGCTCGCTCACCATAGGCAATCGCTCTGCTGTCGCACCAGATTATCGCTGGGCGCAGCGGTCTGGCTTGAGCATCGACTAGTACTAACCCATGCATCTGGTAGGCTATTCCGATAGCCTTAACACCTTGGAGATTCTCCGGATTGCTCGCACGGAGCGCCGCAATTACGTTGCATACATGCTCCCACCAGAGGTCGGGATGCTGCTCAGCCCAGCCCGCTTTTGGGCTTGAGATCGCTAGCTCTGTTGCTGGTGATGAGGCGTGAGCTAATGCTTTTCCTGAAGCCAAGTCTAGAATGACTCCCTTAACTGAGGAGCTGCCGATGTCGAGGCCAAGAATCGTATCTGTCATTTGTTGTTCCACATAGTTTTGGAGTCGATGCTTTGCAATGACGAAGGCTACCTCAGTTTAGCTAGAAGGCAAGAGGAAATTTAGAGTCGCTGTTGCTATTCACCCCGATCTATTTATTTCACGTTAACCCCTTATTAAGGGGCGGATTTGCGGAGCAAATCCGGGGTGAAAGAAAACTAACTATTCACCAAAGATAGCGCATTCCCGATTAGGGGATGACAAGAAAGAAAGCCCACCAAGTATGCCACTTTTGGGTAAGGCTTTCGGCCATCAACTTGATACCCCAGTGAATAGTTACGAGTCGCTTGAAACTCCAAGCTCTGTGCCGCAAGGGTTACATGATCTAGCGCAGTTTTCAGAGGCTCAAGTTGAGTCTTTAAAAATGAGGTAGCTATTTGAATTTTTTCGTAAAAATATCTGATTTCGCTTGTTATCCTGGTCTTAATCAGGTAATGTCGAAAGAGGCGTAGAGAAGGTGTGCTTTAGAGACGTTAGCGCTTGGAGGAAGCGCTTGAAACCGGACGAGGAAGTGTGCGCGTCTCAAGTTAGTGTTTTCGTAACCGATGCGGTGCTCTCACTCGTTCATCTGCATCAAACTTAAGTAATGCCAAGTGAGAAGCGTGGCGCGCTTAAAGAGAAGGGGTCGAGGTGTCGGGTTTAACAACTCGTGAAAAGTTGCTCAGCGGATTGTGTCTGTTATTCGGAGCTGCTCTCGTTTTTGGAGGGCGCGACCTGCCGGAGGTTAGCGCGCGTGAGTCGGGAAGATCCAATCTGTTTGAAGAGCTTAAGGTATTCACAGACGTTCTCTCTGTAGTAAAGCGTGATTACGTCAGCGACATTGAAAACAAGAAGATCGTAGAGGGCGCGATTAAAGGTCTGCTTGGAACTCTCGACCCGCACAGTGGTTACCTTGATCCGGATTTTTATCAAGACCTGCAGGTTCAAACCAAAGGCGAATTCGGTGGGCTGGGTATTGAGATCACAATTAAAGAGGGGCTGCTCGTTGTAGTCGCTCCGATGGAGGATTCTCCAGCAGAGAAAGCCGGAGTTCGGCCCGGTGATATAATAGTAAAGATAGATGGCAAGTTCACAAAGGAGTTCTCTCTAGTGGACGCTGTAAAGAGATTGCGTGGACCGAAAGGAAGTCCAATCCAGATATCGCTTAGCAGAAAGGGTGCCTCTGATCTGATCGATGTAACAATAGTTCGTGACGTGATCGCTGTGCGAAGTGTAAAGGCTCGTTATCTCGGTGATGGTTTTGGCTACGTCAGGGTAAGTCAGTTTATGGAGCATACCGCTGATGATCTCAAAGAAGCTCTTAAAGCCCTAACAAAAGATAGCTCGTTGCCGGAATTGCGAGGGTTGCTTCTCGATCTTAGGAATAATCCTGGAGGATTGTTGGCGCAGGCCGTTAAGGTCAGTGACATGTTCCTTAAAGAAGGGGTTATCGTCTACACCGATGGTCGTGTAGAGGCGCAGAAACAGAAGTTCTTCGCCCACGCTAGGGGAACCGAAGCAGATTACCCAATGATTGTGCTTGTTAATTCTGGATCGGCTTCGGCATCCGAGATCGTTGCCGGTGCGCTAAAGGATCACGGGAGAGCGTTGATACTCGGTCAGCAAACCTTCGGCAAAGGATCCGTTCAGACGATCACTCCGCTAGAGAATGGAGGAGCGCTTACTCTTACCACAGCGCTTTATTACACCAAGAGCGGTAATTCGATTCAGGCCCGTGGTGTCAAACCCGACATTGAGGTCGATGGGGCGGAGCGTTCGGAGCGCAATGCTAATCAGGGCAAGAGGAGTCCGCTCTCAGAGATTCGTGAAGAGGATCTTCCGGGGGCTATAGCAAATCCGAGTGGCCGACCAGCAGATCGCGACAGCAGTGACGCGATGAGGAAGCTCAATAAGACCCCAGAGGTCGATTCTGATGTTACCGCGATTAATCCAGAGACCCAGGATATCGGTGAATGGGCGAGAAAGGACCCTCAATTTCAGAGAGCGCTTGATCTGCTAAAGACTTTTAGCGTTTTTAAGGCCCCTGAAGCTTAGGGCGGCTTGAACACTCTTATCTCCTAGACTATACTCCCGGCGCAACCTTATTGAAGGCGCGTAGCTCAGTTGGTTAGAGCGCTTGCTTGACAGGCAAGAGGTCCACAGTTCGAATC
>JBBALZ010000007.1:0-38644 GCA_040402735.1 Bdellovibrionota bacterium
AAGTGATTTCGAGTAGATGCGCCATTTTCAGACCCGCAACTGCCGAATTTAGGTTGAAGCGTCGTCTGCATACGAGGAAACCGAGTCCAAGATCGCCGCAGATGGCGGCCGATACTTCTCGGCTCCGGTCGTCACGAAGGTTGCTTCGCGTGAGGGATTTCGGCCGGAGTAGGTGGCTGTTTTGGTCGGTAGTTGTGCGCTGCTGGTGCTCAAGGATTGATTGCGCTGGTCGGCGCTGTGATATCCGGGCGGAATGAGGGATGATACACTGCGTATCGCCGGATAGTGGAGAGGAGATTGCAACATGCGGGTTCCAGGAAAAGTTACCTTTGAAAAGCGGAGGGATACCGCGGCGGCCCGCCTCGATAAGCTTGCGGCTCAAAGTGGTGCTCCGACGCATCTGCTCGAGTCGCACAGTGCAGTGCGATGGAAAAAAATAATTATGGATGTCGGTGAGATCGCCACCACTCAAGCCCAGCGCGAGCGATATCCGAAAGGCAAGGCAAAGACCGGCGCAGAGAATTGGCACAACACTTTTATTTACCTGTGGCGTGAGTTGGGAATAGGAACAGACAGCTCTGCCGCGGGCACGCAGTTGGCAAAAGCTGCCTTGCGTTTAATCGAGAGTACGCGCTTCGGCCGAGTTTTGCGAGCGTTTTCTGAGGAGCACAGCGTGGCGGTGCCGAGAGATCTGATAAGAGGTCTAGCACTGCTTACAGATGGAGCCAAAAAACAGCAGACCCGAGAGAAGCTGAATAACTACTCCGTGCAGGGAATTCAGATATCGCCTGACCTGATTCCCAATCGTTTTCTCCAGGCTCTGGGGTGGGTGGTGTGGTCGGCACATACGACGCCGTGGCAGGCGATAAAGGAAAAGAATACCCCTCAAATTATCGATGGGGTGAAGCAATTGATCGACTCGCTGCAGCAGGTATCGCCCAACAACACTCGGCTCTGGAGAGTCGCGCAAGCCACTCCTAAAACGAAGTTAAGGTACCCAGTTCGAAAAGCTATTCATTCCTCGAGCGAGGGCACCTTTTTGTATTTTCGCGGCGATGATGATTCGCAGCCACGTTCTGGTGCTGGGAGGAGGCTTGTCGAGCCAGTCAGTGAGATCGGATTTAAACGCGAACTCTTTGGATATTTTACCTCGGTGTATGCCTTGTGCCGCGCTACCTTACACAAGCATACGCGTTATGAGCAGGAGATATCCGCTCTTGCAGCGTTGTCGCAGACTGCCGGGTCTCTCAACAAGCGCTTAGCAAGGGATTGGCGCAAGGGCACCACTGCGGAACTCAGAAAACAGATGAAAGGAGAGCTCGTTACGCTTCTTGAGCGGGCAGCGCCTGTCTTTGAAGGATCAAAGCATCTTGCCAAGCGTGATGCACGTAAGCTCTTGGAGAAGATTCAGGAAGCGCTTCAGGAGATTCCGAAGAACGAGGATACTGTAATCCAGAACATCTCCTCTTTATTGGCCCAGATCGTAGCACTGAGAAATCGACTGGCCGAGCGAGGCGCTGATATCCCGCGTAAGAATCAATACAACACTAAAGACCAGAATCACCTACAGGAATATATTAAAAAGCAGGAGCAGGCGTTTGTAGACTTGCATCGCTCAATCGAGAGCGCGCCAGAGATTCTCAGGCAGTATCCCAATTTCTTTAATCCAACGTACAACCTCACCGGACAGCAGTTGGACACTCAATCTCGGGATATCCTTGCAGCCCTCAACCTTAAACGCGAGAGGCTAGAATCGGTCACCGCGAGACCGCTGCTTACCTTTGCAAAAGCGATGCGAATAGGTATCTCGGAACTCGAGAACGCCGTTAAGCAGCGCAACAAGGCAGGAGTAGAGAGTGCTTTGGTAAAACTAGTTGTTTTATCTAAGCTTGAGCAGGCGAACGCTTGTCTTGAGCGCCTCAAGCGCTTTACCGGTTTCTGTAACGTACCTTTCGAGAGTTTTGAGAAGATTTCTACCAAACTGCGTGGGGTTCTCGAAAAACGAACAGTTTTTCCGAACAGGGCTGTGTCGGAATACCAGGAAGTCTACACCCCGATTCAAAGGAAGTTTGCTACTTTCGCCCGACGATTTGGAGAGCTGAGTAAACAGGGCCTCTCTGATGACCAACGGGTCGTAAAGTACGGCGAAATCCGGGAGTATTTGGATCTCCGTGAAAACGACCTTGAGCGAGTTGTTGCTGGTCTTGTGGGGCTTGAGTTGCTCGAAGAGCCCGAGTCTGAGGACTCTGTATGACTCATGAGTAGGGGGCGACTGAGAAAATGTTAATCTTGTTTTAGCTTTAGTGCTACCAGCAGTTCCTGAACATCTGCGGTAATCCGTCCTTCTTTCAAACTCTCCTTGTGCAGACCACTCTATTAGAATGCGAGTAATAGGCAGACTTGAGCCAGCAGTGACCGCTGTTGAATCCTTGCGCCCTGGAGCATCCTGGGGCAATCTTACTGGATAGGTCGTTTTTTCTGGAGCTCTATCATGCGATACCTTGTAACTTCTCAGGCAATCTCTTGTGCAATCTCGTGCGTCTCAATCCTGTGCGTCTCTCTCTGCTCTGCATATGCAGACGATGCGCAGTCTGGCAAAAAGATAACCCTAAAACGCAAGCCAGGTCTTTGGGAGGTTTCAATGACTGCCGCTGGGAAGCCGATGCCAACAAGTATGAAGCAGTGTGCCGATGAGGCGACTGATGCAACGATGATGCAGATGTCGGAGATGCAGGCAGGGAATTGCAAGATGAACGAATTCTCCAAGACCGATGCTGGATATACGTTCCGATCTGAGTGTGAGGTGGCCGGTACCAAAGTTGTTTCGCACGGTGCATTCTCTGGAGATTTTGAAAAGGAGTATAAGGGAGAGATTAACACGACCATGACGCCACCGTTATTCGGACGGGGTGAAACAAAGTCAACTATGACCGCCAAGTGGCTCGGAGAGTGTCCTGAAGGTATGAAGCCGGGTGAGATGCAGCTAGACAACGGCATGAAGATGGATCTTGAGCAAGCCAAGCAGGGCGCAAAGATGGCGGCAGAGATGATGAAGAACCCTGAGATGCAGAAGGCGATTAAGGGCGCTCTATCTGGAGCCAACGGAGAAGCGGCAGCTATGCTCAAGGGGCTGTCGGGTGCTGCTGCGGGGGATGCAAAGATTAACTAATCGTGTAGCTTTATTATCAAGCGAGTTGGTTAGAGCGTTTTTTGCGGCTTCTACCAAATACGTTTTACTCTGTACTGATCAAATATGTCGTCACTGCTAATTATAGTTAGCCCTAGATGTCGCGCCTGAGAAATAAGCAATCTGTCGAAGGGATCCCCGTGTATCCGTTCTACCTCCTCTACTCCTATGGCATGCTCAATTTCAACATTAAGGGTTGTGATCCCGTTTGCCGAGCAGTTTGAGCTGACAAACGTTGTGGTTGGGACAGGGAGTTTTAGCTTGCCGAGAGATTTTTTTATTGAGATTTCCCAGATTGAGGCGATACTAATGTAGAGAGAGTTCTCGGTGTCCTCAAGAGCTGTGCGTGCTCTCTTCGATAGGGACTTAGTCTGCATACCGAGCCATAAAAAAGTCTGGGTATCAAGTAGCAGCTCACCACTCATAGTCTTTAAAATCCTTGAGAGGGGCATTAAAATCATCGGCGATCCACCCCTGTTCATCATAGAGCCCGAGGTGCCGTGTATTTGGCTTGAATATACAGAGTTTAACAAGGGGCTCAGATCGCTTTCCAATCAGCACTGTCTTTCCGGCCAGGGCGTCCTTAATCAGTTTAGAGAGGAATGTTTTAGCTTCGACGATGTTGTAAATGGCCATAGCTCTATTATGGTTACTTATTATGGTTTTAGCAAGTAAAATGGTCTGATATTATGGTCACTATGGCTTTTAAGTTTTTGGTAACTACTCACCTGATTTTAAGATCGTCGCTGCAATTTTGTCGCTAAATAAGGTGATTTTGGAGGATCTTCTTTCTTGCCACCCCCTAGTCGGGGGTGCCTTTTTTTGGTGAGTAGTTATTATCTCCACCCCGCTTTGCTCCGCAAAGCCGCCCCTTAATAGGGGCTAACGTTATTGTGGCAGAATTTGCTGAGTAGTTACAGTTTTTGAAATGAGCATAAACCTAAATTCAGCAGTTGCGGGTCTCAAAAATGGCGCATATACTCCAAATCACTTTAAGCTTTTGAATTTGCGGTACTCTCCCTGACGGTGCCAGGGTTTAAGCCTCAGCAAATATCAAAATCCTTTGTGCTTTAGAGCATCTGCACCATTTTCATCCTCCTTAACTGCCGAATTTAGGATAAGTTAGCTTCTTGCTACTGATATGTCGGCTCTGAACTCCTCTGAGCGGGGCCGGCAACGAGTGTTGGTGGATTTATCAAACAGGCTTGGGTTAAGTTGCACATAAATGCAACATCCGCTATACTTGAATAGAAAATTCAAGATTGGTAAACTCCAGCCATGACTCAAGAAACTACTAGCACAGAGATCCTCGAGGACTTCACCAGTCAAGAGTACAAGTACGGATTTTACACCGATATCGAGGCTGAGTCGACTCCGCCTGGTTTGAATGAGGAGATCATCAAAACGATATCCCTCAAGAAGGGCGAGCCGGCGTGGATGCTCGAATGGCGGCTTAAAGCATACCAGCGATTCCTCAAGATGGAAGAGCCACATTGGGCCTTCGTTGAGTACCCGCCGATCAACTATCAGGATGTTATTTACTACTCAGCTCCTAAGAAGTCGCAGGGCCCCAAGAGTCTAGAAGAGGTAGACCCGGAGCTTCTTAAAACCTACGAGAAGTTAGGTATTCCGCTCCACGAGCAGAAGGCGCTCGCTGGTGTGGCCGTAGACGCTGTATTTGATTCAGTGTCGGTGGTTACAACGTTCAAAAAGCAGCTTGAAGAAGTTGGTGTAATTTTCTGCTCGATGTCTGAGGCGATTCAGAATCACCCAGAGCTGGTGCAGAAGTATCTGGGCTCTGTGGTTCCATACACGGATAACTTTTTCACGGCGCTCAATTCGGCTGTGTTCACCGACGGGTCGTTTTGTTACGTGCCTAAGGGGGTTCGCTGCCCGCTTGAGCTTTCGACCTATTTCCGCATAAATGCTGCCAAAACCGGCCAGTTTGAACGTACGCTTATTATCGCTGATGAAGGGAGTTACGTGAGCTACATGGAGGGTTGTACCGCTCCGATGCGTGATGAAAACCAGCTCCATGCCGCGGTCGTAGAGCTTGTTGCTCTCGGTGATGCACAGATTAAGTACTCAACGATTCAGAATTGGTACCCGGGCGACAAGGACGGCAAGGGGGGTATCTACAACTTCGTTACAAAACGTGGCTTGTGCGCAGGCAAAAACTCAAAGATATCGTGGACGCAAGTGGAGACTGGCTCGTCTATTACATGGAAGTATCCAAGCTGCATCCTCAAGGGTGATAACTCGGTAGGCGAGTTCTATTCGGTTGCGATTACCAACAACAAGCAACAGGCCGATACCGGCACGAAGATGATTCACATCGGCAAAAATACCAAGAGCACCATAGTCTCAAAGGGTATCTCTGCTGGTCGCAGTCAGAACGCCTACCGCGGTCTGGTGAAGATGATGAAGAGCGCCGATGGCGCGCGTAACTTCTCGCAGTGCGATTCGATGTTAATGGGCAATGAGTGTGGGGCGCACACATTCCCGTACATCGAGGTGAAAAACCCCACGGCAACTGTTGAGCATGAAGCCTCAACATCGAAGATCGGTGAGGATCAGATTTTCTACTGCAATCAGCGCGGCATTTCGACTGAGGATGCTGTGTCGATGATAGTTCACGGTTTCTGCAAAGAGGTCTTGAATGAGCTGCCGATGGAGTTCGCCGTGGAGGCGCGACGGTTGCTTGAGATAAGCCTTGAGGGAAGTGTCGGTTAACGCGATTTTCTAAGAGTGAGGAAGTATGAGTTTGTTAAAGATTTCAGATCTGCACGCAAGAATTGAGGGAGATGGACGTGAGATCCTTAAGGGGATATCTATTGAGATTAACCCAGGTGAAGTGCACGCAATAATGGGTGTCAATGGTTCTGGTAAGAGTACACTGGCAAGTATTCTTGGGGGTAAAGGTGGATACGATGTCACCTCTGGTTCGGTAACGTTTGATGGTAAAGACCTCCTTGAGATGGACCCAGAGATTCGGGCTCGTGAGGGGCTGTTCTTGGCGTTCCAGTATCCTGTGGAGCTACCTGGGGTGAACACGACGTACTTTCTTCGGACTGCGCTCAATGCTGTACGCGAGCACCGTGGACAGCCGCAGATCTCGGTTCGTGAGTTTGCTACATTTGTTAAGGAGAAGGCGAAGCTGTTGGAACTAAGCGATGAGCTCTTGCAGAGAGCTGTGAATGAGGGCTTTTCAGGTGGAGAGAAGAAGCGCAATGAGGTGTTCCAGATGGCTGTGCTTGAGCCTAAGCTTGCTATACTCGATGAGACCGATTCAGGGCTCGATATCGACGCGTTGCAGACAGTTGCTCAGGGCGTGAATCGTATGCGATCTGCTGAGCGTGGAATGCTGGTGATTACCCACTATCAGCGACTGCTTAATTACATCGTGCCAGATGTTGTTCATGTGATGATCGATGGGCGCATAGTTCAATCTGGTGGCAAAGAGCTCGCGCTTGAGCTTGAGCAGCGCGGGTACAATGATTTTCGCAACGAAGTGCGCGATACGGTGTCTGCTTAAAGTGGCTGCTTAGAATGCCTACCTAGTCTCTAGTGAATGAGGTAATTGATGAGTTCTGAAGTAAGAAAGCTGACCGAGAGCGGTGCACAGAGCGATTGGGCCGGCAGCGCAATGGACGAAGCCAGGAAGTTACAGGGCCCACAGAGCAACATCCCTGCAAAGGTGATGGAGCGCGTTAAAGAGGCGCGTTCAGCGTGGTGCAAGGTGCTCTTTCCAACGCCTAAGCTTGAGGCCTGGAAGTATACGAATACTGATCCGATCGCTCGCGGGCCGTTTGTGCTAGCCGCGACCTGTAAGCCATCTAAAGATAACGAGCTTGAAGTTGCCCACCTGCTTGATAGGGCCTTGATTAAGGGATTTGAGCGTACGAGTCAGATTGTCTTTGTCGATGGAGTTTTTTCAGCCAGGCACTCTAAGTTAGTTAGTGAGCCAGGAGTGGCAGTTTTGCGCCTCCTTGAGGGCGCTGGAGGCTCTGAGAATATTGGGAATCTTGGGCAGCACATCCAGGATGCTTTTTCAGCTCTGGCAACAGCGCTCTTATCGGATTGTGTGTCGATCTCAGTAAGTCCAGGATATGAAGCGCAGGTACCGTTTCAGATCGTGCATATAACCACTACGGCCGCGGTTGATACCGTTTCTACTCCAAGGATTCGTGTGGATGCTGGTGATAATTCGCGTGTGACTATCGTTGAGTCGCATATCGGAGCGACAGGCATTCGCTACCTATCGCTGCCGATCGTGGAGTTAGCTGCCGAGGCCGGCGCTTGTATTGATTACTACAAGATTCAACTCGAGTCAGAGCAGGCGTTTTACGTTGCAGGCGTTACGGCGATACAGTGCAGAGATGCGCATATTCGAACCCACCTATTCTCGTTCGGCGGAGCTCTTGTTCGCAACAACGCGCAAGCGCTGCTTAACGGTTCGGGGTCTCAGGCGCTTTTGAATGGGCTCTCAGTTTTGTCCGGCAGTCAACATGTTGATAACGCAACTTTGATTCATCACATAGAGCCTAACGCCGAGAGCCGTGAGCACTTTAAGGGTATCTATCGCGATTCAAGTAAGGGAGTCTTCTCAGGTACCATTACCGTAGAGAAGAGAGCTCAGAAGACTAACGCATTTCAGTCGAATCAGGCGCTCTTGCTCTCACCTGATGCGAGTATTGAATCGCGCCCGCAGTTAAAGATATGGGCCGACGATGTAAAGTGTACGCATGGTGCAACAGTTGGTCAGCTAGATGCGGACGCACTATTCTATCTCCGTTCTCGAGGAATAGGAGAGCAGGAGGCAAAGGCATTCCTTGTGCATGCCTTTGCAGTTTTGAATTCTGTGAATGCAGAGCCAGTCAAGGTGCGCATTGAACAGCTGATTAGTGAGAAACTCGAGGCTAAATCGTAGCGGCTAAACGCTGCGCTCGCCCTGCTATGGCGAGGGATTTTTTTTGAAAAATCACTCGCGCAGGGGCTATTGTCTTCTGCGGCGCAACTTGGCTCCGCCAAGATTGCGCTCGCCCTGCTATGGCGAGGGATTTTTTTGAAAAATCACTCGCGCAGGGTCTACTGTCCTCTGCGGCGCAACTTGGCTCCGCCAAGATTGCGCTCGCCCTGCGATGGCGAGGGATTTTTTTGAAAAATCACTCGCGCAGGGGCTATTGTCCCCCCGCCCGTTATTAGGTTGGGAAAATTTGCGGTGAGCATTTGCTCTGTCAATTATTTTGTGCTACGGTCTCTCTCTATGGTGAGTCCCCACCGATGCAAAAGGGGATGGCCTAAAATACAAGTTTCCTCTTACCGCGCCGTAACGTAAGGCTGCTTCTCCTTACGTCAGGCAAGTGCCTCGCGGGCTTCTTTTGAGGGTAGCTTGCTGATTTCATTAGGGATTTGTTCATGGGCGATAAAGTTGCTGATGCTCCATCAGGGCTGATGTCTCGTGGTGTAGACTACGTCTCCGAGAGCGTTGAAGAGCTAAAGAAGGTGCAAACCCCGACCCGCCAGGAAACTATGAGGCTGACGGGAGTAGTGGTGATGATCATAGTGTTCATTTCGATGTGTCTCTTTGTGATGGACCTGGTGTTTAACTGGATTATGGCAAAGATGATAGGGTAGGTTGTTCCAAACGCTATGGCGGATGGAGATAAGCGGTCGGATTAAACGTTAAAAGAATCGTTATGGAATCAACGGGTACAACAGAGCAGAAGATGAACTGGTACGTTGTTCAAGCGTACGCTGGATTCGAGAGTAAGGCGAAGCAGGCACTCGAGGAGCGCATCCGACTCAACAAGATGACCCATCTTTTCGGGGAGGTTCACGTTCCTCAGGAGACGGTTGTTGAGCTCGTTAAGGGACAGAAGAAGACCTCAACCCGAAAGTTCTTTCCTGGGTACATTCTCGTTCAGATGGTGATGAATGAGGAGAGCTGGCATCTCGTTAAAGAGACACCAAAGATAAATGGTTTTGTAGGAGATGCCACCAATCCGCAGCCGATGAGTGAGGATGAGGTAACGCGGATCTTTAGTCAGGTTGAAGAGGGTGCTGCATCGCCGCGGGCCAAGATGAACTTTGAGCAAGGTGATGCGGTCAAGGTTATCGATGGGCCGTTTGCCGAGTTTAACGGAACAATCGAAGAGGTTCGCCCAGAGCGTGGCAAGGTTAAGGTGCTCATTAGTATCTTCGGTCGAGCTACGCCGGTAGAGCTAGATTTTATGCAGGTAGAGAAGTGCTAGCTGGGAGCTAGGAATGCCCCGAGTGCGGGGATGATTTTAAGCGAGTTTTTACGTAGTAAGAGGTGTTGAAGATGGCAAAGGAGATTACAACATACATCAAGCTTCAGGTGACGGGTGGTCAGGCCAATCCTGCTCCTCCGATCGGTCCAGTACTTGGACAGCACGGCGTGAACATTATGGAGTTCTGCAAGCAGTTCAATGCAAAGACGCAGAAGCAGCAGGGCGAAGTCGTTCCGGTTGTCATCACTGTGTATAAGGATCGCTCGTTTACTTTTGAGCTCAAGACAGCTCCGGTTTCGTACCTGATTAAGAAGGCGCTAAAGCTCGATAAGGGGTCGGCAGTTCCGAACAAGGATAAAGTAGGTAAGATTACCAAGGCTCAGGTTTACGAGATAGCCAAGCAGAAGATGCAGGATCTCAATTGCTATGATGAGGAGGCTGCCTTCAAAATTGTTGCAGGAACCGCAAGAAGTATGGGGGTAGACGTTATCAATTAGCCTGGCAGATATTGACTTCTGGGCTGTTAATTCCTAGGCTACCGGCTCATTTTATTCCCGGTAGCTTATTTGATTTAGCTGTAGAGTGGTGGATTAAGAGATTTATGGCGCGCAAAAAAGAAGGAAAAAGAATTCGGGCAGCGCGGGCGAAGGTCCAGGCCGGCAAGTTTTATTCTCTTGAAGAGGGGTGCGCGGCAGTAGCCAGCACTGCTTCAGCAAAGTTTGATGAGACTGTTGAGGTTGCTGTTCGTCTAGGAGTTGATCCAAAGAAGGCTGACCAGAACGTCCGAGGCTCAATAGCTTTGCCTCACGGACTCGGTAAGAATGTTCGCGTACTTGTATTTGCCAAGGGCGACAAAGCTCAAGAAGCCCAGGCAGCCGGAGCGGATTTCGTCGGAGGAGACGATCTAGTTGAGAAGATCAAGGGTGGTTTCTTTGATTTCGATAGCGTGATTGCAACACCAGACATGATGGCCCAAGTTGGTAAGGTAGGTAAGCTTCTCGGACCGAGAGGACTTATGCCATCTCCTAAGGTCGGTACTGTTACCTTTGACGTTGGTGATACGGTGAAATCAGTGAAATCGGGTCGCGCAGAGTACCGAGTCGATAAGGCTGGAATCGTTCATGCATCAGTTGGTAAGGCATCGTTTGGCGCTGTAAAAATTATGGAGAACGCTCAGGCGCTCTTCCAGGCGCTTAACAGGGCAAAGCCTTCATCTAGCAAAGGTGTCTATCTACAGAGTGCTTCCATGTCGTTGACGATGGGGCCAGGAGTGGCGCTCGATGTTGCAGCGCTTAGAGCATAATGAAGGGCTTAATAGAAAGCGAGCAGAGGGCGATTTAAAAGGGGTTTAGGAGTATGAACAAAGCAGAGAAGCAAGCTGAGTTGGACCTGATAATCGGGGATTTCGCCAGCTCTCAGGTTGCTGTGTGTGTCGATTATCGCGGCTTAACAGTAGCTAAGATCACCGAGCTGCGCCGTGAGCTGCGTAAAGCTGGCTCTAAAGGTCGAGTAGTTCGTAACACTTTGGCGCGTCTAGCTGTTTCTAGGACGGCAAGGGATGCAAAGGCCGGAGAGTTAGATAAGTTTCTTGAGTCGATCGTCGGACCAACGTTAGTTGTAACGTGCGATCAGGATCCGATTGCGCCGACTAAGGTGTTGGCTAAGTTTGCGAAAGAGAACGCTGATAAGTTTCGAGTGAAAGGGTGTTGGTTAGATGGCGCGTACGTTGACGCGGCAGGGGTAGATTCGTTATCGAAGATGCCTGGTCGTGAAGAGACGTTCGCCATGTTGCTGGCCCTCATCAATGAGCCTGCAACGCGGCTGGTGCGACTGATGTCGGAGCCTAGCGCGCAGGTGGTACGTTCGATCGAGGCCTACCGCAAGAAGCTCGGAGGAGAAGATTCAGCTGCGGCTTAGTACGTCGTAGTTGGGTAGGGAAATAGGAATCGTTTAAGTTTATTTGTGTCGTTAGTAAAGGAGTAAAACCATGTCAGAAGGCTACACGTTTGAAGGCGTTGTGGATTACATCAAGGGTATGTCCCTGATGGATGCTGCCAAGATGGTCAAGAAGCTGGAAGAGGAGCTCGGCGTAAGTGCTGCTGCTCCTGTTGCTATGGTAGCTGGAGGTGCTCCAGCTGCTGGTGCTGCAGCTGTTGAGGAGAAGACCGAGTTCACGATTATGCTTGATGATGCCGGAGCCGAGAAGGTGAAGGTGATCAAGGTTGTTCGTGAGATCACCGGACTTGGCCTCAAGGAGGCTAAAGACCTCGTTGACGGTGCTCCAAAGCTCGTCAAGGAGGGTGTGGCTAAGGCAGAGGCTGAGGACTTCGTTAAGAAGCTCAAAGAGGCCGGCGCTAAGGCTTCGCTTAAGTAGTCCAGAGAACCCCGGTAAGTGGGGCATCCGTTTGGTCTGGCGTTTGGGAGTTATCTTAAGTGCCAAATTAAAAGTGGTGCATTGTTTTCCGGGGGGTTGCCCAGGGGCTTCCCTTGGGGGCCAATTTGGCCTAGTATCGGGTTTTGTCGGGTTCCGGCAAATCCCGATTAAATTTAGTTAGGTAGTGAGCTTGCGCGATATCCCTAAAGCTTGCATGCGCCAAAGGCGTGGGTAAGTGCAGGGGTCAGCTGTTTTCCTCAACAGAGCTCAGGGGACGATGGCAGTGCATAAGGCGCGCGCAGGTTATCTACACTGAATGTTATTCCCCAATCTCTGCTATCGCCCGTACGTCGGACCGATAGTAGCGGATGGGGAAGGGACGCGCGAGCTCATCAGGCCCATAGCCGGGGCCGATGAGCTCTTGCTGTTAGAGTCACTTACGTATGACATCCAAAATCAAGACCAACCTTCGCCTCCGTAAAAGTTATTCAAAAATCAGTGAGATAGCAGATATTCCGAACCTGATCGGGATACAGAGAAGTTCTTACGAAAGATTTTTGCAGTCCTCAGTTGATGCTGACAAGAGAGAGGATATAGGCCTGCAGAAGGTCTTTAAATCTGTATTCCCGGTCAGAGACTATAACAACACCGCGTCTCTTGAGTTTGTTTCGTACAATCTCGGTACTCCAAAGTACGACATGGACGAGTGTCGTGATCGCGGCATGACGTGGGCAGCGCCGCTACGCGTCACGATTCAGTTGGTGCTCTGGGATGTAAATCCAGAGACAGGAGCGAGGCACTTAAGCGCTCTTAAGGAAGACGTTGTGTATTTCGGTGAGATCCCTTTGATGACCGAGCGTGGAACGTTCGTGATAAACGGAACCGAGCGGGTAATAGTGAGCCAGCTTCATCGCTCGCCTGGAGTCTTCTTCGACCACGATGATGGTAAGAGTCACGTATCTGGAAAGTTGCTATATTCAAGTCGTATTATTCCATACCGTGGGTCATGGATCGACTTCGAGTTCGACGTGAAGGATATCCTGCACGTGCGTATTGACCGTCGCCGTAAGCTCAATGCAACCGTTCTGTTGCGCGCGCTCGGTATGTCAGCGGATGACATTCTGGCGTCGTACTTTAAGACCGATACCGTAATCTTTGGTAAGCGCGGAGTCGTGACCAAAGAGTTTAAGGCTGATCAGCTTGATGGAGAGAAGGCTTTCCGTGAGATTAAAGAGGATGGAAAAGTTCTCGTAAAGCAGGGAGGTAAGTTTAACAAGGCAGTTATTCGCCGTCTTCGAGAAGCTGGAGTTAAGGAGATCGAGATATCTCCGGATTCCGTTCCAGGAATGGTTGCTGCTGAGACGGTTGTCCAAGCTACAGATAACGTTGTTAATCCTAAGACGGGAGAGGTTATCGCTGAAAAGGGCGAAGTTTTAGTCGGTTGGGATATCATCCGCGAGCGCGTTGGATCTGCAGTTTTGGAGCTCGACGAGAAGGACGCTAAGGCGATCTGTGGGCAATTTGAGATTATTGTAAACGCTGGCGATGAGCTCAAGGCCGATAAGGTTAATTCAAAGGGCGATGTCGTTGAGAAGGGCGCTATTACAGCCCAGCGTGAGCTTGGGCTTGATCGCATCCGAGTTCTATATCTTGAGGATAACCACATAGGTGATTCGCTCTGGAAAACGCTTATCTCCGACAAGATGGCTGGAGATAACACTCTCTTCTCGCGTCTATCTGGTAGGCCAACTATCGACAGCCTTGTTGAGATATATCGCCGCTTACGTCCTGGGGATCCGCCGCGTCCTGAAACGGCACAGGCCACGTTTAAGAACCTTTTCTTTAACGCCGATCGTTACGACCTTTCGGATATCGGTCGGTATAAACTTAATCACAAGCTCTACATCTCTCAGGGACGAGAAGCGCCCCCGATGGATCAGGGGGTACTCTCTCCAGATGATATTAAGGAGACGGTGCGTTATTTGCTTGAGCTGCGCAACTCGACCGATGGTCAGCGCTACTCTATAGACGATATCGACCATCTCGGTAACCGGCGTGTTCGTGCGGTTGGAGAGCTGATCGAGAATCAATACCGCATCGGCTTAGTCCGAATGGAGCGGGCAGTGCGAGAGCGGATGGGCATGCAAGATATCGATACCCTTGTTCCGCAGGATCTGATCAACTACAAGCCTGTTGCAGCGGTTGTGAAGGAGTTCTTCGGCTCATCGCAGCTCTCGCAATTCATGGATCAAACCAATCCGCTTTCAGAGATTACGCACAAGCGTCGTCTATCAGCGCTTGGGCCAGGTGGCTTGACGCGGGATCGTGCCGGCTTTGAGGTGCGTGACGTTAATGCGACTCACTACGGCCGTATCTGCCCGATTGAGACACCAGAAGGCCCAAACATCGGACTGATCGCGTCGCTCGCGGTCTATGCGCGTGTCAATGAGTTTGGATTCATCGAGACCCCGTACCGAGTGGTTGATAATAGCCACAAGGTAACGAACGATATCGTCTATTTATCGGCTCTGGAGGAGGAGCGAGAGACGATAGCTCCAGCAAGCATAGAGATGGATACTAAGGGGAAACTCACGGAGTCGGCTATTCCAGTCCGACGAAACGGCGAGTACCTCTTGGTGCCACCGGAGGAGGTATCTAAGCTTGATGTCAGCCCTAAGCAGATCGTCAGTGTGGCTGCTTCTCTAATACCTTTTCTTGAGAACGATGACGCTAACCGTGCCTTGATGGGTTCGAACATGCAGCGTCAAGCTGTGCCGTGTTTGAATGCACAGGCTCCTCTAGTTGGAACCGGTATGGAGCACGTAGTTGCTCGTGACTCTGGCGCAACGATAGTTGCCAAGAGAGCCGGCACGGTGATGGTGGTTGAGTCCGGAAGGATAGTAATAAAGGCCGATGAAGTTTCAGATGATTCGCTCGACACAGGAGTAGACATCTACAAGCTTGTTAAGTATCGCCGATCGAACCAAAATACCTGTATCACTCAGCGACCAATAGTTCGCGCTGGTGAGCGTGTTGCTGCGAATGAAGTTATTGCGGATGGTCCGAGCACAGATATGGCAGAGCTTGCGCTCGGTCAGAACTGTCTCGTAGCGTTCATGCCGTGGAATGGATACAACTTCGAGGACTCAGTTCTCATTAGCGAGAATTTGGTTAAGAAGGATGTATTCTCATCGGTGCACATCGAGGAATTCGAGTGTATCGCGCGAGATACAAAGCTCGGAAAAGAGGAGATCACTCGCGATATTCCAAATGTTGGAGAGGACGCTCTTCGAAATCTGGATGAATCAGGAATCATCTGTATCGGTCGAGAGGTTGGGCCAGGCGATATTATCGTTGGTAAGATCACGCCAAAGAGTGAGACCCAGCTCAGTCCCGAAGAGAAGCTTTTGCGAGCCATCTTTGGCGAGAAGGCAGGAGAGGTTCGTGATAGTAGCTTGAAGCTCCCTCCAGGAGTTGAAGGCACGGTAATTGCGGCTCAGGTTTTCTCGCGTAAGGGCACCGACAAAGATGAGCGCACTATAGAACTTGAGAAGCGAGAAATCGCCAGGCTTGAGCAGGATCAGAAGGACGAGATTAAGATCCTCAAGGATACAGCTCTCAAGGGAGTTGTAGCCGCGCTTGTTGGTCGCACAACAACCGCAAGGCTTGTCGATGAAAAGCGCTCTGAGTTAGTCAAGAAAGGGGCGACGCTCACAGCTGAAGTGCTAGCGGATGTGCCATTTGAGTATCTACGCGATATTCAGGTTGGTGACGAGGCGCTCCAGGAGCAGATCAACAAGGTGGTTATGAGCACCGGCCAGTTGATCAACAATAAGCGCGCGCACCTCAACGAAAAGATCAAGCGGCTTAAGGAAGGCGATGAGCTTGCGCCTGGTATCATCAAGATGGTTAAGGTCTTTGTCGCCTGCAAGCGCAAGATCCAAGTGGGTGATAAGGTCGCAGGTCGCCATGGAAACAAGGGAGTTCTCTCGCGAGTTCTCCCACAGGAGGACATGCCGTATTTGGCTGATGGTACTCCAGTTGACATGGTTTTGAATCCGCTCGGAGTTCCTTCTCGAATGAACGTGGGGCAGATACTTGAAACTCATCTTGGATGGGCATCGTATCTGCTTGGCCGCCGAATAGGCGACCTAGTTGAATCAATTATCGACCCACTGACCGGAGTTGATCGTCAAGAGACAACCACTGAGAGCAAAAAGCAGACAGTCGCTAAGATCCGTGAAGTGCTGTTACTTGCCTATAAGGGAAGTTCTCATGCGCAGTTCCTAAAGTCACTTCCGGATGGTGATTTGCTAACTCTTGCTTGTCGTGAGGCACGAGGAGTGCGACTGGCAACTCCAGTGTTCGATGCGGCAAAAGAGAGCGATATTCAGGAGCTGCTCAATTTCGTAGGTGCGCCTCTTGATGGCAAAATTCAGCTATACGATGGCCGCACAGGAGAGCCGTTCTCTGAGAGAGCAACTGTCGGCGTAATGTATATGTTGAAGCTCGATCACTTGGTCGACGACAAGATACATGCGCGCTCAATCGGACCATACTCGCTTGTGACTCAGCAGCCGCTGGGAGGAAAGGCGCAGTTTGGAGGACAGAGACTCGGAGAGATGGAGGTTTGGGCACTAGAGGCTTATGGTGCCGCTTACTCACTCCAGGAGTTCTTAACGGTTAAGTCTGACGACGTAGCCGGTAGGACTCGAATGTACGAGTCGATAGTGAAGGGTGAGCACGTCCTTGAACCTGGTTTGCCTGAGTCCTTTAACGTGATGATGAAGGAGCTCCAATCTCTAGGTCTCGATGTTGAGCTGGTTGAGGAACAGCCAGCTAATGTGGACGAGGAAACACCTTCAAGATCTATGAGTGAAGGGCCAGCTCTAGCGGCCGTTTAATGAAATCCGTGACCGGCACTAATGCCGGTCACGGTACTGCTTTCAACTAAGAGGTATAACAGATGGACGATTTATTTAATTTGTTTGAGCGACCGAAGAATCCGATCAAGTTCAACGCGCTAAAGATATCTCTTGCTAGTCCTGAAAGGATTCGCAGTTGGTCGTTCGGCGAAGTTACAAAGCCTGAGACGATTAACTACCGCACACTCAAGCCAGAGCGTGATGGTCTCTTTTGCGCCAAGATATTCGGCCCAGTAAAGGACTATGAATGTATCTGCGGTAAGTACAAACGACTTCGTCACCGCGGAGTTGTCTGTGAAAAGTGCGGAGTTGAGGTAATCCAGTCCAAGGTTCGTCGTGAACGTATGGGTCATATTGAGCTTGCTTGTCCAGTTGCTCATATCTGGTTCTTGAAGAGTCTTCCGAGCCGTATCGGTAATATCCTTGATCTGACTCTTCGTGACTTAGAGAAGGTCCTATATTTTGAGAGCTTTGTTGTTACCGATCCAGGTAAGTCTAATCTTAAGATGGGCGAGCTACTCACTGAGCGCGATTACAGAGCTGCTCGCGAAGAGTTCGGGTCTTCGTTTGAAGCGGGTATGGGAGCAGAGTCGATTCTTACCCTCCTTAAGGCTATTGATGTAGATCCACTTTGCGCAGAGCTGCGCGAAGAGATGAAAGAGGTGACATCTGAGGCTAAGAAGAAGAAGCTAGCCAAGCGTCTAAAGGTGTTAACATCCTTCCAGCAGAGCGGCAATCGCCCGGAGTGGATGATTTTAAATGTAGTTCCAGTAATACCCCCAGACCTTCGACCTCTTGTTCCGCTTGATGGTGGAAGGTTTGCCACCAGCGACTTAAATGATCTCTACCGTCGTGTTATCAATCGTAACAATCGTCTAAAGAGGCTCCTTGAACTTAATGCGCCGGATATCATTATTCGCAATGAAAAGCGCATGCTTCAGGAATCAGTAGATGCACTGTTTGATAACGGCCGTCGTGGACGCACTATTACAGGTCCAAATAAGAGACCGCTTAAGTCATTGAGCGACATGCTTAAGGGTAAAGGTGGACGTTTCCGTCAGAACCTTCTTGGAAAGCGAGTTGATTACTCAGGGCGTTCAGTAATCGTTGTTGGTCCAGAGCTCCGTTTGCATCAGTGCGGACTGCCGAAGAAGATGGCGCTCGAACTCTTTAAACCATTCATCTACAACAAGCTTGAGGAGCGTGGTTATGTGACCACGATTAAGAGCGCTAAGAAGATGGTAGAGAAGGAGAAGCCAGTAGTTTGGGATATCCTCGATGAGGTTATCCGTGAGCACCCAGTTCTATTAAATCGAGCTCCAACTCTGCACCGTCTCGGTATTCAGGCGTTTGAGCCGATCCTTATCGAAGGAAAGGCGATTCAACTTCATCCTCTCGTTTGTACGGCGTTTAATGCCGACTTCGACGGTGACCAGATGGCGGTACACGTTCCGCTTTCAGTCGAGGCGCAGGTAGAATCACGCGTTCTAATGATGTCGACCAATAACATCTTGAGTCCGGCCAATGGCAAGCCGATTATCGTTCCGTCTCAGGATATCGTTCTTGGATTGTATTATATGACGCGTGAGCGGCCGTTTGTGCTAGGTGAAAATAAGGCATATTCAAGTCCTGATGAGGTGTGGTTAGCTTGGCAAGCTCAGGAAACACACCTCCAAGCTAAGGTACGTGTTCGTGTAGATGGTGAGATGTTTGCCACAACCGTAGGCCGCACACTGCTCTATCACCTGTGTCCTAAGGTTCTGCCGTTCTCACACTTTAACAAAGTGATGAAGAAGAAAGAGATCTCGCAGCTTATTGATGAGTGCTTCCGTGTTGCTGGTAACAAAGCCACGGTGCTCCTAGCGGATAAACTCAAGGATAACGGCTATTATTTTGCCACCATTTCTGGTATCTCAATCGGGGTACACGATATGGTTATTCCAGACGCTAAGAAGGGATTGCTTTCTGAGGCAGACGATAAGGTTGCTGAGATCGATAATCAGTACCGCGAAGGTCTGGTGACATCCGGAGAGCGTTACAACAAGGTAATCGATATCTGGTCGGACGTCGGTGATAGAATCGCTAACGACATGATGGAAACGATCTCTTCAACTGAGTTCAAGAGCGATGTTAATGGTGAGACCAAGCGTGGTCCCTCGTTTAACCCGATCTTCATCATGGCCGATTCAGGTGCGCGAGGTTCGAGCCAGCAGATACGTCAGCTAGGCGGGATGCGAGGACTAATGGCTAAGCCAGATGGTTCGATCATTGAGCAGCCGATTAAGGCGAATCTTCGAGAGGGCTTGACCGTATTGCAGTACTTCGTATCAACGCACGGAGCGCGCAAGGGTCTCGCTGATACGGCACTTAAGACCGCTAGTTCTGGATACCTAACGCGTAAGTTGGTTGACGTAGCGCAGGACAGTATCGTCAGCGAGATTGATTGCGGCACGATGGAAGGACTTGAGATGTCTGCCCTAGTTGAGGGTGGTGAGGAGATCGAGAGCTTGTACAACCGTATCCTTGGTCGCGCTGCGGCAGAGGATGTACGCGATCCGATTACTAATGACATATTAGTAGCAAGAAATCAGCAGATCGACGAGGAGTTGGCAACTAAGATCTCAAATGCAGGGCTCGATACAGTGCTGATCCGTTCAGTGCTCACCTGTGAATCAGAGCGCGGTGTGTGCAGCTTGTGCTACGGCCGTGATCTGGCGCGTGGTCACTTAGTGAATATCGGAGAGGCTGTCGGTGTTATAGCGGCGCAGTCGATCGGAGAGCCGGGAACACAGCTAACGATGAGAACCTTCCATATCGGAGGTGCTGCACTTGGTCGCGCCGAGTCTACATCGCTAGAAGCTCGCTATGCTGGAGCTGTTAAGTTCGAGGGAGTGCGTGTAGCACGTCGTCGTGATGGAACTTCGGTAGTAATGAGCCGCAAGAGCGACCTGCTGATCGTTGATAAGGCTGATGGTCGTGAGCGCGAGCGTCATCAGCTCGTATACGGCGCGCGGTTGCGCGTCGAGGAAGGGCAGGAAGTTAAGCCAGGAGCTCTACTCAGTGAGTGGGATCCGTTTACGATTCCGATCTTGAGCGAGTTGGCTGGTCGTGTTGAGTGGGTTGATGTGTCCGAATATACGATGGAGGAGCGTACTGATGAGCGCACCGGTTTCGTAGAGCGTGAAATCGTTCAGGCAAAGGATAAGAGCAGCGACCTTAGACCACGTATCGTGGTTCACGGTGAGAACGGCGATACGCGGGTGTATAACTTGCCTGTTGGTGTTCGTTTGGTAGTTGAGCACAACTCAGATATCGATGCCGGTGATGTAATTGCTAAGAGAGAGCGTGCAACTACAAAGACCAAGGATATTACGGGAGGACTGCCGCGGGTAGTTGAGCTGCTTGAGGCGCGCAAACCAAAGGATCCGGCTATCGTGAGCGATGTGGATGGAGTTGTTGACTTTGGTGACGATTCCCGCGGTAAGCGAAAGATCGTAGTAACTCCTGATTTTGGCGAGCCACGTGAGTATCTGGTAGCCAAGACCAAGCACGTTGTGGTTCAGCGCGGAGACCGCGTGAAGGCGGGTGAGGTGCTTACTGATGGAGCGGTTAATCCGCACGATATCTTGCGCATTGAGGGTGTTAAATCTCTTGCTGCATACCTTGTAAACGAGGTGCAGGAGATCTACCGATTACAGGGAGTGCGAATCAATGATAAGCACATCGAGGTAATTGTTCGCCAGATGCTCAAGCGCGTTAAGGTCAGTGAGTTTGGTGATAGTGCGTTCCTGATCGGTGACAATGTTGAGCGGTTCAGGTTAATGGATGAGAATCAGCGAGTTGTAGCCAATGGTGGTAAACCGGCTACGTATGAACCGTTGTTGCTCGGCATAACTAAGGCAGCTCTATCGACAGAGTCGTTTATATCAGCGGCCAGCTTCCAAGAGACCACCAAGGTGCTCACAGAAGCTGCGGTTTCTGGTAAGACTGATCATCTGCGTGGCCTCAAGGAGAACGTGATCATGGGTAGGCTCATACCGGCTGGTTCCGGAGTTGAGGCGTACGCCCAGCGTCATGTGCAAGTGGAGGGCGAGCAGCCCGGAGCTGAGGCAGGTAAGAAGCAGCAGTCTGACTACAAGATGAACCAGACTTCGTTAGAGAGCCTGCAAGGGTTATTTTAGATCTAGGCCATAGGTGAGCAGCGCGAACTTTCGAGTTCGCCCCACCTGGGCCAGGTGAGGATCGCTAAAGGGGTCGAAGGGCAGAGATCTTTTTTGGCGAAGCAAAAGCCCTCATTTGCACGAATCGGAGACCGCCGCGTGCTGGGAATCTCTCATTCTTAACTGCCGATTTAAGAGGACTGCTCATATCGGAGTCGATGCCATTCGGTTCGCTCGCAGCAACGAGTCGGAATTGCTTACTTGCAACGATAAGAATATCGCGGCAGCGAGCGCACCAGAGTCTGTAGTCGGATTGATTCGCTTCTTATTGACTTTATCATCGAAAGGGAAACATCCGGCGTTCGATGGTTCGTGCTTCGAAGGACTCTATTTGAAAGTAGCTGCTCTAGCCGTAGCTGTTTAATTGCGTGTTGCATCCTTCGGCGCTCATTAGCATACGAGATACGAGTGCATCTCTGCTCAGCTTTCGGGCATAGCAATTGAATCTCAGGTACACCAGCGCTTGAGCGATAGTACTGCTCAGCATGGATCTGGATACGAGTGGCGTTGCCTCTTATAGATGCTGGCAGTTTGTCGGCGATATGTAATAGCGAGGTAATTTTTAACTCTTTTCGCATTTTTCTGTATATCGATGAGATGCGACGCGCGCCATTAAATAGTCGCAGAAGCTTATTAACCTCTCTGCAGTTAACAGGGTTATAGGCAATTGCTCTTTCGTTACTGGCAAGAGCAAGATATTTGCCAGGGTGAACGATGATGTTTATCCCCACTTCGGATATGGTCAATCTGCGAATCTGCAATAGTAGTTCCTGATGATCGCCAAATGGACCCTTGAGTGAGAAGAAGCCCTTTGAATCAGCCATGGTTACCTTAACTACCTCAGGGGCGTAGATTAGTGCGTTACGAAAAGCTGGGCTATCACCAGCAATCGTATCTCTTGATATCGAAATTATTGTGCCAATAGCTACTGGAGTTAATGCAGGTATTTCAGTAGGAGCAGGTGCTATGGATGGCGGAGTCTGTTCTCTATCCGCCGTGTGTGGAGTATCTGTCGGGGTCGTAGTAGGTGAATCAATCGGAGTCACAGTAGGGGTATAGGTGCAAGAACTGGTAGGAGTTGCTGAGCTGGTAGGAGTTATTGAGCTGGTAGCTGTTGGGCTGTTGGTAGGCGTAATGCTAGGAGTGACTGTCGGCGTATCGCTCGGAGTGTGAGGTGGAGTGACGGTATAAGTTGGAGTGTTAGTTGAGGTTGCTGTGTTAGTAGCGGTATGAGTCGCAGTATGCGTCACAGTAGCTGTACTGGTAGGAGTAAGAGTAGATGTCGGCGTTAAAGTTGGAGTGCTGGTTGCGCTAGGTGTGTGAGTAGGAGTATTGGTTGGGGTAGCAGAGTAAGTTGCGGTGTGCGTTGGAGTATCGGTGTTAGTGGGAGTGGCGGTGCTAGTCGGAGTATTAGTTGGAGTTGCAACGTTAGTCGGGGTGTCGGTTGGAGTCGCTGTGCTAGTAGGCGTATCTGTGGGGGTTGGGGTGCTAGTTGGGGTATGAGTTGGAGTTGGAGTTCTTGTAGGAGTATTAGATGGAGTGATTGTTGGAGTTGCTGTACTGGTCGGTGTATTAGTAGGAGTCGGGGTACTCGTAGGTGTATTGCTTGGGGTGTGAGTGCTAGTTGGTGTATTTGTGGGGGTTAATGTGCTTGTTGGGGTATGAGATGGAGTGGTCGTTGGAGTTGGTGTACTCGTCGGTGTATTGGTCGGGGTATTCGTCGGAGTTGAAGTGTCTGTTGGGGTATTAGTTGGCGTTGGAGTGTGTGTGGGTGTATAAGTTGGTGTATCAGTTGGAGTAGGCGTGCTAGTAGGTGTCTGTGTAGGGGTGCTTGTTGGAGTAGCGGTTGGTAATGAGCCGCCGAAAGCTTGCACCAAAGCATTATAAGCATTCAATCGACCACCTGAGATCACTTTAGTGCTCAGCTCGGCGATTTTATCCACTGTAGATAATAGTATCGTTCGTATTTCAGATGGTTGAAGCTCTATCTTAACCGCCAAAAGAAGTAAGACGACACCAGTTACATGCGGCGTCGACATTGATGTTCCGGACAGTACTTCATATCCGCTTTCATTACCTGATTTCTTAATGTAGGTGCTAATAATCCCAACCCCCGGTGCAGCTATGTCGACTGAGCGCGAGCCGAAATTTGAAAAGGAGGCGACCTGATCTGAACTTCCAGTAGCGGCAACGCTAATGACGTTGTCCGATACGATGCTCGCCGGATAGACCGGATCCAAGTCGTTGTTAGAGCTACTATTCCCAGCGGCTGCTACCACTACCACTCCGTTTAATCGTGCGTAGTTTATAGCCTCATTTAATGCTTGGCTCTCATTTGGTGATCCCAATGATATATTTAAAACAAATACTCCGCGGTCGACTGCGTAGTATATCCCCTGTATTAGGCTCGATAATGAACCTTTGCCGTCAGCGCTCACTACTTTAACTGGCACTATGCCGGCCTTCCAATTTGTGCCAGCCACTCCTAATTGATTATTACTATTTGCGCCGATAATGCCAGAAACATGAGTTCCGTGGCCGTTATCATCGAGTGGGTCGGAATCAGTAACGCTTCCGGATAAATCAATTCCTAAGACGTCATCAACGAATCCATTGTTATCGTCATCAATATTTACTTTGCCGTTTAGCTCTATTCGATTATAGCCTAGCTGATCCTTTAGATCGGGATGATTGTAGTCCACTCCGCTGTCTATGACCGCCACATTGAGTCGGGCATCTCCTTTAGTAACATCCCAAGCGGCAGGTGCATTAATCTTCTTTAAGCCCCACTGTTGCCGAGATGGATCTTGGAAGGGCGAAGCGCCGGTGAAGGCAGGGTCATTGGGGTTGGTGTCAGCGAGGAAAATCTCAGTGTTTGGCTCACAAATATATCCCTTTAGGCGATACGCGATACAATGGGAATCTAACTCATCAGCTGAGATTGAGACAAAAGATGGCGCGTTAATTGATTTAGTTGTTGCAGCAGTTACTTGAGCGCTACTGATAGAAGCGGTAGCGATCCTGCCCTTAACGTAGACAGCAAATTGATTTGGTAATTGTGACAGAGTCGTTATAGATTTGAGTGCTGATGATGAATACGTTTGAATATCTCCGTCAGGGCTTTTTGTCTGGGCGTTAGATTGTGAAATGATGAGTTCCTGGCCTAATTTTACATTTAGTTGTTTTGATTGTTGAGCGGTTGCCTGGGTTGAAAATAAAAAGAAGAACGGAATCGACACAACACCGATTAAAAGCCTTAAAGATAGCTTTAAATGGCGAAAATAAGCCGTAAACTTTTTGGCGTCCGCGTGCACGTTATTTCCTCAGAGAATTTGGGGTTTACCGCGAATTCTCAACCCACACTCCGGAAGGTCGACCATTCTACTGAAATTCATGAGGGTTTTTATGTGTTTTTCGTAATAGTAACTACTCACCAAAAAAAGCGCTCCCCCGACTTCGGGGGTGGCAAGAAAGAAGATCCACCAAAATCAGCTCATTTTGTGGGAGAATTGGAAAGACGACCATAAAATCCGGTGAGTAGTGACGTTTCTCATAATCTATTCTAGCTTAGCGATCAAATAGCTCTGGCACATTACTTACGGTTGGGATCGTGAACTTTCCTCCACCAGAGCCGATCGCCCAGTTTGGATTGCCCTCGCCTGGGGTGATCTTATTGCTATCTAAACGTAGTGGCAGCTTTATGTCAGAGATATCACGTCCTACTAGCGCGCCATAAGTTGAGGCGCCACTGGAACCCGAAACTGTGCCGGCACTCTCATTACGGACTAAGTTGGTGCTAGCTGTAAAGCCAGTTATACCACCAACACCGATGATTGGCACTATTCTACCTAAGCATTCATATTCTTGCGCAGATGCGCTCCCCCAAACGCTGCCGTCAACTTCAGCGCGAATAATTCCGACTAGCTCTGGAAATCTTGATCTTGAGTAGAGTGGATGTTTAATATCCAGTCCAAATAGTTGGCCAAATAAGGATGCGCCATGCCACTCATTAGCCCCAGCTATCCCACCAACAAGTCCACCCCGAGTTACAACTAAGCCACTCATCTGAGAGTTGATAATATGCCCTCTGTTGATACCAACGACACCTCCAGTACTTGAACAGTTGTTATTTGAGTAATAACACGAATTGTTATCCGGCGAGATTACTTTCCCGGTCATCAGGGTATTCGTTAATCTGCCCATATTAACCCCTGCTATACCACCAAGATACTTCAAGCTCCACGAGACGCCATATGGAGATATAGTTCCAGAAAAGAAGAGCTTGTTACCACTGATGAGCCCTGGGGTAACGCCGCCAGCTATCGAACCACCCCCGCCATACCTTACTTGAGTGCCATACACACCTATCTCATTCAACGCCTCCCACCCGACTGCGGCTCCCCCTATATGCGACTCTCCGATAACAACGCCTCCGATAACGTGAATGTTGTTTAATCCGTAGGGTAGACCTTGTTTGGCTGATTCGGCTTTGCTGATATCAATTTTCTCCAACTCATCATTGTTATACGGCCGCTGTAAGTCCATAGCACTGTTTGCAAGCAGAGCTGCAACGTACTTGCGACCTCTTACAGTTGGGTTGCGGATGATAAGATTTTGATACGTATGCCGAGTTTCACTAAACAGCGCCATATAGTCCTTCTCACTATCTACTATCACGTAGTTAGAGATAGAGCGCATCTGACCATCGAGGATAAAGCCCCCCCAGCCCCAACGTGTTGGTGATCCCCAATTCACATAAAGGCAAGGGAGGATTGGATTGATTAACTCCCCCTTAAAATCAAGACTGGCTCCCAATATTATGTGATTTGTCAGCCGAGTATAATCCTTGTTTAGTATCCCAGTGCATTGCACCCCCGATTGTCTACAATAATTATTGCCTAAATGAGTCTGCCCTAGCGCCTTAAGTTGTTTGATATCGCATATCACAAAAGGATCATTTCTAGCCCCTGTACCGGCGGCGAACTCTAATCCAGTCGGATTCTTATAGTATCTTTCGCATGCGGGATGTATAGTCTCGTTTTCCTGAGGAGGCTCTTTTAATGGTGGATCAGATGCTTGCGCGTCTGTTGATTCCCAACTGCCTATGGTTTGATATGAATGAGACGCGGTGGTTCCAGTAGGTTTGTGCTTAACGGAGAGCGAGTAATCCAATCCCATACTTTTGGGGCGATCTGTGAACCAAAGGTGATGGATAAAATCGTTTGAATTGTAATAATAATCAGTTTTTATACGCTGCGGTGTATTACCAGTCATATCTATAACTTCCTCCCCTCTTTTAAGGACAATTTCATAGTCAGGGTTTTTAACTGGAACTATTTGTTTATCTTCGCTAACCCAATACCAAGAAAAACTACCGCTGCCGTAGATCGTTTTATCTGCTGGGCCAGTAACAATTAAATTTTTCGGAGAAAGGTAGCGCCTCTCAATTCGAACCTTAGTCTGCGCGGTGAAACGTTCTAAGGTTCCCATACCTGTCCAATAAACAAAGGCTTGTATCGTGTAATCTCCCGGCTTAGATTGAGGGTATACTCCTATGGCTGAATACCCGCCTGTTAGTCGGAGATCTGCTGAGTTATTGCTTGCCGGTTGAATGCCGTAGCACAAAGGCTGAGTCAATCTCGGCTTCTCTCTCCTCCAAGTTTCAATATTATTATATGGTCGTAAGGGTGTTTCCAGCTCAGTAAATGGAAAAGTGATCACCTTCGGCGTATCTGGGTTATAGAATTGAAATCCCTCTAACTTCTCTTTTGGCATAACAAACGTAGTCGATGCCCATGCATTACCACCACCGCCAGAGGCGCTTGAGCCATCGTTATAAGTTATCGATGCCCGATAGGTACGACCACCGAAAAGCGGTAACGATGCTGGCTTAAATGTGCCATCCGGATTCTGCTCGGCGAAAGATAGTGTTCTAGAATTAACATATCGCTCCTTGCCGTCTTGATACTTGGCTGTGGCGCCTACGTGAGGCCAGTTGCAATATCGTGATGAATCTTCTGAGATATACACTCTCATCACCAAATTAGTCAGTGCTGATGTGCTACCTGTAACAGCAGATCCGCGAATAGTGGCGAATGTCACGGAAGCTTTGTTGCCTCTGTATTCGGCATAGACAGTAGCGTTGTAGCCCAGATAGTCGTCGCTAACAAATCCGATACCCTGACGGTTTACTGTTATATACTTGGGATCACTTGTGGTGAACTGCACCTCCTCGGTTACTACCTGATAGCTGTTGTTTAGACGAAACGCCACCGCATCGATAAAGAATGTATGTCCTATTTTTACCAGAGGCAGCTTCATGTTTAGCTGTAAGGAAGCTATGAGGTTTTGCCTCGTCTCCCTTAGGGACATTCGCAGAAATGGAGGGCCTCGCAATTCTCTCTTCTTAAATGGGGCCAAAAATACGCGGAAACTACAGTGGTAGCCACGGATTGTTATCACTCACTAAATATCCGGGCCCCGATCACCAGAGCTACAAACAGCATGTAAAGCCACCCGAGGCGTGCAAATCTATTGCTTGATATCTCAGATGTCTTTCCTCCGTTCCAGGTATATCGCGTGCTGAACAAGAGAAACGACAAGGTAATGATGTAGCTAGGTGGTAATTGCCGAATCAGGCTAAGCGAGCTGATGGCAACAGCAGGAAGCGATACACTCAGTCTATATAGAGGTAGCAGCCAGCGCGGATACGCACTACGAAAGCTGCTCGCATACCAGGTGATATCTACGGCACCGGTCAAAACGCCTACACCGAGCCCAATAACTACGGCCTGCCACGATATTATGTCGAGCGCCAAAAGAAAGGATAATACACAGAGCAGTGTATGAGAGATCGGCGAGATTATAGACGCCATATTCGGCCGACCTTGCTCCCACGAACTGCGCGACATGCCACGTGTGGCCAACACAGCCAGGAGCACCAGAAACTGAGGTTGGGTGGCTTGGGTTCTAAAAGCCTGTAGGATTATAAGCACAAGGATCCCCAGGATACAGGCTACTGCACCGTATCCTCTAGTCTTTTGCGAACCCGCATTCCTTTCCCGAACCCAGAGCATTAGGACTCCTTCAGCTACCGTCCATACCAGGAGCACAATAAAGGCGCGCAAGAACCGATCTACCAGCAGGCTTGAGCGCTCAAATGACATGTCTGAGAGCACAATAAATCCGAGAGCAGAAAATAGCGGAATGAAGCGGAGAATAAGATATAAAGACGCAGAGGTAATACTTGTTGCGGATTTCATGGATTTCGTTTCGTGTGCCTGGTTTTAGTGGATAATAGCGCGTGATTTAGCGCCGAGAAAGGACTAATCGGAGCAGGTAGTTAGCCAGCTCATTTGGTCGCTAGTTGGCGCTGCTGGAAGTTTCGCCTCGAAAGATAGTATAGTTACTGGATAACAACCTATGGACACTTTTAGCTTACTAAGCGCAACAGATAGCCCAGTTAGCACCGCTAGCGTACGATCGATGTTCGACGGTATCGCGCATCGCTATGATCTACTGAATACCGTACTCAGTTGTGGAATGCATAGGGTTTGGGAGCGTAGTTTGGTGCGAGCTTTAGAGGCTGTTCCGAGTGGGAGATGCCTCGATCTATGTACGGGTACTGGGGCGCTTGTACCGCATTTGGCGCCCAGATATCGAGAAGTAGTAGGTGTTGATATATCCCCGCAAATGTTACAGGTGGCTCGAAATCGCTGGAGCTCTATTGCTAATGTGACCTGGATAGAGGGAGATGCACAAAAACTTTCATTCACGCAGTGTGAGTTCGATGTGGCAACGGTTGCTTATGGGGTGAGAAATTGGCCGGATGTGTTCGGGGGGCTGGCGGAGGTTTATAGGGTTCTTAAGCCTGGGGGCAGTTTGGCTATTCTAGAGTTTGGCCAGCCTAAGAATAGGGTTTGGAAGAGCTGTTTTGGGTTGTACTCGCGCTGGATTATTCCGGCGATCGGTGGAATCATTTCTGGTCATCGAGCGCCGTACGAGTACTTGCCGCGAACCGCGGCAGCTTTTCCGTGCGGTGATGCATTCGTTAGTGTTTTGAAAGATGTTGGATTTTTACGTGTTCAGCAGCGCTCTCTTATGGGCGGGATAGCGTTTATTTACGTGGCAAGCAAGGGATAGTTATCAACGTGATTCAGTGGTGGCAGAAGCTATGAGATCGGTTTGGGTGGTAGGAGTAACGGGTGCAAGTGGTGTGCGGTACGCGCTACGTCTATTACAGGTGCTGCCAGCTCTTGTTGATGAGGTTCATGTGATTTTCTCTGAGGCGGCTATTCGTGTTCTCAATGATGAGGAGGGGATCGCCATAAATCAGTCCGCGCTTAGTTTGGAAAAGTTGTGTGGCTGCTCATCCGAAAAGGTTACCTTTTATAATAGTAGGGATATAGGAGCCCGTGTTGCCTCAGGATCGATGTTAACATCTGGTATGGTTGTGATCCCGTGCTCGATGGCCACGCTGGGTGCAATCGCAAACGGAATGCCGAGTCATCTCGTACACCGAGCAGCAGATGTAACTATGAAGGAGGGACGCCCCTTAATTATAGTTCCACGCGAGACCCCGCTGTCACCTATTCATTTGGAGAACATGCTTAAGTTGTCTCGGTATGGAGTGAAGGTTATACCAGCGATGCCGGCTTTCTATACGCGTCCTGAGTCAATTGAGCAGCTTGTTGATCAATTTGTTATGAAAGTGATCGATTCCATGGGGATTGCGCACAACCTTGGTCGTCGCTGGAAAGAGGAGGCATAAGATTCACAGATGCAGTGGGCCGGGAACCGATTGATTGCGTGGGGTAGTCTTGTTCGCTTCTCTCACTCGGTGTTTGCGCTTCCTTTTGCGGTGATAATGCTTCTTGTGGTGAGTCGGAGATATCCGGTTACGTGGCAGCAGCTTATCTTGCTCCTAGTTTGCGTAGTAGCCGCGCGTTCGGCAGCGATGGCGTTTAATCGTCTAGTTGACGCTCGTATCGACGCTGATAATGAGCGCACCAAAGCTAGAGAGATACCGACTGGACGGGTGTCGCATCGAGAAGCTTGGTTGCTCTTTGGTGTGGCGGCATTTGTTTTTATCTTTGCGTCGTTTGGGCTTGGGTGGAACTGCGGCGTGTTATCGCTTCCGGTATTAGTACTTCTCTGTGGCTACTCGTTCTTTAAGCGATTTTCGAGCCTCTGCCACCTGATCCTGGGTGTTGCATTAGCTCTTGCTCCTGGAGGTGTTTGGTATGCGCTTACAGCAAAGTGGTCTTGGCAGCCAGTGCCGCTTATGCTGAGTGTGATGTTTTGGGTGGCTGGTTTTGATATCCTTTACGCCTGCCAGGATCAGGAGTTTGATCGGGCCTACGGATTAAAGAGTGTGCCTAGTTTATTTGGGATTCGTGGCGCGAGAATCGCTTCGGTGGTTTTACACGTTGCGAGCCTGTTTTTTCTAGCGCAGTTCGGTTTAAGCTTTAATTTAGGTGGTTGGTTCTGGTGTGGCGCGGCTATATTTAGTTTGTTAATTGCCAGCCAGCACCTTGTGGTTCATAGGCATGGATTACGTTCGATTGATCAGGTGTTTTTTGTGCGTAATGGGCTAGCCAGCGTAGTCCTGCTGGTATTCGTTTTGCTTGATCAGATAGGCTAGTCTCGATCTGGTGCCGTTTGTCCGTATGCAGCTACTACAGCGGTCCCGGAGTCGCACGCGCCAGTGATGGCCCGCGAGACGATAGCAAATTTAGCTGCGTTGCAGATCACAGCGCGCTCGCATCCGGCCTGTAGCGCCCGCGTTGCACACCGCACCTTTGGAATCATGCCTCCATATATCTCTCCATTGGCGATCATCTCCTCGATCTGAGCTGGAGTGAGCGATGATTGGAGTGTGTTCGAACTCTGCACTCCATCAACGTCGGTCAGAAATATACAGCCGGAAACGTTTAAAGCTCCAGCTAATGCGGCAGCGGTATAATCAGCGTTGACATTGAGTGGTGTTCCATCAGCGGTTTCGGCGATAGGGGATATGACCGGAGTATATCCGGAATCGAGCAAGTTTTTGATGGGAGCTGTATTGCATCGTGTCACTTCGCCGACCAACCCCAGGTCGGTCGCGCTTGATGATTTTAAGTGCTGCCCCTCTAAGATCTGCGCATCACGTCCAGAAATACCAATTGCCGGAGCTCCACACCGCGTTATTCGTGACGCTAGATCTTTGTTAATCGCTCCAGAGAGAACCATCTCAGTCACAGACATGGCGTCTGCATTGGTGACGCGTAAGCCGTCTATAAATTGCGATGGAATAGCCAGTCGGTCTAGCATGCGCGAGATCTCTTTTCCGCCCCCATGAACAACTACCAATTGAATCCCGATCTTTGAGAGAGCCGAGATCTCTTCGCATACAGATTGCTTTACATCGGCTAATTCCATCGCCGAGCCCCCGTACTTTATTAGATAACATCGATTGCGATGCTGTACGAGATTCGGATAATATTCGAGGAGCTTAGCAGAGGTGATTATCGGGGACGGTTTCATGGTAGTTAGTTAGTGTGTTCCTTATACTGGTCCGAGCGCAGAGGCCATTAGTCCGGTCTCCTCGGGGAGTCCAAGCAGCAGGTTTAGATTCTGAATGCACTGGCCAGCCATACCCTTACCAAGATTATCCAGCGCGCTTGAGATTGTGACGTGTTTACCGCGAACCACAACGTGCAGATCGCAAAAATTAGTTCCCACAACATCTACCAGCCGTGAAGGACGCTCGCGGAGACGGACAAATCGCGCTCCCGCATAAAATGCGTGATAGAGTTCAGGTAGAGACGCTGCGCTATCGGCGTCTCGACATGCGATGTAGCATGATACTAAACACCCCCGTGAAACTGGTAAGAGATGCGGTACGAACATAAACGAATCTCTCGCAGAGAACGTGGCTCCGAGAGCCTGTAGGATCTCGGGTTCGTGACGATGTTCAAGCACCTTGTACGCTGTGCAATCGTGTGCACGACTGGGATGATGCATCGCTGGCTGCGGTTCGCGCCCTGCGCCAGATGTTCCAGTCTTGCCATCGACTGCTACATGAATCGCTGCATTAGTATCTCTAAGTGGTGCAAGTGCTAATATTGCAGCAGTCGCTAAGCATCCTGGATTAGTTATAATTCGCGCTTTAGCTACCCGTTGGTCGGTAGTAATCTCAGGCAGACCATATATGGCTTGCGACCGCAATTCAGGAGAGAAAGGTACTTCTGGATAGTGCTTAGAGTGTATTGTCGGATCCGTAAGCCTTAAATCTCCCGAGAGATCAATTATAGGTGTTAGTGACTCAGGATTGTTGTCTAAGATTTCGTTTATGGTCGGTATGGCATTTCCAGTTGGAACTGAGCAGATAATAACTGATCTATTGTAGGGTTTAATCCAATCATTTGAGAGCCGCTCTGAAAATGAGAGTGGTGAGATCCGTTCCAAGTTAGTGTGCACCGAAGCAACCGATTTACCAGCATGTGTTCGAGAGGTGACAGCCGCCACCTCAATCAACGGATGTGCACAGAGGAGGCGTAGCAGTTCGCCCGCCCCGTAACCACTCCCGCCAATTATCGCAACTCCGAACTCTTTAGTCATAATATACTCAGTTCTTTAGTCGATTTGTAACTACTCAGCAAATGCTGCCGCAATAACATTAGCCCCTATTAAGGGGCGGCTTTGCGGAGCAAAGCGGGGTGGAGATAATAACTACTCACCAAAAAAAGCACCCCCGACTAGGGGGTGGCAAGAAAAAAGATCCGCCAAAATCAGCTCATTTAGCGACAAAATTGCAGCGACGATCTTAAAATCAAGTGAGTACTTACGTCGATTTAGACTTTAGCTTATTTGCAACCATTGGGCATAGTCAATTCGTCGTTTAGCAGAATCTCGCATGGGCCGTCCGGAGATAAGTAGCGCTATTGCGTATCTGCTTTTAAAAAAGCGGTTCAAAACAGTAAGCAGAGAGTCGTTCGTGTCGAAGCATTTCCGTGAGGCACGGAAGATCTCCAACCGCAGGAGGCGCAAACGATTACGTGAGGTTGTAGAGAGGTGAGTCGGTATGGGTCATAATCGGTCGGCGAATCCAAAGCGTAGTGTTCATATTCCAGGTGCCTACAGTGACACCGAAGTTTTAGGGATGGCGGTTTGGGACACCGAAGATGGTGGTGCGAGAGCGCAGCGCCAGTCACCACATAATCAGTCTGTGCTGGTAGTTGATGATGACCCGGACCAGTTAAGATTCATTAAGCGGATTATTGAGCGCGCCGGATTTAGGGTTATAGCATCTAGCTCTGCGACTGAAGCGCTCGATGTAGTCGGTGAAAGACCAGTAGATCTAATTGTTTCAGATTACAAGATGCCTGAGATGAATGGGTTCGAGTTTATTGAGGCTCTAAGGAGCATTGATCCAGACGAATGCGGGACAAATATACCGGTCATCATGCTCACTGCGTGTGGAGACGACCTAGAGTTTGTTTCGCTTGAGCGCGGTGCTGATATGTTCTGTGAGAAGTTTCGTGCAGAGTCTTTGCTGATCAAGCAGATAAACTTTCTGCTTGAAATATAGTGATTTGCAAAAATCGGCGACAGAAGAATTGCGAAGCCCTACTAACCTAGAGCCTCATACGCTTGAATATAAACTCTGGTATGTGCTGGATAATCAGCATAATCGGACTCCAAAACCACGGAGTGTAGACGATGCTCTCTTCCTTGAGCATAGCTTTGTATATACGCTTGCCTACTGTAGAAGGCTGCGCAAATAGGGGGCCCTTTGGTAGGTGCGCGGTCATTGGAGTGTCAACGAATCCAGGTTTAATCGTAGTAACTGATACCCCTGAGTGAGCTAGTCGATTTCTTAGTCCCTGCAAAAATGTTGAGAGCCCACCTTTAGCGGCGCCGTATACGTAGTTGCTTTGTCGTCCGCGATCACCAGCTACCGATGAGATCACGGCTATGTTGCCCTTGCCGCGGGCCTCAAAGTAGTTTGCCAGCCAAGAGAGAAATGCAATCGGGCTTAGAAGATTAGAGCGGAGGGCATCCTCAGTTTTTTGATATGACTTCTGACAGCCAGATTGATCCGGGAGGTCGCCATGCGCGATAAGAACGGCATCGATATCCGGCATTATCTTAAGTGCCTGTTCGAGGCGACGTTCGTGTGAGGGGAGGTCAAGGGCGTCAAATGTCGCAGTCTGTACTGAGAGGGCACCACGCACACGTAGATCGTTTGCTAGGTTCTCAAGCCGCACTTCGTTGCGCGCAAAGAGGAATAGCGAGGCACCCATTTTTGCAAACTCTCTCGCCACCTCGGTAGCTATCGCCGAAGTCGCACCTACAATCATCACGTTTTTCATCGGTAATCAAAGCTCCAGTTTATCCTATAACTCTACGCCAAAGACTCGAAGAAAAGGCAGGATCGATGTGCGAGCTAAATTCTTGCCATCGCGGGTATGAGGCTTTAAAGGCATCAGGCGACATTCGGGCGTCCTTTGCGGCATATAGCGATCCACCAGCCGCAAATACTATCGAATCAAGCTCATCCATGAGTTTGCGAGTCGGAGCGCCATCATTTGGAAAGTCGAGCGCCAGAGTGACCCCCTTGCGAGGAAAAGAGAGCATCCCCGGTGAAGTGATATCTCCAAACGTTTTAAGGACGGCGAGAAATGAGGCTCGCTTTGAACGAGTTATTCGAGCAAATATCTCTTTGATGATACTGCGATCCTGCTCGAATGGCACGACAAGTTGATATTGAAAGAATCCGCGACGTCCATACATGCGGTTCCAGTTGAGTATCGCATCGAGTGGGTAGAAAAATGGTTCATAGTGCGTGAGGCCATCGACAACTCGAGAGCGCTGTTTGTTGTAGTAGAGTGTGTTAAAGCTCTTCATAAAGAGCGAATTAAGTAACCATCCTGGTGCTTCGCATGGAAATGGCAGTGAGAGGTTAGCTCGTTTTGCGGGTTTGTTTTTATCGGAAAAGTTGCCAGCCATAAAAAGACCACGCCCCAACTGGTCTCCCTCAGATGTGCAATCCACCCAAGAGACGCTGTATTCAAATAGCGCATCGCTTTCCTTTGAAATATCAAAAAATTCGTCTAGATTACGAAATTTAGTGGTGCGAGTGTCGAGGTAAGGTGACCGGATCGGGATAAGCTCGATCTCAATCCAGGTCATTAGACCAGTCAGTCCCAAACCGGCGATGGTCGCACAGAATAGCTCCTTGTTCTCGGTAGGAGAGCAGATAAGTCGTTCGCCGGTTGATCGCAGTAGCTCAAAGCGTCGAACGTGTCGGCCAAAGGTTCCAGCGACGTGGTGATTTTTGCCGTGGATATCATTTGCAACAGCACCTCCGAGGGTAACAAACTTTGTCCCGGGTGAGACGGGCAAGAACCAACCTTTGGGAGCAAATATCTCAAGGATGGTTGCGAGGCTGGTGCCAGCTTCTGCGCGTAGTACTCCGGTGTTAGGGTCAAACGAAATGAAGTGGTCGAACCCTGCCATTGGGATGACCAAGTTTTCGTCGTTAAGACAGCTATCGCCGTAGCTCCTTCCCAGGCCATAGGGCAAAACAGTTTGCGATGATGCGGGGAGGGTAAGGGGCTCTGCAAGCGAGCGTATCGTCAGAGCGTTCTGGTTTTGCGGTCTGGGGTACCGTCCCCAAGAGAGGTGCTCCCTTTTTTTTTCATTAGTAGCCATGTAAGACGCAATTCCTTTAAATTCAGTCCAGCGGATAGCTATATCGTGGCTCAGAGATAAAGCTGTTTGAACTCAGTCGAGGGTAGCTTGGGGGGTGTGTAGGCGCAATGCTATTTCTGACATCCGCGGGGGCTACCCATACGAAGCTTAATCGCAGTTTCCAAAAAACGCAGATATAGAGACCTTTTGTCGCTTTTCTGGGGATTTCACTAATGCCCTCTAAATTCACCCCTTTTGGTCGTAGTTCTGGTGGCGTACCATATCATGGTAATCTACGCATCATGGTAATCTACGCGGAGCGGGTGCGGTAAGCTAGGAACAGGTAAATGCAGGGAGTTCATTTAGATAATTCAAGTGAGGTTCAGGTAGTATGCGCGGATGTTGATGGCACCTTATTGGCCACGGATCTGCTGTATGAGTCTCTGCTTGTTGCGCTCAAACGGCGCCCGTGGGTCCTGTTTGTAATCCCGTTCTGGCTGCTTCAAGGAAGGGCTGTTCTAAAAGCTCGACTGGCAGAGCAAGCAACGGCCCTCAGGTTTGATAATTTACCCCTACGAGAGGAGGTAGTCGCCTACCTCAAGCAGCAACGTGAGCGCGGGTGTCGAATTATACTCGCCTCCGCGTCTCATCACACACTGGTAGCGGGAATCGCTCGCAGGATTGGTTCGATCGATAGTATCGTTGCGTCAGACGAGCACGCTAACCGCAAAGGGACAGCAAAGGCCGAGGCGATTGAGGCGCACATCGGACAGCAAAGTTGGAGTTATATCGGGGATTCACGAGCTGATTTTTCTGTGTGGAGTAGGGCGCGACACCAGGTTTGCGTATCTTCATCAAGCGCATTAAAAGGCCGCTTCCAGCGGGAGTTTCCGCGTGGCGAGGTTCTTTCGGTCACGGGAGCTTCAGTGTCCACCTGGCTTCGTGGCATGCGCGTCCACCAGTGGCTTAAGAATCTCTTGGTTTTTCTTCCGGTAGCTCTAGCGCATAGATGGTTTGATCTGCAAGCTATTTGGAGTTCGGTTCTTGCCGCTGTCGCCTTCTCGTTGTGCGCCTCCGGAGTATATCTATTTAACGATCTGCTTGACCTCAATTCAGACCGACAACATCCCAGGAAGAGGAAGCGTCCGTGTGCGTCGGGCGAGTGGCCCCTTAGTTCAGCGTTGCTGCTTGTCCCGATTTTATTTGCATCTGCATTTGTTGTAGCAGGCCTTGTGCATGCTAAGTTTGTGGCTCTCTTGGGGCTCTACCTTGTGCTAACCACTCTGTACTCGCTTCGTTTTAAGGCGTTGGCATTAGTTGATATTATTTTGCTGGCGATGCTCTATACAATCAGAATTGTTGGTGGTGGCGTAGCATCAAACATTGAAGTTTCGCAGTGGCTAATGGGCTTGTCGATGTTCCTATTTTTGAGTCTCGCCTGCGTCAAGCGCTTTTCCGAGTTGCTTGTGCTGCAGCAGCGAAATGAGAAGAAGACCTGGGGACGGGGCTATTGGGTAGGGGACTTAGAGCAGATCGCCGCATTCGGTGCTGCGAGTGGATATATATCGGTATTAGTATTAGCTCTTTATGTTAGCAGTCACGAGATCGCGCGTTTATATTCAAATCCAGCGTTAGTCTGGCTTGCCTGTCCGTTGTTGTTATACTGGATTAGTCGGATCTGGCTCTTGGCTAGGCGCGGGATTGTGCACGATGATCCTTTAGTTTTCGCGCTACGTGATCGAGTTACTTATGTTGTAGCAGCGCTTGGAATTATGATTCTGGTCGCCGCTAAGTTTTCAATGACAGTGCGGTAAGATGATGCGCGCTTTTATCTGTGCGGTTTTTGTATTGTTAGTAGGCTGTGCTGTGCCGCGTAGTAATTATGATTTTTCCGTTGCTGCAACCGGCGCTGATCTCTCTGAATTTCTCTCATCAAATGAATTGCTAGTTTCCGGGCTAGTTTCTGAGTCGATTAGTATAGCTGGTAGAGGACGATTGTTCGACGCGGAATCGCGGTTAAGGAGAGCTTTATTATTGTCGCCAGGAGATCCGGTAATTAGGTACAATTTGGCGGTGGTGCTCGGTCAGCAGGGGTATGCGGAGGAGGCTCTGGAGTTGCTCCAGCAGCTTAGGCACAGTCAAGGCGATCATCCGCGATATGCGCTCGCTATGGCCGATGTGTACGTCGGACAGAAGCAGCTTGGAACCGCCCGCGAGCAATTAAAGTTAGCCTTTGATGCGTATTCGCGCGCGCAGAACTGGGCGCAGGCAGCAATAGTGGCGCGTTCGATATCCAATTTGGCTTTCGCGGATGGCGCGGAGCAGGAGTCTCTGTGCTATTCGTATGAAGCGTTTTTTCTTGACCCGACAGCGACTCAGCTAGGTTATCACGCAAGCCTGCTGGTGGCGCTCCATCAATATACGGCTACGGACGCGTTTGTAGGAGAGCAGCTCGGATTGAATTCGGCCCTTGGTGCAGTGCCGAGGGTACACTTTGCCAGGGCGCTTGCGAGAGCTGCTCTTGGAAATACAAAAGGGGCAGTTGAGGAGGTCGAGGTTGCCCAAGACCTACTAGCGCAAGACCCAGAGATCGGCGCGGAAGTGAATGTTGCTTGGTGGCTTTTTAAAAATGAGATCCCCCAAACTCCCGAAGATCAAGAAGATCTTAAGTTGCAGGAATCGCTTGAGGCGGTTTTACCTGAGGTTTTACGTTTCAAGGAAAAACCGTCGTACGGCCTCGTGCGCTGGCCACCTAAGGTTTTGGCATTGCTTGAGGCTGTCTTAAAATCAGGCGAGTAGTTACCGTATAACAAAAAGTGAGGTTAAAGAGGGATCCCAGCATTATCGAAAGTGCGACTAGGGTCTGAAGGAAGAGGTGTGTAAGCTAGCTGAGGCTGGAGCGCTCACGCACAAAGAGCTTGGAGCCTTTGCAGCACGAAGGAGCTATGGAGCTGAAGCATTTCGAGGCCGCGGTATCCGAACAGAGATTGAAGCTGAGAACGCGCGTC